>CACKZW010000001.1 GCA_902604835.1 uncultured Candidatus Actinomarina sp.
CTTTTATATTTAACAGGTCTTTTGAGATATTAAGAAGATTTGATAGATTTTCTTGAATTTTGTCAGCTTTTTCTTGAACATTAAATTTTTGAGTGACAATAGTTATATCTAAATTAATAAGTTTTAGGTTTTGATACTCAATAATATTTAGAACTTCGGATAAAATCTCCGTGCTTGGTATATTTTTTGGCGTTGTGTCGTTTGAAGGAAAATAGTAACCAAGATCTTTTTTTCCAGTAGCACCTAGAAGTCCGTCACAAAGAGCATGGAGTAAAATATCTCCGTCAGAATGACCTGTAAATCCATCTTCATCAAACTCCACTCCCCCAAGAATAAGTTTTTCATCTTTTGAATGTTGGTGTAAATCCCAACCATGACCAATTAACATATTTAATATTTTATTTTTATTTACAAACCGTCGTCAGGTTCTTCTTCTGGAAGATATTGATTTATTTTTTCAACAGCCGCTTCTTCGTCGATTTCAAGAGCACATGCAACTTCACTAGCCAAAGTCACTCTTGCCTTAGCAAGCATTCTTTTAAGCGCTGGAGATATTCCCTTATTCATTTGAGCATGAGAGAGGTCTCTTACTACTTCTGCAACTTGTATTATGTCACCAGATGTCATTTTTTCTGTTAAAACTTTGTACCATCTACTCCAATTAGTTCCAGCTTCTTCAGGTTTTTCTTTAAATATCGGAAATACTTTTCTAGAAATAGCATTTTTTGAAACTATTGGTCTTATTACTTCATCAACAGATTCAACTGGAACCATAACCGTTAAACCATCCATCAAAACCTGAATTTCAAAATATTGGATCCGTTTTGACTTTGGCTCCCCTTCAACAAAAACTTCAACGTTTTTATTTACTTTTCTCACGACTTTTGCTGCTCCATGGTGTGGGTGAACAACAAATTGATCTGGTTTATATTTATCTTGAGATTTTTTAGATTTTGTTGCCATAAATTAGAAGATTAGTATAGATTTAAAACTAGTTAATTACCATTAATATAACTGAATCCTACATTTTTAAGTAAAGTGTCAAAATATTCTCTTAGCTGTCGTGCTCTATTTTGACCAATACCGTCAACTTCAAAAAGTTTTGTAGTTGTTGCTGAAAGTAGATTTGGAAGTGATTTAAATTTTGAAACGAGGGAATCATGTAAATTGTCAGGTAATCCTGGAAATCTTGCAAGAACTCTATATCCCTTTGATATTGAAATTTCATCTAAAGGTTGCATAAAAAGAATATTTCCTAGGATTTGAACTGAATTTAATTCTTCATAAGTTAAATTTGATATCTCATCAACAGCCTTATTTATATTCCTAAATTTTTTAGTTGGAAGATGATCTTTTAAAACTAAATCTAATGTTTGCCGAACACCAGACTCCAATGAATCAATCTGTATCATAACCAAACCTGAATCATCTCCAAGATTTTCAGCTTCGTTTTTAACTTGTCTTGATAAGCGACCTAGTAATTCTCCTCTTTGAATAACTTCTAAAACTTGTTGATTTGTTATTGAGTTTTCTACTTCTAATTCACCAAGTTCAAAAACTGAATCATCAAACCTTCGTCTTGTTCTGTCAATGGATTGAAGTGACTCATTTACCCTACCTAGGATCATTGATGATTCTTCTAACTCATTAACTTCATCTCCTGAAAAAACTTTGATTATTCCAGATTCGTCCGAGACTGCGATCACATCAAGTGCCGTTTCAACTGAAACACGATGAGCAGTTCTGTGTCTTGTCCCAGTTTGAGTTGTTTGAATTTCATCTGAAGGATTTAAATGAACGTTTGCTTTTAAAATTTGATTAACGTCTTCATCAACAATTATTGCTCCATCCATTTTTGCAAGCTCCCCCAGCATTTCTGGAGTGAAATTACAATTTGTTAAATTAATACCACCAGAGGAAATTTTTTCTAATTTTGAAGAATTCCCTACAACAATTAAAGCTCCTGTCTTTTTATCAGCGATTAAGTCGACCCCTTCACGAAGAGGCTCTCCGGGTATTAATTGATTATTTTTCATAAATCCTCGTTTTATTATTTGAGTATTTTAATTATTTGAATGTTACTGTATTATTTTATTATTAATCGACTTACCAAGGAAAAAATTGGAAAATATTACTTGTAAAGGTTGTCAAGCAACTGTAGATATAAACTTAGAATTTTGCTCCAGTTGTGGTGAGTGGCTTGGCTTAAAATTAGATGAAGTTATTGATGATGTTTCAGTTGAAAATACATCTGAAGCTAAACGAATGAGAATTGAAAAATTACTAGACCTTCCAGTTAAACCTCTGAGTAATTATGGAGCAACTAATTTGCCCAATAGAAAAGAAGTCCCTGGTATCAGAGCTGTTTTCTTTCTTGCTTTAATTGTTCCCTTGATAGCTGGAGCAAGTTTTTTCTATAACAGTCGTGTTGCCAATGAAGTAATTGAAGAAATAGCAATTATTGAACAGACCCCGATCACGTCAACAAGTACAACAATTGAAGGAAAGTTGAAATTTTTTAAACCTATATCTTGTTCTTCATCAAGTAATTTTAGTGATGATTTTTTGTGTACTAATTTATATGATGACTCACCATCAACATGGCAAGACGCTCAACAAAGTTGTGCAGACGCTTTTTTAGAGTTTGAATTTGATAGGCCAATATCATGGGATACTATCATTATCCAAAATCCAGAAAAAAGCACGACATTTATCAAAAATTTTAAAATGAGAGATATAAACATCACAACAGAAAATCCAGAATTTATTATTGAAAAAGAATTACAAAATAATCAGTCACAACAGTGGGTTTCATTTGATACTGTATCTTCAAAAATTCGCATTGAGGTAATAAGTGCATATCCAGGTGAAGAGTTGAATGGTCAAAAAGCTTTTAAGGAATGTGCTATTCAAGAAATATCATTTTTAGGTAGATAATTTAATTTAGTTCTCCTTTTTTATAGGGCACACCTATTTTTTCCGGTAATTTAATTCTTTGATTTGCAAATGATAAAACGATCAAGGTTGTGATATGTGGTGTAAAATAAACAAATTGATTTGGAATAGTTGTTGAGTTTAAAAACCAAATTAAAAAAGCCCCACTAAACAATAGAGATATAAGGCTTTGGGTATATTTTTTTTCAAAAAGTGTTTTGAGTACAAGTACAAAAAGAAATATTGAAATTACGATTAATAAACCGTGAACTGCTTGAGGTGATCTAAGCTGTAAAGCATCTGCAAATCCAAACAAACCTGACCCCATCAAAATGCCAAAAGGTTTATAGTTACCAAACAACATTGAAGCTAATCCAATGAATCCTCTACCTCCTGTTTGACCCTCAAGATATATACCTGTTCCCCCAACGACAAGGTAAGCTCCTGCCAAACCTGACAAAGCTCCTGATATAGTAACTCCAATGTATTTCATTAGATAAACATTTACACCAAGAGATTCACTACCGGTAGGATATTCACCAACACTTCTCATTTGTAATCCAATAGGAGTATGCCATAAAATAATGAGAGAAAATGGAACTATTGCTAACGCAAAAATAGTCAAATATGAAATATTTGACAAAAATCCTAGAATAAATCCAGCAAAATCTGAGATTAGAAAAATGTCTAAATTCTCAATGCTTCCGAATAAATTAAAAGTCTCCTCATCGTTTATTGGCCCTCCTGCAAGAAAAGGGACAGTCATCTTTCCTATTTCACCAGTAATTCTTGGAGAAGCTGTTGAGCTTGCATATGCAACATCTTCAAAAGAAATTACATTTAAAAATCTTGCTACACCAGCAGCAAGAATATTAATTGCAACTCCTGAAACAATGTGATCAACTTGAAATGAAACAGTGGCGATAGCATGTATAAGGCCAAATAAAGCACCTCCAAGCATTCCTATAAATACACCCTGCCATGCTCCATATGTAAATCCACCCCATGCTCCAAACCATGTTCCCATTATCATCATTCCCTCAAGACCTATATTTACTACTCCTGTTTTTTCAGAAAACAGACCACCTAACCCTGCGAGCATAATAGGTATTGCTAATCTTATTGCAGATCCAAATGTTCCACTTGTCGTTAATTGTGAATATTCTTCTCTCTGAGCAACAATCAAAACAAGTAGTAGAGGGGTAATCACTATGTATCTTTTAAGTATGAAACTATATATATTTTTTATCATGTTTCAACTTTCTTTGAAGCATCTTTTACTTGTTGTTTTACTATAAAACGTCTAATTATCTCATAAAAAACAACAACAATTAATAGGATGAATGCTTGGAGCATTCTCTCTATTTCTTTCGGAACATCATTTAAATCTAAAATCTGTGATGATCTTTCTAAAAATGCAAATAATAAAGCACCTATTCCCATACCAAATGGATGATTTCTTCCCAATAATGCAACAGCAATTCCAGCAAATCCTAAACCTGTTGGAAAATCTATCGTAAATCTATGAAAATAACCCAATAAAGGACCCAAACCTACAAGTCCAGCAAATCCACCTGATGTGACCATGGCTACGATTATCAATCTATTTGGGTTTATTCCACTAAATTTTGCAGCAACAGGATTTGCGCCAGTAATTCTTAAATCAAAGCCTAATGTTGTTTTCCAAACTAACCAATAATAAAAAATTCCAACGACGATTGCTACAAATAGAAAACCATGCAAATCTTGAAGGTCCTCAAGTCTAAATAAATTATTAAGAGCTGGCATTTTGCCACTTTCTGGTAATTCCGGGGTTCTTGGTAATTCATAATCAGAGCCTGCTTCGTCAAATACATTGGTAAGACCATAAGCAATTAAACCTGTGCCTATGTAATTTAGCATTATTGTTGAAATTACTTCATGAATACCCTTCTTGACTTTCAAATAGCCTGCAATCGCTGCCCACATTGCAGAAGACGCAACTGCGATGATAATAATAAATAATATGTGAATTGGTGTAATGATACTAAATTGTGATCCCACAAAAGCAGCTATCAATGATGCTACTAAATATTGCCCTTCTACACCGATGTTAAACAATCCCATCTTGAATCCAACAGCAACTGCAATTGCAGATATATATAAGGGTATGGATCTATTGATTATTGAAACTATAGATTTTCCTTTAATCCCATACTCAAACATGATTCTAAAAGTTTCAATTGGATCCTTGCCAATGAACAATAAAATTAATGAACTTAATCCAAATGCTATCGAAAGTGCAACTAATGGAGCTGAAAAACTTGCGATTCTTAATCTTAGCTTCATTTTTTTAACCCAGTCATATAACCTCCAAGATCTTCTGGAGAGACTTCTTCCGAGCTTAGCTCTGTAACTAATGAACCTTGATAAAATACAACTATTCGATCAGATAATCCAATTAATTCTTCAAGATCTGCTGATATTAACAAAACTCCTAATCCATTATCTCTACTTTCTCTGAGTTTTTCCCAAATTAATGCTTGCGCGCCAATGTCTATTCCTCTTGTTGGCTGTGAAGCTATTAATAAGGAGGGGTCATCTTCTAATTCACGGCCTACGACAAATTTTTGTTGGTTTCCTCCAGAAAGAGCTGTAGCTAAGGTATTTGTTCCAGGGGTTTTAACATCAAATAACGAAATAATATTTTCAGATTCTTTTACAGCATTTTTCGTTTTAACAGTTGCGAAGTTTGATTTATACTTTTTTATATTTTGTCTCCCTATTATTACATTATTTGTCAAATTCATGTCCATTATCATAGCTTGAAGTTGTCTATCTTCCGGAATAAAGCTGATTCCAGAATCTAATCTTTCTCTTGTAGTTTTATCATTAATTTTTTCTCCATTAAAAAATATTTCCCCTGATTCAAGCTTTTCAATACCAATAATTGATTCAACAACTTCTTTTTGTCCATTCCCTTCTACACCTGCAATTCCCAATATTTCTGACCCATATAAACTAAACGAAATATTTTTAAAAAGCTGACGACCGTCAACGTTGTTTGAACTGACGTTCTTAAGTTCTATAATTTTGTTTTGTTTTTTCTCCGTAGATCTAGGAGGAGGTGATGGTAAACTTTTTCCAATCATCATCTCAGCCAATTCAATTTTACTAACATTCATATTCCTTACGGAGTCAATTAATTGGCCAGATCTCATAACGCTGATTTGGTCTGCTATTTCCAAAACTTCATCAAGTTTATGTGAAATAAAGATAATGGTGACCCCGTTTTCTCTTAAATTTTTTAAATTGTTGAATAACTCGTCAACTTCTTGAGGAACTAAAACGGCAGTAGGTTCATCAAGGATTAAAATTTTTGCACCTCTAAATAAAACTTTAATTATTTCAACTCTTTGCTTTTCTCCAACACTCAAATCTTCCACATACATATTTAGATCTATATCTAATGAATAATTACTCATAACTTCTTCTATGGCTTTTTTATATTTTTTGAGACCTAAGTTTTTTAACGATGGGCGGTCTATTCCTAATATTATGTTCTCTAATACAGTTAAATTTTTAGCTAACATAAAGTGCTGGTGCACCATCCCTATTCCTAAAGTAATTGAATCTTTGGGAGATGACATAGTTACTATTTCATTAAATATTTCAATACTTCCAGAATCTGGTTTAGTCATACCATATAGAATTTTCATTAATGTAGATTTTCCAGCTCCATTTTCTCCAACTATTGCATGTATCGAGCTTTCATCAATTTGTATTGAAACATTTGAGTTTGCTAAAACCCCAGGATAGGATTTTGAAATATTATTGGTGTTGATTGCTATATTCATGTTAATTTTAAAAATATTCGTTCCAGAGTTTCCCCTGGAACGAATATAAAATTTATAGACTTTTTAAGGTCTTACAGACGGAGGTACAATTTCTCCGCTTATAATTTTTTCTTTATACTCTTCAAGAGTGTCCTTTATGTCATCAATATATCCACCTGAATAAGACAAATATATTCCGCCAGTTGATAAGTCATCAACTGAAGGGCCACCAGTGAAGGTACCTTCTACTGTTGCTTTTGCAGCATTGTAGATAGATACATCAGCTGCCTTAACCATAGAAGTTAAGATGTATTCTTGTAGTTCTGGAAGTGGGTTACCAACGGTATAATATTGGTCAAAGTCTACACCAATTCCCCATACTTTTGTTCCAGTTGCTTCAGATACTTCTTTAGCTGCTTCGAACATTCCTGTACCAGTTCCGCCAGCAGCATGATAAATTATATCTGCTCCAGCTTCATACTGTGCAAGTGCGATTTCCTTACCTTTTACAGGATCGTTAAATCCTGAAAAGTCTGGAGGAACACTTGCGTATCCAATTTGAACTGTAATGTCAGGATTTATAGCTGCAACACCAGCAAGATAACCTTGCTCAAACTCATGAATAAGTGGAAAATCTACTCCACCAATGAATCCAACATTATTTGTTGTTGTTTTTAGTGCTGCTGCAACTCCTGCGAGGAAAGATCCTTCAGCATGCTTGAATAGCATTCCTCTTACGTTACCTGGCTCTGCAACACCGTCAGTGATTGCAAAGTTAATGTCTGGATAACTAGGTGCTACTTCATTCATTGCGGCATCAAAAAGGAAACCATTACCAACAATTAAATCGTTTCCTGCTTCTGCACAAAGTTCTAGAAGTTCGCCTCTATTTTCTCCACCACCGTCAGGCTCTAGGAAAGTACCAACCATTCCAAAGTCTTCAATAGCTTTTTCATATCCTGAATACGCTAAATCATTAAATGCTAGGTCTCCAAGACCACCAATGTCTAATACAAGACAAATGCTTGGGGGGTCAGCTACTGGTTCAGCTGCTGCCGCAGTTGTTGCAGGTGAATCCAACTCTTCTGCTGGTTCTTCTGCTACAACTTCTTCTTCAGCTGCATCATCACTTCCGCCTCCACAAGCAGTTAATATTAGGCCAAATACAATAAAAAGTACCAGCCATTTTGACTTCATTCGAGTCACGTTTACTCCTTGTCCAACTAGTTGTAGGTATACAAATACCTTTAAATCCCTGTTGGAATTTATAGTAGCAATTTTAAATATATTATCTTTTGATAGAAGTTAATTTTTTATTACGAGTTGACAGTTTTATTTAAGAATCTGAATCAGCAAAATCTACTTCGGGCTCATTGGGAGCTTCTACTGATTCAAAATCTAGCTTGCCTTCTTTTTCATTTAAAGAGACAATTATTGTTGAACCAGCCTTGTATTTTCCTTTTAAAAGTTCTTCAGATAATGGATCTTCTAGTAGTCTCTGAATTGATCTTCTAAGTGGTCTTGCTCCAAATTCTTTGTTATATCCTTCTGTTGCAAGATATTCTTTTGATTCATCAGATAAAACAATCTCTAAATCAGAATTTTTTAATTGCTTATGTACTCTATCAAGCATCAAGTCAACAATTTCTTTAACTTCATCAAGTGTTAATTCATGAAAAACAATTGTTTCATCAATTCTATTTAGAAACTCTGGTTTAAAATATCTTTTTAGTTCCTCGTTTACTTTTGATTTCATTTTTTCATATGAACCAGTATCAGATAAATTACTAAATCCGATATTTTTAGAAAGATCTTTTGTTCCTAGGTTGCTTGTCATAATTATTACAGTATTTTTGAAATCAACGGTTCTACCTTGTGCGTCTGTCAGTCTTCCATCTTCCAAAATTTGTAACAATGTATTGAAAACATCTGGATGAGCTTTTTCAACTTCATCAAGCAAGACAACACTAAAGGGCTTTCTTCTTACAGCTTCAGTCAATTGTCCGCCTTCATCGTATCCAACATATCCTGGAGGTGAACCAATTAATCTACTAACTGTATGTTTTTCCATATATTCGGACATATCAATTTGAATTAATGAATCTTCATCGCCAAATAAAAACTCAGCTAGAGACTTTGCTGTTTCTGTTTTACCAACTCCTGATGGGCCTAAGAAGATAAATGATCCAGATGGTCTTTTTGGATCTTTTAGTCCAGATCTCGTTCTTCTTATAGCTTTTGAAACTGCTGTTATGGCTTCATGTTGACCAACAATTCTCTTATGAAGTTCATTTTCCATTTCAAGAAGTCTTGCTGTCTCTTCTTGAGTTAATCTATGTACCGGAATGCCAGTCCATTGAGCTAATACTTCTGCAATTTCTTCTTCGTCAATAACTAACTCAATATCTGATGAGCTAGAACCTTCTATAGAGTCAATTTCATCAAGCAACATTTTTTCTTGATCTCTGATTTGACCTGCTTTTTCGAACAATTGTGATTGAACTGCATCTATTTTTTGTTCTCTGAGATTTTTTAATTTGTCAGAAATCTCTTGTTTTTCAGCATCTAAAGGCTTTTTGTAAACTCTCATTCGACTTCCAGCTTCATCAATTAGATCGATTGCCTTGTCTGGAAGAAATCTATCTGAAATATATCTATCTGCCATATTTACAGCCGAAGCAATTGCTTGGTCAGTAAATCTTACTCCGTGATGAATCTCATATCTGTCTTTAAGACCATCGAGTATCTCAATAGCATCAGATAGATTTGGTTCATCAACTTTTACAGATTGGAACCTTCTTTCAAGAGCAGCGTCCTTCTCAAAGTGTTTTCTAAATTCTTCAAGTGTTGTTGCTCCAACTGTTTGTAATTCTCCCCGTGCGAGCATTGGTTTAAGTATCGAAGCAGCATCAATTGCCCCTTCAGCAGCACCTGCTCCTACTAATGTATGAATTTCGTCAATAAAAAGAACTATGTCCCCTCTTGTTTTTATTTCTTTAAGAACTTTTTTAAGTCGCTCTTCGAAGTCCCCACGATATCTTGACCCCGCAACAAGTGCTGAAAGATCTAGAGTATAAATTTGTTTTCCCTGAAGTGTTGATGGAACATCTCCAGAAATAATTTTTTGGGCTAAGCCTTCTACAATTGCTGTTTTACCTACTCCCGGTTCACCAATAAGAACAGGATTATTCTTTGTTCTTCTTGATAAAATTTGCATTACTCTTTCAATTTCTGTTGTTCTACCAATAACTGGGTCAAGCTTTCCTTCTTTAGCCATCCTTGTTAAATTTCTTCCAAATTGGTCAAGTATTGCAGATCCTGTACCTGATCCTGGCCTTTCTCTTCCTCCGGTTGATGCTGCTTGTGCTTTTTTGCCTTCGCCAGAATTAGAAATGAGCTTTATGACTGTCTGTCGAACCTGTGATAATTCAGCTCCTAATTTTTTTAGGACTTGAGCTGCAACACCTTCTCCTTCTCTTATTAGGCCAAGGAGAATATGTTCTGTTCCAATGTAATTGTGTCCTAGCTGAAGTGCCTCTCTTAAAGATAGTTCTAAAACTTTTTTTGCTCTTGGTGTGAATGGAATGTGACCACTAGGTGATTGTTGACCTTCACCAATTATTTCTACGACCTCAGACCTAACGCTATCAATATTGATGTTTAACTCTTCAATAGCTTTTGCTGCATGCCCTTCGCCTTCTTGAATTAGACCAAGCAGTATGTGTTCCGTACCAATGTAATTATGGTTTAGTCTTCTTGCTTCTTCTTGGGCAAGAACAACGACTCTTCGAGCTCTATCTGTAAATCTTTCAAACATAGTTATATATTAATAAGTCTCTGTTTATACATCTAAATGAAAATTACAACTATTTGTAAAATCATCTTATTCTCTAGATATGGACTCAAAAGAACTTGAAAATATAATTCCTATACCAAGCATATGGGAAAACTTGAAAGAACTAGAAGAAAGATTGATTCAAGTCAGCAGTTCTTCTGATGCTTATCTGACTGAAATTTCACAGTATTTAATTTCAGCTGGAGGAAAAAGGTTTAGACCATTAATTTCTTTGCTGGCCGGTGAATTGGGTGACGGGAGTAAAGAAAAAGTAATTGATGCTGGCGTTTCTGTCGAGCTAATACATTTAGGTAGTTTATACCATGATGATGTAATTGATGATGCAACAACTAGGAGAGGTGTTGAAAGCACGAATAAAAAATGGAACTCTACTTTATCCATTTTGGCCGGAGACTATCTATTAGCAAGATCTTCAGAATTAGCTGCTGAATCGCTTGGTCTCGAGTCTGTAAAGTTACTTGCTTCAACCTATGCACAGCTTGTAGAGGGACAAACAAAAGAAGTCCAGTTTTCATTTGATACAAATCACGGAACAGATGATTATTTAAAAATTATTGAAGGAAAAACTGCAAGCTTAATAAAAACTAGCGCAAAATTAGGAGCAATGGCATCAGGATGCAAAGAAGAGACCATAAATTCAATTAGTAAATGGGCTTGGCACAGTGGAATTATTTTCCAAATTACTGATGATATTTTAGATTTGAGTTCTGATGAAAAAACCCTAGGTAAGCCATCGGGTAATGACATAATTGAGGGTACGTATACTTTACCTGTTTTAATAGCACTAGAAAAATACCCGGAAAAAATAAATAAAATACTATCAGATGTTTCTGAAAATAGAGTTGGTGTTAATGAAATAATTTCTGAATTTAATAATGATGAAATAATTTCTGAATCTAAATTATTTTTAAAAACTCACTTAGAAAAAAGTGAAAGTGCGGCAATGGAAATTGATAATAAAATAGTTAAAAACATTCTTCTAGACATAAACAGGTATCTAATTGAAAGAAGTAATTAATTTTCTGGTTTTAAGTGGGTAAAAGTTATAACTTCTCTTATTGAGGGATTTCCAACCAGCATCATAATAAATCTATCTATCCCAAAACCTAAGCCCCCAGTTGGAGGAAGACCATACTGTAAAGCTTCTACATAGTCTTCATCTTCTACATGAGCCTCTTCGTCTCCAGCACTTTTTTTAATAGCTTGTTCTTTAAGTCTGTAAGATTGATCTTCTGGATCAATTAATTCAGAAAATCCATTTGCTAGTTCACTTCCAAAAGCAAATAACTCAAATCTATCAGTTACACCTTCTTGATCTTTTTTTTCTCTAGCAAATGGAGAGACTTCAACCGGATAATCTATAACAAAAGTTGGATCTTTAATATCTTTTTCAATAAAATTCTCAAATAATTCAAATACGAGAAGGCCAACCGTCTGAGCTTCAAAATCAATATTTTGATCAGTTAATTTAGAGCTTAAATCTTCAAACCCTGTATTAAAGTTTATTTCTATACCAAATTTTTCTGAAACTAAATCATACATACTTACCCTTTTCCATGGTTTAGAAAAAGATGCTTGTTCACCGTTAAATTCTATTTCTTTATTAATTTCTAAATTATCAAACACATATTCACACATATCTTCAACCATATCCATAACAATGTTCATATCTGCGTAAGCCTGATAACTTTCCAGCATTGTGAATTCAGGTTGATGGGTTTGATCAATTCCTTCATTTCTAAATATTTTTCCAATTTCAAAAACTTTTTCAAATCCCCCAATAACAAGCCTTTTTAGGTACAGCTCTGGTGCAATTCTTAAATACATATCTAAATTAAGTGCATTATGGTGAGTGAGAAAGGGCTTCGCAATAGCACCACCAGCTTTTGATTGTAAGATTGGAGTCTCTACTTCAATGAATTCATTTGCGTGAAGATATTCTCTTAATAGTCTGACAACATTTGATCTAGTTTGAAGAATCTTTTTGGATTCTGGATTGACTATTAAGTCAAGATATCTTTGTCGAAATCTAGTTTCTTTATCCTTCAGACCATGCCATTTTTCTGGAAGAGTTCTTAAGCTTTTTGACAAAATCGTTGTTTCATTGACTTTAATGGAAAGCTCACCTTTTTTAGTTTTAATTATTTCGCCATTGACAGCAATAATGTCACCAATATCAAAATTATCAAATAGCTTTAAATAGAGCTCATCAATTTCCCCTGAATTTATCAAAAGTTGAATTTTGCCAGATTGATCTAGTAAGTCATAAAATAATAATTTTCCAAATGATCTCGCATTTAATATTCTTCCTCTAATTGAGACATTGACTCCGGTATGTTCACCATCTTTAATTTCAGAATGTTCTTTTATTACATCTGCTACTTTTACAGATTCAATAAATTTCGTAGGAAAAGAATTAGATGCAAGCTCATTCAGAAAGCTAATTTTTTGCTTTCTCAAGTCATAAATTTCTTTTTCTGATTTTGAAAAGTTATCCATTTAGTACAGCCTAATTATTCAAAAAATATATTTCTTCAAGTCCATTTAATGTTAAATCCTTTGAATACTCTGTCTCAACATTGAGAATTGGCTGAATAATCTCTCCTAATCCACCGGTAATAATTATTTTTGGGTTTATACTAATTTCTAATATAATTTTTTCTAACATTGAGTCAATCATGGAAGCGTGCCCAAAAATGAGACCGCTTTGTACTGCTTCATATGTATTCTTTCCTACCGCTGATTTTGGATGCAATAGCTCAACTGATTTAAGAGATGAGGTCTTTGATGTTAATGCTTCAAGAGATATTTTTATACCTGGAGCAATTGATCCACCTAAATATTCCTTATTTTCATTGACAACATCAAAAGTTGTTGCCGTTCCCAAATCAACAATTATTACTGACTTTTGAGCTTTTTTATAACCTCCTACAGAATTTGCTATCCTGTCAGGCCCTAGCTCTTTTGGATTATCAATATTGACTTTTAGTCCGGTTTTTATTCCTGGTCCTACAATATGAACTAACCTAGATGTAAATTTTTTTGTTGCCTCAGCTACACTATCTGTAATTTGAGGTACTACCGAACAAATAATGGAACCATCCAAATTTTCACTATTTACACTTTCAGGATCAATAGTAGTTTTAAACATCATAAATAATTCGTCAGATGTAATAGCTTTCCTTGTGGTATACCTATAACTTTTCCATTCTAAACTATTACCTACACCAACAGTTGTTTCAGTATTGCCTACATCAATAGCAATGATATTTTTCATTTAATTTCCTCATATTTGAATCGAATATTATCAATTAACCTTACCCCTTCAATTACAACAGCAATAATAATAACAAAATCTTTCGAATCTCCTTTAGGTGGTGAAAATGTATTCATATCTAAAATTTCTAAATAGTCTAACTGAATGTTTTCTGAAACAAGTAGTGATTTTGCTTTGTTGTCGATATCAATTAAATCTGTGGATTTTTCAAGTTCATTTTGAACTAAAAGCAAAGCTTTAAAAATATTTTCAGCTTTTTTCATGCCTTCTTTAGTCAATAATTTATTTCGACTACTTAGAGCTAAACCCGTTTTGGTTCTTTTGGTGTTTTGCTCAATAATTCTTATATCATATTTTTTATTCAAAATTAGTTTTTTAATTAAAAACAACTGCTGTATGTCCTTTGAGCCGAAAATCACAGTGTGTGGACGAATTAATTGAAAAAGCCGATTAACTATAGTTAATACACCATCAAAATGACCTGGACGTGACGACCCTTCATATTTATTTCCAATATTTCCTGAGTATAAATTCTCAAATCCAGATTTTGGATAAATAGTCTCTTCATCAGGTATGAAAGCAAAATCAACGTCTAAATCATTTAAAATTTTTATATCCTTTTCAATATCTCGGGGGTAATTAATAAAATCTTGTTCGTCATTAAATTGAAGTTTATTTACAAATATTGACACTACGATTTTTAATCCAGTCTCTTTTGCTTTATGAATTAATGAGATGTGGCCATCATGCAAGGCACCCATTGTTGGAACTAAACAAATATCATTATGATTCTTAAGTAAATTAGTAGTTTTTAAAATTTTCATTCTTATCGTGCCCTTTAAGGTGCCCGTAATTATTTAATACTAATATTACCAAATTTAATTATTTTTTGATTATCTATTTTGTAATCATCAGAAACAAATTCATCATATAGTTCGGAAAGAGGAATTATTACAAAACTCCTATTTTTCCAGTCATAATGTGGGATAGTCAACTTTTCTTTTTTTGAGATTTCGTTATTAAAAAAAATAATATCTATGTCTATAACTCTTGGGCCAAATCTAAAATTTTCTCTTCTACCAAGCCTTTTTTCAATTTCTTTAATTTTCTTCAACAATTTGATCGAAGAGCTATCAAACTCTATTTCTAAAATAATATTTAGAAATTTATTTTGATCTTCATATAAAATCGGATCAGATTCATAAATTGATGAAATTTTAATTGGCTTTGCTATTCTTGATATTTCTCTAACAGCATTTTCTAAATTAAGTTTTCTATCGTCAATATTTGATCCAAGAGATAAGATAATTTTGTTAAAATTTTTCACTTACTGTCACGCTAACATCATCAACATTATCTTGTAATGGAGAGTTTGGTTTATGGATTGTTACAGTCATTGATGAAATTTTTTTGTGTCTTTTGAAGGAATTCAGAATAGTATAAGCTAAGGTTTCTAATAAATTAAATGAATTTTTTTTACAAATTGCAACTACTTCGTTTACAAAAGTCTCATAGTTTATAGTTTTATCAAGACTGTCTAGTTCGTAGTTAGTAAAGTTAATAATTTCTTCCTTAAGTTCAACATTCAAGTCGATTAAAAATTTTTGATTGTTAATTTTTTCTTCATCGTAGACCCCATGTTTTGCGAAAACAGTTATCCCATCAATATTGATAGTCAGCGACATATTAACTAGTTGGTATTAAAGCAATTGCTTTTGGGGATAGAGGTTTTCCAAGTATCCTCTCGAGAATTGTACGAGAAAATATTGGGTCATCAAGAAGTTTTGAATAAATTAAATAGCCAGCCAAAATTCCAGGAACTTCTTCATCAAGATATTCCCTGTGGATTAGAAGCTTTCTCTCTTTATCAGACAAAGCTTCTTTAATAGCTTCAAAAATTAAACTTATCGACTCAGCCCCTACATTTTCACCAAGTGGAAAATGATAAGTACGAAAACCAACTTCTTGATAATTTTTTAAATTGAAATCTGAGTCAAGTAAAGAAAAAATTGAATTTATTCCTTGGCTCTTGAGCCATTGAATTTCTTCTTCACGTCTAATTTTTCTGGCTGTAAGACCACCGCCACCTATGCACTCTGATACAGCAAGTTTTCCTTCAATGATCCAAAAAAAATCGTTTGGTTTTAATCCTGCCATAATTTCCTTTAATCAGCCTAACATATTACGATACACAAATTATTTAATTATCTATGTGTAATCTCAACATAGAGACACCTGATTTTAAACAGAATTCTTCCATTTCATTATTAGTCATTTTTAATAACTCTGTAAATTTTTTTTTAGAATAACCAACGATTACAGGGTAGGTGTCAATCAAATTTTCCAACCCTAGAAATAATTCTGCAGAATCTTCCATTGTTTTTCCAAAACCAAAACCAGGGTCAATTGCAATTTGTTTTTCATTGATGCCTTTGTCAACTAGATTATCAACTTGCATTTGGAGATGAGAATTTACTTCTTCCACTATATTTTTATAATTCATTTTTTCGTGTAGATAGTTGGAATTTGGATTTTTATGCATTACGATCATTCCACACCCCTCTTCTTTTGCTATCTTTATCAACCTATCTTCTTTAAATCCAGTTACATCATTGATAATTAAAAATCCATTATCAATAGCTTTTCTGATTACTAATGGATTAAATGAATCAATTGAATAATCATAATATTCAGAAATATTCTGTAAGAAAAAGTCAAGTCTTTTTGACTCCTCATTGGTATCTATTGTTTGAAATTCTGGTTTAGTTGACATGCATCCAACATCTAATAATTTTATATTTCTTTTTTTTGCAATCTCAAATTTGCTTTGAAGTTTTTCTTGAGAAACATAAATCCCATCACCAGAAAAAGAGTCGTTCGTAACGTTAATTATTCCAATTTTTTTTGTTTCTAGTGAATCTAGATAGTTGTCCCAGTTGAACAAGTTAACTCATGTTTAAAGCAGCTTCTGCTCTTAATGAAGAATCCAGCTCATAAATCCCATTTGCATAAGTTGTAGTTATGTCTCCAATAGAGTTTTCCGGACTTAAAAGGTCAGAACATAAATGTTTTGCCTTAACTTTTACGTACGTACCTTGAGGTTCTAAGTATTGAAGAATTTTTTCACCTATCTCTTCAGTGAGTTTCTCCTGAAGAGTTAATTTACTAGATAAATTATTTACCAAGTCACTAAATTTGGATACACCTAAAATATTTTTATCTGGCAAAACCGCAATACTTACTTCCCCAAAAAATGGAAACATGGAATGTTCACAAAAGCTAATGAATGGAATTTTGTTTATATAAATAGGATGATTGTGGTTAACCCCCTCCAGATGAGAAAAAATAGAAGCAATGTCTTTTTTTTGAAAATTAAATTTTTTTTCTAACTGTGTTAAGAACTTTTTTGCTATTAAATCAGTATTTTTATTTGAATCGTCTGATATTTTAGAAATAAAATCCGATAAAGCTTCTTCTAAATGGGTATTTGTTTTGTTGATATTTTTACTCATGCCAATTTAAGATTTTTTCCTGATCCTGAAATTTGTACTTTTTTTATTTTGTTAAAAATTCTTGCTACTTCTTCTCGATCAATTGTTTCTTTTTCCATTAAAACTTTGACCATTTCTTCCATCTGTTTTTTAAATTTTGCTAGTATTTTCCCGGCAACAATATGGGCATCACTTAAGAGGCTTTTTACCTCTTCATCTATTGATGATGCTACTTCATCAGAGTAATCTTGCTGTCTTCCATAATCTCGTCCTAAAAATACTTCATTTGTGCCTTTGCCGTATAACATTGGTCCTAGTTTTTCGCTCATTCCAAATTCCATAACCATCCTTCTTGCTATTTCTGTTGCTTTTTCTATATCGTTGGAAGCCCCTGTAGTTGGATCAGCAAATATCAATTCCTCTGCTACCCTTCCACCCATAAGCATTGCTAGACGATCTTTTAATTCTGCCTTTGAAGTTAGATATTTTTCACTGTCTGGAAGCGCTTGAGTATATCCTAAAGCTCTTCCTCTTGGAATTATTGTCACCTTATGTATTGGATCAGCATTTGGAAGTGCCCATCCCACTAAAGCATGACCCGTTTCATGATAAGCAATTATTAATTTTTCATCTTTTGTTAAAATTTGACTTTTCTTTTCTGGACCAGCTAAAACTCTATCGATCGAGTTTTCAATATCTATTTTAGATATTGTCTTCTTGCTTTTTCTTGCTGCAAGAAGTGCAGCTTCATTTAATAAGTTTGCAAGATCTGCTCCAGTAAATCCCGGGGTTTGTTTAGCAATTGTCTCTAAATCAACATTTTTTGCAATTGGCTTTTCTTTAGAGTGGACTTTAAGAATCTGAGTTCTTCCCTTCAGATCTGGCCTATCTACAATAATTTGTCTATCAAAACGGCCCGGTCTTAAAAGAGCAGGATCTAAGACGTCAGGTCTATTTGTTGCAGCCATCAATATAACACCTTGGTTAGCTTCAAAACCGTCCATCTCAACCAGTAATTGGTTTAAAGTTTGTTCTCTTTCGTCATGACCTCCACCAAGACCAGCTCCTCTCATTCGACCAACAGCATCTATTTCGTCAATAAATATTATGGCTGGTGAGGAATCTTTAGCTTTTTTAAACAAGTCCCTTACTCTACTTGCTCCTACACCAACAAACATTTCAACAAAATCTGAACCTGAAATGCTGAAAAAAGGAACTTTCGATTCTCCTGCAACTGCTTTTGCAAGTAATGTTTTACCTGTGCCAGGAGGACCAACTAAAAGTACTCCCTTAGGTATTTTTGCTCCTAATTTATTAAATTTTTCTGGTGATTTAAGAAATTCTTTTATCTCTTCTAGTTCTTCTTTGGCTTCTTCAGCACCAGCTACATCATTAAATGTTACTTTTGGAGATTCTTCATCTAATTCTTTGGCTTTTGATTTACCAAACTGCATAATTTGATTTCCATTTGATCTGACTTGAGAAAACATAAAAAACATAAAAGCTGCAAGAAATATCCAAGGTAAAAATGCAATTAAATAATCTTGAATTCCAGCCGGCTCTGTATCTGTGTTTAAAACTATACTCTGATCAATTAAAAGCTTAAATATTTCACCTTCAAAGCCTTCCGGATATTCTGTTTTATAAACAGTATCATCATTAGCCAGCATGTATTCGACAGTATTAGATTGTTCCTTTATCGTTGCTTCTAAAACTAATCCTTCATTAATTTGAGATTGAAGTTCTGAAAATGTTGAACTTTCAGGAGCATTAACGGTCTGGTTGTACCTTTGAACTCCAAAAAAAATTAGAAGCCCTATAGAGATATATATAAAAAGTGACCTATTTCTTTTGTTGTTATCTTGTTCTTTATTATTTTCCACATTTTAAATTTAATATATGTCTGAATAAATAAATAGTGAAACTTATGATAAAACTAAGAATTATTCAAATTATATAAATTATCTTTTATAAGTGAAACTTGTAAAAGAACCCGTTTTGATTTTTTTTCATTTTCTTTTGCTAGATCTGATTTTCTAAGTCCGACAATCCAGTAAAGATCATTGTCTACATAAACCATTGGCCAATTTTTTCTGAATGCACTATCTACTCCATAATTACGAAGAACTTCTGAGGCTTTAATCGAAATACCATTACTAATTATTTTTTCACCATTTTTTAAAAATCTAATATCAATATCCCGATTTTCTGGATAAGCACAATTCCAATTATTGAATATATCAATTTTATTAATTTTTTTAAATTCGAAAAATCCAATAAAAGAACTGTCTCCATCCCTGGCAACTTTTCTCCATTGATTATTATCTATAAAAATGATTGAGCCACCTGAGTTGAAACAAATCCATTCTTTGAAAAAATCAAATTTCTTCTTCTCATTGAGTGATGTAGATATCTTTTCTATATCGTTTTTTTCTATGCTTTTCATCCCAAGAAAGTTTGCTATTTCATTTAAATAGAGTTCCCTTTCATTGCTGCTATGGCTTAATAATGATATTGGTATCTCTAGATATCCTCTCGAAAATTTTATGTACTTTAAATAGTCTGTTTTATAATTTGTTCGAAGTTCTACTTCATTTGTCAAAAGTTCAATTTTTTTTTCAAGCGAGCCAGGAAATTTTTCATTAATTTCAGGAATTAAAATGTTTCTAATCCAGTTTCTTATAATCTTATTATTCATGTTTGACGGATCATCAAAGTAAATTAAATTGTGCTTGTTTGCATAATCATAAATTTCTGTTTTTGAAATTTTAATCATTGGTCTTTGAATTTTTTTATTTATTGACTTTATTGATTTCAAACCCTCAAGTCGTGTTCCTCTAAATAGATTTATTAATAAAGTTTCTGCTTTATCAGAAAGGTTGTGACCTGTTATTAATATTTCTTCTTCTTTAAGATCAGATAGTAGAGCCTTGTATCTTTCATCTCTCATTTTAGTTTCAGAAGATTTTGGATTTAGTGAAGTTGGGAGTATTTTAAATTTTAAATTTAATGAATCTGCAATTTTTTCAGCAATTATTTCTAACTTTTTAGAATCTTTTTGGTTGTGTTGAACAAAAACAAGTCTTATTTTTGCAGATTGTTTTGCCAATATATGAGCTAATACAGAACTATCTACTCCGCCGCTTAATGCAAGAACATAATTTTTAGACAAATCAATATTTTCAATAATTTTTTGAATGTTTGAGCTCATAAATTTTGCTCTATTTCTTTATAACTTTATATCTCTTTTTTGTGACTTGTCTAAAGTATTGGACAATATTTCCGATAATGACCAAAGTTGCAATTGCTACACTTGTTGGTATTAGAAACTTATATGTCCATTGAGGATCTTCTTGGACCTCTACTTCCTCCTCTATCACAATTGCTGGAATAGGAACTTGTTCATGTTCATCAGATATATTGGAGTAATCATAAGTGGACGAAAAAGCTGAACTACTTATGGATAGAATCAATAAAGAAGAAAGTATAAATTTTTTCACATTTAAAGACTACACAATCCAAGAAAAAAAATAAATTTATATTAAATTAATTTTGAGCCGAAGGAGGGAATTGAACCCTCGGCCTGCTCATTACGAGTGAGCTGCTCTACCACTGAGCTACTTCGGCAATAACGAGCAATTACAATTATAAAAAAATTTATAGATCTTCAATTTTTTCCCAATTGCGATCATCATGACCAAAATGAGAAAACAGTGTATCTTTTTTATAATTTACATTCAATAAATCCAAGCGTTCGATGATCATTCCTGGCATCATATCAAACTTGGAGACAAAATCATTTAGAACTAAATCATCTTTTTTTGATGTATCAAATGTTTCAATAGATAATTCATAAGGTTCTGCTTTTCCAATTGCATAAGCTACTCTAACTTGGCATATTTCTGCCAAATTATGTGCAACAATATTTTTTGCTAAATGTCTTGCTGCGTATGCTGCTGATCTATCAACCTTTGAAGGATCTTTTCCAGAAAAAGCTCCCCCTCCTACAGGTACCGTTGGCCCATAAGCATCAACAACAATTTTTCTACCAGTTAAACCTGTGTCACCAGCAGGTCCACCCTTTACAAATGATCCGGAAGGATTCAAATCAAATTGGAAATCGTCATTTACTAATTCTCCAATCATTTCCTCTAGATTATTTCTTAAACCATCAATATCAATATCTTTTTTATGTTGTGTAGAAATTACAACTTTGGTTTTTTTTCCACCAGTAGTTACTTGTACTTTTGAATCTAAGTCAAGATCTTCATCATTATTTTGAATATCCCATAAGGACATTTGTATATTTCTACTGATATCAAATGTCTCAGGCATAAGTGATTTTGTCTCATTTGTAGCATAGCCGACCATAATGCCTTGGTCGCCAGCTCCAAGATCTTTATCATCTTCGACTGCAGATCTTATCTCTTCTGATTGAGGAGTTAATTCATTTTGTATTGTTAAGTTATTTAGTTGAAAATCCTCAAAACTTGTTTTAATTGTTTTAGATAATGCCTCTTTAACTATTTTATTTACAGTTTCATCATCAATATTGGCAATTTCACTTATCTCTCCACCGACAATAACTAACCCTCCGTAAGATGTCCCTGTTAGAAAAGTCTCAACAGCTACTCTGGATTTTTTATTATTTGAAAGTGCCTCTGTCAAAACATAGTCAGATATTAGGTCTGCTATTTTGTCAGGATGTCCTGGAGAAACTGTTTCAGCAGTTTTATACATTTTTTTCCTTTTATTTATCGTGCTTCTTTATATTAATTATTTATTGTAAATTCTGCTTTGAAACTTTAATCTATTTATTTGTTATCCTCTTTTTATGTCCTCTGAGATAAAAAAAATCTATAATTTACTATTCTCAGTTGGTTTCTCTTCTATCGGTTTTATTGCAGCAATTACTGTCACTGCTTTGGCAGTAAGAGAAGTTACTACTAATCCGTATTTAGTAGGGATTCCAAATGCACTTGGTGTTGGGGGGGCGTTTGTAGGAACTCAGATTTTTGATTATTTACAAAAGAAATATTCAAGAATGCTTGCTTTAGCAAATACTTTTTTTGTTGGAGCAATAGGAGGTGTTGTTTGCTTTATAAGCCTTTTAACAAATTCATTTAATTTACTTATTGTTGGAGCTTTTGTTTTAGGCATAGGGCAGTCTGCTTCTTTGCAAACAAGATATGCTTCATCGTTTATTGTTAAAGAGGAGTTCAGAGCAACTGCTCTTTCACTTGCAGTGTGGTTTTCAGTTTTTGGTTCAGTCTTTGGACCAAGACTGGTTGGACAATACTCTTCTACATTTAAAAATATTTTTGGATCAGAATTAATTGTTGCCTATTTCATTGCAACGATTGGTTTTTTGCTTGCAGGGTTTTGCGTAATAGGACTAACAGATAAAAGCAGCTTATTGAGATTGCCTGTAGTTACCGAAAATGCCTCTTCAAAAATTAAGCTCGACAGTAAGGCAACCCAATTAACTGTGTTGTTAGTTGTTAATCACTTTGTAATGGTGATTATCATGGCTGCAACCCCTTTACATGTTCAAGATATAGGTGAAACCATACAGGTTGTTGGTACGATAATTAGTTATCACACCCTTGGAATGTTTGTTTTCTCACCCATACTTGGACGTTTTGTCGATAAAGTTGGTTCAAAAAAGGTATCAATTACTGGTGGGTTTATTCTCTTAATAAGCTGTGTTTGCGCATTAAATACTTCAGACATAGTCTTATTACATTTAAGTTTATTCCTATTAGGTCTTGGATGGAATTTTAACTTTGTTTCTATTAGCTCTGAAATTTCTAAATACTCAATTGAAAAAAATACAAACCTTAATATAAAAAGCGATTCATTCGTATTTATAGGCAGTGTATTTGCTCAGTCGTCTTTAGGTCTAACCTACACATTGATTGGCTTTGAGGGGCTGGTAATATTTGGAACTCTTGCAGCCATTTTTTTGCTATTCAATTTAGTCAGACTTTCTTCAAAACTATTGACTTAAAGTTCAAATACCTTCAGATTCCAAAACTAATTTGTTTGTTGCTATCCTTGGCCTTAATCCCAAAGATATGTCCTCAATAAAATTTGTTAATATTTCAGAATACCTGAATTCAACTTTTGTAAAATTTGTTGTTGATAAAATATTATTCACTAAATATTCAATTGATTTTTCAAGAATATTTAAATTACTATTTGAATCTACATTAATTTCGTCAATAGCATTTTCTAATCTAATCAAATTAAACATCTTTTCATTGGCATTTTGTTGAGGAGGCTTCAAGTCTTTTAAAATCGAAGTTATTAACCTTATTTCATCATTAGGGTTTTTCATCAATAGACTCTCCTCTATATCAAGAAAATTTATAATATCTTCAAATTCAAAGTCATATGTATAGGTGTATTCATCATCTATATATAAAGTTCTACACCTGCTTTTGAGTGTCGGTAACATATTTTTTATTGAATCATCTTTTGAATGTGACCAATGCCTTCCATTTGAAGTAACTATAAATATATTCGAGTTTGAAGGCTCTTCCAAAGTTTTCAGTAGAGCATTTGAAGCTTCTTCGGTAAGAGACTTTGTCGGTGGAAATATAAATATTTTATATTTAGCTTCAATGGGATAGATGCTTTCATTAGTTATTACTTTTCTAATATCATCAACACCTAATGTATTAATATTTTCAGATGTAACAATTCTTATATCTGGATGTTCAAGGATGTCATTAGAATTAAATAATAAATTAGATGAAAAAGCTTTTGCCTGATCAATTAAATAGCGGGAAGAGCCAGAAATCAAAAGATATGAGTGAAAAGGTTTTGATAATTCATTTAATAATTTTGAATTAAGTTCAATCAACGTCTAACCATTCATATATAATTTTTGTATTGAATTCAAAATCTTGAGTTGCATCCAAGACTAAAAAATCGTCTTCAAATTTCTTGGCTAATTCTAGATAACCATCTTTTACTTTTTTAAAAAAATCTATATCTGAACTTCCAATTCTATCATTTACTTTTTGACGTCTTAGTGATATCTCCGGATCAATATCTAAAAGAATAACTTTTTCGGGCCAATAGCCGTTTATGGCAATATCATTTATGTTATATATTTTCTCAAAACCTAGGCCTCTTCCAATTCCTTGGTATGCCACTGAGGAGAAAGCACTTCTGTCTGAAATTATTTTTATTCCTTCCTCTATAGATGGTCTAATTACTTCCTCTACTAAATTTGCTCTGTTGGCCGAAAATAAGAGAGCTTCGGTTAAAGGCTCAACTTCATATTCATGACTCAGTAACAGATTCCTTATCCCTTCACCAAGTTTTGAACCTCCTGGCTCTCTTACTATTTTGTAATCTATTTGCTTGTTTTTTAGATGATTCGTTAATGATTCAATATAACTAGTTTTACCAGATCCATCCACTCCCTCAAAAGCTACATAATCTGTATTCAAATTTTTATTCCTTTTCGTCTAGTTTCAACTTTATCTTATTAAAGTTTGATTTTTCAATACCAAATTCATTAAAAATACTTCTGTATCCATTTATAAAATTTAAAATCCCAGAAATAAGTATCAATATTGAACTTCCAATTAGGACTAGATAAACTCCATCTTGACCAAAAATACCATCTAAATAGTTTGCGATAATGCCTGACAATAAAAAGGAAATTAATAATGCGAGCCTTCCAATGGTATAAAAATTCCCAAAAACTCTTCCTCTAATTTCAATACTTGTAGACGCTTGCAAAAAACTTATTGTTAACAGGTAAACTCCTCCTGTTCCAAGGCCGGAAATAAATACAGATAATAAAATAACAAAAAAATCAGTTGATCTAAATGCTAATAAAAGAGAGATACCAACTAGCATCATTGAAATTCCAATTAAAAAGTTAACCCTATTAAAACTTGTAACAAAATAGCTTAAAGTCAACATGCTTATTAAAATTCCAGTTCCGAATGAAGCGATCATAAACCCAAATGAACTCTCGCTAAAACCCAGATCAACGGTAAGGAAAGTATGCCCTAATATAAATAACGTACCTGCTCCAATCAGGCAGAACGAAATTGAAAATGAGATATTTCTAATATCTTTAGTTCTGAAAAAATAATCTAAGCCATCTTTGAAATTTTTAAATGAAACATCAGGTTTTTTATTTAATGTATTATTATTTTGATTTTTTAAAAAGTAAAGAAGTATCGCAGAAGCCATAAACGTGAAAGTATCAAATAAAAATATGATTGATCCACTCCAACTATTACCAGTTTCATTTATAAGTTCTAAACTGTTCCAATCGCTAACAACTCCCAAAGCTAATGATGCAATAGGTAATGTTGAATATGTACCAATTGCAAATAAAGAATTCGCTTTTACAAGATTTTCTTTATTTACTATCTCAGGAACTACAGCCTCTCTAGAAGGTTGTCTTATTAGTGAAAATATTTCAGATAGAAAATTTATTAAAAATATTGAATATAAATTATCTGCAAAAAATAAAAACATAACAAATATCATTCTTATAACATCACAAAATATCATTATCATTTTTTTGTCATATCTATCAGCGATTAATCCAGCGAATGAAGATAAAAGAGCTGGAACAATTCTTGCTATTAATGGAACGATTGCTGTAAGCTCAGAATTTCCCGCTTCAGTTCCAAGATAGCTAGCCAATGCAACGGAGCCAAAGAGGGTTGCCCAGTCTCCAAAGCTAGAAATTGTTCCTGACCACCAGAGTAAAGAAAACTGAGACTTTGAAAAAATTTTAATCTTATCCATTGCTTATATAATCACTATAAATCGAATTGAAAATACTTTTTTTCTAAAATCCTGTACTTTTACAAAAAATACTGTTATCAATAAGGACATGTCTAAACCTTTAGTTATTGTCGAGTCGCCAACAAAAGTTAAGACTATATCAAAAATTCTTGGTGATGCATATGTAGTTAAATCAAGCGTAGGTCATATTAGAGATCTTCCAAGAAACACAAAATCAATTCCTTCTTCATTTAAAAAAGAAGATATTCTTTGGGGTGCTGTAAAGCCAAATCAATTTGAGAACATATATGTGATTCCAGAAGATAGAAAAAAAATAGTAAATGAATTAAAAGACTTGGCCGATAAAGCACCAGACGTCTACTTAGCCACTGATGACGACAGGGAAGGTGAAGCGATTGCATATCACCTAAAGGAATCTCTTGAATTAAAAAATGAACCTAAACGAATTAAATTTAATGAAATTACAGACACTGCAGTGCTTAATGCAATGAAAAATCCCGAAAAAATTGATATTGGAAAGTTCAAATCTTACGAAGCAAGAAGAACGCTTGACAGAATGATTGGTTATGAAATATCACCAAAATTACGAGATCTGGGAGGGGCGTTTATTTCTACTGGAAGAGTTCAAGGACCAGCAATTAGATTGATTGTTGAAAGAGAAGAGGAACGTTTAAGTTTTATTAAATCTGAATATTTTGAAATTAAGGCTGATTGTAAGAGCTTAGGGTTCGAATTTAAATCAAATCTTAAATCTTTAAATGGCATAAAAATTTCGACCTCTAAAGATTTTGACAAAGAAGGAAAAAAAATTTCAAAGGATAGACGATATTTGAATGAGGAAGAGGCAAGAGACATTGTTAACATACTTAAAAATTCTGTAGCAAATATATCAAATATTAAAGAGTCTCAAAGAACTGGGAAGCCTCCAAAACCATTTAAAACAACAAGTTTGCAAACGTCTGCGAGAAATAATCTTGGATTTCAACCAGGCAAAACCATGGGTATTGCACAAAAACTTTATCAAGAGGGATTAATAACATATATGAGAACAGATTCAATTAGGCTTTCAGATATTGCAATTAAAGCTTCCAGAAAATATATTGAGTCAAATTTTAGTAAAGAACATCTTCCTTCTACACCAAATTATTATGGCGATAGCAAAAATGCTCAAGCAGCTCATGAAGCTATTAGGCCATCAGGTGAAAAATTTAAAACGCCTCAAGAGTTATTAAATAAATATAAAGAAGACAGTGATGAGTATAGGCTATACGAACTAATTTTTAATATAACCATCGCGTCACAAATGTCAGAAGCTAGAGGAGTAACAAAAACGATAGACATAGAAGTAAACGATGAGATTTATGAAACTATTTTATTAGGAATATCTGGGACAAACTGGATTTTTGGAGGATACAGAGATATAGCTAAAAACCTAAGTGAACAATCACAGGAGCTACCAAATTTAAAAAAAGGTGACAAAGTTGAAATAATTAATTCAGAATACGAACAAAAATTTACAAATCCACCAAATAGATATTCCTCAACATCACTTATTAATAAATTAGAAGAACTTGGTATTGGGAGGCCATCAACATACGTTTCAATAATCCAAAGCATAACATCAGTTTTTATAAATTCAGATTCAAGCTTGAAACCAAGAATAATAGCAATGGCAATGATTAATAATTTTATGAAACCTTATTTTGATCCCTACATAAATTATAAATTTTCAAAGGAAATGGAAGATAAGCTAGATGAAATATTAGAAAGTAAATCTCCTGAAGAAGCAAAAATAGATTTCTTAAAAGATTCCTATGAGAAAATTCAAAAACATGTAAACAAATATGGTGAGCCTGATCCAATTTCCCTAACTTCATATCCACTTCCATTTGATACTAGATATGTTCTAAAAACTGGTCGCGTCCAGGATAGAATCGCCTATCCATATTTACAGAGAGATGATGACTTTTATATAGGCTTACCACCTGACATAACAATCGAAGAACTTGATGAAACCTATATAAATGAAGGTGAAAAACAACAAGAAGCAAACCTTCTTAAAGAGCGTAGAGTTTGTGATTGTAAAGAATGCGAAACTCCTATCTTTATAAAACTTGGTCCAGGAGGAGGATATTATTTTCAACACGGCATAAAAGAAAAGGGAATTAGGCAACCAAAATGTCCTTACAGGAATATGATAGGTCCTATTTTTGAAGATGAAGATCCTGACCTACTTGGTCCTGAAGATGCATATAAAAGATTTAATTTGTCGACCAAAAACCCACGTCTTGTATGTGAAGAAAATGGCTGGAGTTATATGACAGCTGTGGGGCCTTATGGAGGATTTGCAATCAAACAGAGAAATAGAGAAGTTTTCGATATTAATGACCTTAAGGAAATGAAAAAAAACGAAATAGTAGAACTAGTTAACTCTGAAAAATACCAAAAAATTATGAACTTGATTAATGAAGAAGCAAAAAATATTCCTAAGAGTTTAAACAAAGATGAACTCCTTGAAAGAATTAAGGAAACATATTTGATTAATGAGAAGAGTATTAAAAAGTTATCTAAAGATAGTTTGGTAAACTTGGCAAAACTTCTAGACATTGTTTTCTATAGAGGAAGATTCAGAATGAAAACTGAGGATGCAACAAAAAATAATTTGATTAATAAAATAGTGATTGATAAAAAAAATAAACCGCTTGAAACACCCCAAAAAGCTTTAACTATTGATAGTTCTGAAATTTTAAATGTATTTGGCGATAGTAATAACTAAAAATTATTCATATATTTGATTCAATTTTATCTATTAGTTTTTCCCAGTTATAAAAGTCACTAACAAACTTTCTACCTTCTAATCCAAACTCTTCAATCTTTTCTGGGTTATTTATAAAATAAAGGATTGACTCCTTAAGTATTTTTTTATCCCCAGCTACAAATCCAGTTTTACCAGGAATAATTGTTTCAATTGCGCCTCCAGATGCACCAACAATTACTGGAACTCCATAGCTTGCTGCTTCTAAATAAACTAATCCAAGACCTTCAAACTCAATTCCAAAATATTTTGACTGAGATGGCATAGCGAATATATCAATTGATTTGTAAAAGTTAGAAAGATCGTCTTCACTTTGGTCCTTTAAGAAAGAAATGTCAGCAGCAGATACATTTGATAATTTCTTTAAATAATTTTCTTGTTTTCCGAATCCAAATATTTTTAGCTGAATTGGAATACCTGCTTCTCTAATTTCGTGAGTTACATCAATCAGCCAATTTATTTTTTTTCTCGAAACAAGTCGACTCACAACTCCAATAGTTATTTTTTCATTTACTTCGTATTCTTTTTCAAAATTTGGTATATCAATTCCAGCACCAATATTATGAATTTGAGTCTCTGTTATATCCTCTAATTTTTTACGTGAAAAATCACTTACTGTAAAAATTTTATTCAAATTATTAAGATTTTTTTTCAATATTGTTCTAATGATTGGAAAATAATTTAAAACATTAAATTCTGCACCGTGGCAAATCATAAATTGTGGAATTTTCACATTTTTAGGTGAATCTGGAATGTCTAATGTGTTTAATTTATTTACAAATAAGAAATTTGGGTTGCTTGAGCCATGTAATATAATGTCAAACTTATTTTCATTTATTATTTTTTGTACATCTGAGAATACTTTATTTGGATTCCACAAAAAATTTTCTGTTGATTTAAAAGTGTTCTCACCAGCAATCCAATTAGGTCCATACACAAAAATATTATTTTTTGAATTTTCTGAAAGATTGGAAAGGTAGGTAGTAATCCCACCTTTTTTTGGTTTCCAATCGTTAGTAATGAGTAAAATATTCATTTGTTGAAATTTATGTGTTTAAATATATTATCAAAAAGCTGATGCAAATATAAGACTTACTATTGTCATGACTTTAATAACGATATTCATTGCCGGTCCTGAGGTATCTTTGAATGGATCTCCAATGGTATCCCCTATAACAGCTGCCTTATGTTCTTCAGATCCCTTACCAGCTCCGCCTCCTGCTTCAATATATTTTTTTGCATTGTCCCAAGCGCCACCGGAGTTAGCCATAAATATCGCAAGCAAAAATCCAGTTACGAGAGCGCCAGCTAAAAAACCACCTAAGGCTTCTTTATTCCAAAACCCGATTATTAGAGGTAAAACAATTGCTAATCCGCCTGGAAGCAACATTTCCCTTAATGCCGCTGTGGTAGCAATGTCTACACACTCTTCATATTCGGGAACGACACCCTCTTTACCCTCTCTTAATCCAGGTATTTCTCTAAATTGCCTTCTTACCTCTTCAATCATTTTGAAGGCAGCTCTTCCTACAGCATTTATTGTCATTGCTGCAAATAAAAATGGGAACATACCACCTAGAAACAATCCAAGAGTAACTTCTACTTTTGTAATGTTCAATCCAGATTCAGCCAATCCTGCGCTTTGTACAAATGCAGAAAATAAAGCTAGGGCTGTTACAGCAGCTGATCCAATTGCAAACCCTTTTGCGATAGCTGCGGTAGTGTTTCCTAAAGAATCTAATTCATCTGTGGCTTTTCTTACTTCGGGATCCAAATGGGCCATTTCTGCTATACCTCCTGCATTGTCTGCAATAGGTCCGTAAGCATCCACTGCTACGGTAATACCCAATGTTGCTAAAACTCCAATAGCTGCAACTGCAACTCCGTATATTCCGCCACCATCACCTAAAGCCCAATCTCCCGCTGTATAAGCTCCAAAAACTCCAAAAACAACAACTATTACGGAGAAAGCTGCAGATCTCATGCCTTCTGATATTCCTGAAAGTACAAGAGTGGCCGGTCCCGTCTTTGCTTGATCAGCTATGTTTTTAACAATTGAGTGATGATCTGATGTAAACCATTCTGAAATTTGACCTACAGTTATTCCTACTAATAAACCAATTATTACCGAGAAAAAAAGGCCGATTGGGTTTTCAGAGTAATCCGAAAACATTGTGTTGGAAAGAAAGAAAACTCCTATTGCGGTTAGAGCTGCCGCTGAATAAGTTCCTCTATGTAAAGCTTGTGCAAGTTTTCCCTCTTTTGGTACTACAAGAAATGAGGAAACGATTGAAGCTAGCATTCCAATAGTGCCAACAGCAAGTGGAAAAAATAATAGCGAAGGCAATGTATCTGAATTAGAAAATACTATTGCAGCATAAGCTAATGGTGCAACTAGTGACCCAACATAGCTCTCAAATAAGTCTGCACCCATACCAGCTACATCTCCAACATTGTCACCAACGTTATCAGCAATAGTTGCAGGATTTCTAGGATCGTCTTCTGGAATTCCGGCCTCTACTTTTCCAACTAAATCAGCTCCAACATCAGCAGCTTTTGTGTAAATTCCTCCTCCAACTCTCGCAAAAAGAGCAATTGAAGAACCTCCTAAACCGATTGCAGCCAAAATATCATAAGCATTTTCAAGTTCCAATAAGTCAACAAAAATCCAATATCCAAGACCTACTCCTAACAAACCTAAGCCAGCAACCGAAAAACCCATCACCGCTCCACCTCTGAATGCGACTGGTAAAGCCTTTAGCGTTCCTCCATCTCTTGCAGCTTCTGTTGTTCTACCATTAGCTGCAGTTGCTATTCTCATTCCAATAAATCCAGCTAACGATGAAAATAATGCACCACCAATGAAAGATACAGATCCCCAAACTCCGAGATCAGTAAGAGTTGGGATTAAAATAGCTAGAACTATGACAAAAATACTTATCCATGAATATTGTCTTTTCAAAAATGCCATGGATCCTTTTCTGATTGCATCGGAAAGATTACTAACTTTTTCATCAGAAACATTTATAGACAATATTCTATTTGCAAAATAGGCTGCCAAAAGCAAGCCCATAATTGCCGCAACTATAGATCCTTGATAGTTTAAAAGCATTTGTATTCCCCCAAATTATTGAATAAATATATATTAATTAGATTAATTCTTTTTGTTAGTCATTCTACAACAGGTGTTTCAAATCTTTCATCGTCATCTCTTTCGGAAATTGGAACTTTTTGTAAAATTCTATTTAACAATATTGGTGCAATTACAGTTGTGACTATGACCATCCAAATAATTATGGAGATAATATCCTCAGTGATTATTGAAGATAATGTTGTTGTAGCAACAGCGACAAAAATAAGTCCTACTTCGCCTCTTGGTGACATCCCAATTCCAATCAAAGAAGTATTGAATCCTTTGCCCATGGCGCCTAAGGCTGAGACATACTTCCCTACAAACGCTAATAAACTGACCAACATTCCATATAGAAAAATTTCCAATGAAGCCAATGTCTGAATGTTTACTTCCGAACCAATATAAACAAAAAATATTGGAACTAACAAGAAGTTCAAAGGCTTCATTTCTTCCCTAATCCTGTGTGTCATTTTAGATTCTGCGGCGATTACTCCTCCAGCAAAAGCTCCAACAATTGGATGTAGCCCAACAAAGTGAGCAGCGGCACCTAACAACATTGCAAAAATAAAGCTTCCAGTTACAAATGTACCTGGAGAGGGGATTTTTACTAAGAAGTTGAAAACTATTGGAGAAATTTTTCTACCAATGACTACGACTGCAATTAAAAATCCTATGGCCTTGCCGCTAATAATTGCAAGATCAATAAGAGCAAAATCTCCTGAACTAGTAAGAAGTCCAGCAACAACAGTCAGAATTAAAAGCCCTAAAATATCGTCGACAACTGCTGCTCCAATGATTGTTTTAGCTTCTTTTGTTTTAAGGGCACCCAAATCCCCAAATACTCTTGCAGTGATTCCAACAGATGTTGCTGTCATAGCAGCCCCAACAAATAGGGCAACTTCAAATTGATTGACTCCCCCCAAGCCGAGTGCATAAATCGATCCAAAACCAAGTGCAAATGGGGCAACAACACCTATTAGTGCAACGATTATTGAGGTAGATCCAAGCTCTACAAACTCTTCTAAGTTAGTTTCTAATCCAACTTCAAATAATAAAAGAACAACTCCAATTTCGGCAAGAGTAGAAATTACATCACCCTTTTCAAAATGTGGTAACAATCCAAGACCGTAATATCCAATAATGATTCCAGCCACTAACTCTCCGATAACTGCTGGCTGATTTATTCTTCTCATTAACTCAGCGCCAAATTTTGCAGCAACTAAAATTATCGCTATTTCCAAAAATTTTTCAATAATTGTTTCCATGATCGTCTAGTTTAAATGAGAAGTGAATAAATGATAATGATTAAAACTTAAAGTAGAAAAATAATATAATTTGTTAATAATATGGGAAAAACATTATTTGAAAAAATCTGGGATAACCACCTTGTAGCTTCGATAGACAAAAGTACAAACTTAATATTTGTAGATTTGCATCTCGTACATGAAGTAACCTCTCCCCAAGCTTTTGATAGTCTGAGAATAGCTGGAAGGAAGGTAAAGTATCCTGAATTAACTCTTGCAACAGTTGACCATGGTGTGCCAACATCAAATAGATTACTTGGTATAAAAGATCCATTATCAAAAATACAAATTGATGCGTTAGAAAATAATTGTGAGGAGTTCGGTGTTACATTGTTTGGAATAAATGATCCGCGTCAGGGTATCGTTCATGTAATTGGACCTGAACAAGGTATAACACAGCCTGGAATGACAATTGTATGTGGGGACAGTCATACGGCTACTCATGGTGCATTTGGAGCGCTAGCGTTTGGCATTGGGACGTCTGAAGTTGAACATGTGCTTGCTACTCAAACCTTAGCTATGGCAAAACCAAAAACCATGAAAGTTGAAGTTGTAGGAGATGTCTCTGATGGTGTAGGGCCAAAAGATATAATACTAGGAATTATTAGAAAAATTGGTACGGGTGGTGGAGCTGGACATGTTATTGAGTACGTTGGTGATGTAATAAAAAATATGAGCATGGAAAATAGAATGACTATTTGTAACATGTCAATAGAAGGCGGTGCAAGAGCAGGAATGATTGCACCTGATGAAACAACTTTTAATTATTTAAAAGATAAAAATTTTGCTCCAAAAAACAAAGATTGGGATGATGCAATTAGAGAGTGGAGTGATCTTTATTCTGATAATGATGCAGTGTTTGATAAGGTCGTAACTATAAATGCTAGTGATCTTGAACCCTCTATTTCCTGGGGTACTAATCCTTCACAGGTAATTTTTGTAAATGATACTATCCCATATCCTGAAGATTTTAAAGATGAATCTGATAAAGAGGCAGCAAGTAGAGCTCTGGAATATATGGATTTGCAAGCTGGAGAAAAAATAAACGAAATTAATTTGGATAGAGTTTTCATTGGTAGTTGCACAAACGGTCGTATTGAAGATTTAAGAGAAGCTGCTCAAATAGTAAAAGGAAAAAAAGTTGCAAAAACTGTAGGTGCAATGGTTGTACCTGGTTCTACACTTGTAAAAAATCAAGCAGAGGAAGAAGGTTTGGACAAAATTTTTATTGAGGCAGGATTTGATTGGCGTGAGGCAGGATGTTCAATGTGTCTTGGTATGAATCCAGATATATTAAATCCAGGAGAGAGATGTGCATCAACATCAAATCGAAACTACGAGGGAAGACAGGGTGCCGGAGGAAGAACTCATTTAGTAAGTCCTAAAATGGCAGCTGCAGCTGCACTGCATGGAAAATTTGTTGATATTAGAGATCTTTAAAATGAAAAAAATAAATGATATAAGTTCAACAATGCTTCCTTTAAATATGTCTAATGTTGATACAGATCAAATTATGCCAAAACAATTTCTTAAGCGGGTTGAAAGATCAGGCTATGGTGAGTTTTTATTTTTTGATTGGAAAAAGGATCCAGATTTTTCACTTAACAAAAAAGAATATCAAGGATCAAAAGTTTTAGTTGCAGGAGATAATTTTGGAACTGGTTCATCACGAGAACATGCTCCTTGGGGCCTACAAGATTGGGGATTCGATGCAATCATTTCAACCAAATTTGCAGATATATTTAAATTAAATTCTATAAATATAGGACTTTTACCAATTGAAGCATCTTTACAAAATGTTGAGGGTCTCTTTGAAAAAATTGAGAAAGATCCAAGTACAAATATACACATATCAGTCGATAAAAAATCTGCTAAATGTGAGGAAATTGAATTTATGTTTGATTTGGATGACTTCTCGCAAAAGAGAATTTTAGAAGGACTAGATAAAATTGATATAACCCTTGATTACATGAGTGATATTGAAAACTTTAATGAATCAAGAAAAAATTGGAAACCTAAACTAACTTAGTAACTGGCAAACTTAAACTTTCACCAACCTCAACAGATAACAACATTCCATTATGTATCTGTAAAGATGGTCTTAAATTTGGACTACTTTTATATTTTTCAAACCAATCCTCAATAAGCAAATCATCAATGTAATTTTGCAAAATTGTAGAAAGTTCTATTGATGATGTTTTAGGAACTGCCCCTGGCAAATTTGCAATCGCTGAAACTATTACCCCGCTCCTTATTTCAAATGGTTCACTATGTGAATTTGGTTTTACATTTTCAACACACCCCCCTTGATCAATTGCAACGTCAATGATTACAGTGCCTTTTTCCATTTGGTTTATGTCTTCTTCGGTAATTACGATGGGAGGCTTTCTTCCTGGCAGTAGCACAGCTCCTATAACAAGATCAGCCGATCTAATTTCATTTTTTGCTTCTTCACTCCCACTAATTATTGTTGTTATTTTATTTTGATATTTATTTTTTAATTCTGTCAAAATTTCTTCATTTAAATCTATTGCAGCAACAGAAGCTCCAATTTGAATAGATTTATCAATTGAGGCTCTACCTACTTCACCACACCCAATAACAACTACCTTTGAATTACTCTTGTCTGAAATTGAAGATAATAATAGCCCTTTACCCTCTGAAGAATATTCCAAGAATTGCATTCCTTTTTGAATTGCTAGGTTTCCAGCTATTTTAGACATAGGTATCAAGAGTGGATACTGATTTCCATCCATAATCATTTCAGTAGCAATACCAGTTAACTTTTTTTCTAAGAGCATTTTTGTCATTGATAAATTAGACGCTAAGTGTAAATATCCAAATAAAACATGTGATGGTTTCAAGAGATCAAATTCTTGTTCTTGTGGTTCTTTTACCTTACAAATTATTTCGGAAGATTTATATAATTCTTCAGCTGATGCCAATATTTTTGCACCCGCAGATTCATAGTCCTTATCTGAAAATCCAGAACCTTGGCCCGCCCCAGACTCAACAAATATATCTGCAAGACCCGTGAATTGGGTTAAGTGCTCGGGTATTAATGCTACCCTTCCTTCATCTTGTTTTACTTCTTTTGGCACTCCAAGTTTTTTAATCATTCGATGAAACTGTCTCTTGTAAGTGTTTGTCTAAATATTTCATGAAAGGCGTTCCTCCCGTTCCAACAACATTTGAATTATTTTGGTTAGATAGTGATTGTTCATATATATATATCCTTGCGTACTCCAAGTGTTTATTTCTAAAAGCATGTACTTCTTTAATTATTTCGTCAGATAATACAACTGAGCTATCTTCTCTTATAGATTTGTGTCTATTGTTTTCAGACCATTGATCTAAATCATTTAACAAATTTCTGTGTTCTTTTGGCATATAAAGTCTCATCTCGTCTAGATACTCTTTTAATGGATCATTAGAGTGGGTTACCCCAAGGAGAGCATCTAAGGCTGGCACTATTGAACTTTGGGCACCAGTTTCTCCTCTAAAAAGTTGCGGGTTTCCACCGTATTCCTCAACATCTTCATAAATCACACCATTTGGTGTGGCAGGGTTATTTTTCCAACCAAAGATATATGGCCTTACACGGTTGTAGTAGATAAATGGATCACATTTTTCCGGCATTCTATTCATAATTTGATTAATTTTTTTTATGCTTACAAGTGCATTTTCTAGATATGATTGATCTTCATTTTGATCAAGGTAATAAGTTTTTAAATTATTTAGTATTTCTTTTGCTTCGTGCTCAATAGCAATATGAATCATAATAAACCAGTCTTCGTCCATTCCTCCCAAAAAATTTTGCAGAATTCTGATGTTTTCTAAATCAAAGGGTTTATTTACATCTTGCAATTTCCAATTATTTAATGCATAAGATGCATAAGACAGGATTGGCGGCCTATCTAACTTTTGAGAAATTTTGTACCATGTCTTTGATATATTCTTTGGAATTACCTTTTCTATACTTGTACCTCCCCAGATGTATCCATGACCGATGTAAGAGTAAAGTAACATTGCTCTTTCTAATTCATCAATGCTCAGATTTGATATATCTTTTTCTGTCTCTAAATTTAATACCTCATCCTTAATTTGGTTATTTGCTAATATTTTTGGAAGATTTTTTGCAATGTGTTCAACGTCATCGAACTCATTCGAGAGAAGTGTTGATATTTTGTTTGGCAAAAAACCAATTTCTAGAATAGAAAAATTCAATCGGTCCACCCCCCATGATGATTTATTTTGTTGTTACTAATAATGGTAAACTATGTTTTGAAATCATGAAGGATAATTTTTTTGTTATATTAGGTAATCAATTATTTGATCCAAAATACCTAAAAAACTTAGGCTGTAATGATGTATTTATGGCTGAAGATTTAGGTCTTTGCACTTATGTTAGACACCATAAGCTGAAAATTTTTCTGTATTTAACTGCCATGAGAGAATATAGCGATGAACTTATAGGAAAAGATATAAAAGTAAATTATTTTAAACTTGAAGCTAGAAACGACAAAAAAGATTACTTTGAATTCCTAGTTGATTTTCTAAAAAAGAAAAAAATTCATAAAATCAATGTTTTTGAATTAGAAGATAAGCCTTTTGAAAAAAAATTCCTTAAGAAAATGGTTGAAAATTCAATTGAAGTTGAAATTCAAAAATCTCCTATGTTTATTTTCGAAAGAGAAAAATTTAATCAAATGGCAAAAGGGAAAAAGGTATACAGGATGGCATCTTTTTATCAAAAAGCTAGAAGAGACTTAAATATTTTAATGGATGAAAACGATCAACCGATTGGAGGTAAATGGTCATTCGATGAAGAAAATCGAAAAAAGATTCCAAAAAATACACTCATCCCCTCTCTACCAAGTTTTAAAGATTCCAAACATACAGAAGATGTGATTAATGTAATTAATAAAAACTTTCAAGATCATCCTGGAGAGTTGACAAACTTATGGTTTCCAGTCACCAGAAAAGATGCAAAAAAACAACTTGATGAGTTTATAAAAAATCGTTTTTTAAATTTTGGTATTTATGAGGATGCAATGTTAGAGGGTGAAAATTTTCTTTTTCACAGTTGTATTAGCTCACTGATAAATATCGGCCTTCTAACACCTCATTACGTTATTGAAAGATCAATCAAGCTGTCAGACAAATATGACGTTCCAATAAATTCTCTTGAAGGATTTATAAGACAAATTATTGGATGGAGAGAATTTATTAGGGGCATATATCAAGAAGAAGGTGATTATCAAATAAAACAGAATTACTGGAACCACAAAAGAAAATTAACAGATGCATGGTATGAAGGAGAGACAGGAATTGTTCCTTTGGACGATGCTATTAAAACTACTTTGAGTGATGGCTACGTGCATCATATTCCCCGGCTTATGGTAATCAGTAACATAATGAATCTTTGTGAAATAAGTCCCGATGAAATATACAGATGGTTTATGGAAATGTATATAGATTCTTCAGATTGGGTTATGGTCCCTAATGTTTATGGTATGGCAACGTATGCTGATGGAGGTTTGATGTCAACAAAACCATACACTTGTGGCTCAAACTATATTCTAAAAATGAGTAATTATAAAAAAGGTGACTGGTGTGATACATTAGATGGACTTTATTGGAGATTTACGGAAAAGAATAGAGATTTTTATGAATCTAATCCAAGGCTTTCACTTCTAACTAGATCCTTAGATAGGATGGATTCCGATAGAAAGAAAAAAATATTTAATGAGGCAGAGAAGTTTATTAAGTCACACACAAAATAATTAAGTTTTTTGCTCCAAATATTTTTTTAGTTTTAGTGGTTCGTCAGTCATAATTCCATCACATCCAAACTCCAAACATTTATTAAAATCTTCTTCTGTATTAACTGTCCAAATATGTAAATATAATTTATTGATCTCTGAAAAATTTTTAAGCTTTCTTGAATGAACTTTTAACCCTTTATATATAAAAGGTGCTTGTAAAGCTTGAACTTTAAAATTTCGTTTTTTTGTTGGAAAATATCTTGCAATAACGTTTTCTCTAAATGATCCTGAAGTGAATATCTCACCCTTAGAAATGTTTATAAATTCATCTAATCGCAAAGGGCTAAATGATGATACTAATGTCCTGTTTTCGGCTTTTGTTTCCTTAATAATTCTATAAACTTTTTTCGCCATTCCAGACTCTTTTAGATCTAAATTAAAACAAAGTTCATCAAAAGTTATCAAGGCCTCCCTTAGCAAAACAAAGGTGGTCTCCTTATTTACATTTTTTCTTTCATAGAATTTTGACCCAGCATTAATTTTTTTTAAATCTTTCCAATCTAGCTCAGATATCTTGCCTTTATGATGGGTTGTTCTTTCTAATGTTGCATCATGATGTAAGATAATTTCTCCATCTTTTGTCATTCTTAAATCAGTTTCAAAATGTGTAAAGTTATTTTCAACTGTATGTTCTATGGCGTGCAAAGTATTTTCAGGAACCACATTAATCCCACCCCTATGTGGGATTATTGTGGGTATTTCTCCTCTAAAGTAATAATTTCTATCCAGAAACACCACCAGTGAAATTAAATTCCTTTAAATGCAACATGGGAACATTTAAAATTCCTTCGCCAAATTCAGAATCAGCAAATCTATTTTCAGAACCAACACCCAAAACATTTCCCTGACCTAAAGATGACATAAAACTTTGAGTAAATCTCAATCTTCCGACAGGCTTTGTGATTTTTCCATTTTCAATTAGATACGAACCATTTCTGTTTAAACCAGTAACTACTTGTGTGATAGGGTCTAAAACTCTACAATACCAAAATTCATTTATATAAATTCCTTTTTTTACATTTGAAATCATTTCCTCTTTTGATATATCCCCTGGCTGTAAGTACAAATTTGTTCCAAGCCCGCCAAAACTATCTCCCCAGCCAAACATCTCATGAAATGTATTTTTTTCGTTTAATTCAGTCGATGTTCGTCTTGTGTGAAAATAAGATTTTGGTACTCCGTTGGTAATTATTTCAGTTTGTGCTTTTGGAGATCCAGATGCATCAATTTTAAAGTTCAAAGCTCCTTCTTTATGAGGATCGTCAATAAGTGTAATTTTTTTATCAAATTGCTCGGTATCAATTTCAATAGGTGAAGTACCATCAACTTTACTTTTTGCATTAAATCCATAAACAGCCAGGAAAACTAAAATTGTGCTTACTGCATCTGGCCCTAAAATAACTTCGTATACTCCAGGATCAATATCTTGAGGGTTTTGAGATTCTTTTGCAATAGAATATGCCTCTTGACCTATTTTTTTACCATCAATATTTTCTAATGTCTTATGCCCTAAATGTGATGATCCAGATGATGTTTCAGATCTAAATATTCCATCGAGAAAAGCACTCGTTGCCGTGTCACTTGAACTGAGGCCATTCGTATTCCAAACAAAAACATTTGAAACGTTTGAGGAACAATAACCAGCACCATTAAAAGATCCTCCCTGGTCTATAAAGTCTTTTACTTTTTGTGCTCTCAAGTCTGGATTTTCTGGGGATAGCTTTTTAAAACCATCATAAGAGTTTTCTTTGCTAGCAAGACCAGGCCAACTTGAATCTTTTGGATTATTTGCTATTTCCGACAAAGCTTTTTTTACGACTTCATCAATTGATCCAAGGGAAGTTATATTGAAATTCAAATTAGTTGTTTTTCCATCAGAGTGAAAAGTTAGATAAAGATCAGTCATCTCCTCTTCTACATTTTGATGAATATGGGAGTTTGCAAATCTGGTAAGCGAGTCAATAGAATTAATCATTTTTATTTCACATTGCACATCTGATGGAATTATTTTCTCGGTATCTTCGATAAAATTTTCCCAAATTTTCATCCTCTTACTCCAATTCTTACATCTTTAAATCTTGCTGGGGAAGCTGGATGACCCGTATGTCCGATTTGACTTGGTTGTCCTTTACCACAATTTGGAGTGCCCCAAAATACCCACTCATCTTTTCCAGCTAACATATCCATGCTTCCCCAAAAGTTTGGTGTTATACCTGTGTATGTAGGATTCTTAACCATATCTGTAATTTTTCCATTTTTTACTAACCATCCAACTTCACACCCAAATTGAAAATTTAATCTTAAATCATCTATTGACCATGATCTGTTGGTTTCCATATAAACACCGTCATCTGTTGATGCTATGATTTCTTCTAATGATGACTCCCCTGGTAAAAGACCGACATTTGTCATTCTTACCATTGGTAATCGTCCATATCCATCAGCTCTAACCATGCCACCTGGGCTAACTCCCGCTATGGCAGCACTGTCACGCCCAGTTAAAACTCCTGTCCATATGCCTTCTTTAACTATGTCAACTCTTTGTGCAGGGGTTCCTTCATCGTCATATTTAAATGTTGCTAATGCGCCAGGCAAAGTAGCATCAGCAACTATGTTCATTAACGTTGATCCATATTTATGTTCGTTTAATTTGTTTAATTGCAAATGAGATGTTCCTGCATAGGCTGCTTCCCATCCAAGAATTCTATCTAATTCGATAGCATGTCCTACGGACTCATGAATTTGCAGTGCGAGTTGACTACCTTCCAATATTAAATCTCTAGTCCCTTCGGGACATTGTGGAGATGTTAGTAGCCTTTTAGATTCTTCTGTCAATCTTTCAACGTGGTCTAAGAATTTGAAACTCTGTATTACTTCCCAACCACCTGTTCTGTATTCTCCAAAAGATTGTGGATAAGAGCGTATTTGGGTTTCTCCGTCACCAATACTTAGAGAAGAAATCCCACCACCGGATTCAATAATATTCTGATAAATTTCATGACCCTGGCTAGACCCAAACCATTTCTCAGTATCCCAAAAATTTAACCTACCAGATGCTATTGAACTACCTAATTTTTTCATTTCATGTGTAGAGGAAACTAATAAATCTATTTGATCTGTTGATGAAACTTTGAAAGGGTTCTGCTCATGAGGTGTAACATATTTATCTTGAACAATTGGAACATCAGCTAAAGGAAAATCATTTCCTGGTACTTTTGAAGATGCTTTTGCAATTAAATAAGCTTTTTTTCCTGCCTCTATAAGCGATTTATCTGATAAGTCATATGTAGCATAAAAACCCCAAGATGAACCAACGAGTGCGCGTATCCCTAATCCCATATTTTCAGAATTATTGAAATCTTCTAATTCACCATCTTTTGAAGATATATTTCGACTTTTAGATATTAAAATTCTTGCGTCCGCGTATTGTGCGCCTGAACCAATTGCCGAATCAATACTTTTATTAATTTGATTAAACATTTCTTTATTTTACACCTCTAAAAGATTCAGCGTCTGTAATCTTTTTATATGAATCATATAACAGTGTTTGGTTCTTCAAGATGTAAAGCTGGTGAATCAGAGTATGTATTTGCAGAAGAAGTTGGAGAGCTGATTGGGAAATATGGACATAATGTTGCTACAGGTGGTTACCAAGGCACCATGGAAGCAGTTTCGAAAGGTGCCTTAAATCAAGGCGTGACTGTTAGTGGGGTTACTGTTCCATCGTTATTTTCAGAAAAAAGTGAAAAAGGTTTTGAGAGAAGACCAAATATATATGTTAATAATGAAATAAAAGCTGAAAGTCTCTCGAATAGGATACATTTTCTATTACAAGACTCAAAAGCAATAATTGTTCTACCTGGAAAAATTGGAACACTGACAGAACTTTTTGTTGCTTGGAATTCAAATTATTTATTTAACATTAATGAAAATAAAGATTTGATCCCTATTTTTCTAAAAAAGGATTACTGGAAAAAAATTGTTGATGAGTTCCCTAATAATATGGAATTAAATAAAGAATTTTTAAATTATTTTGAAGATATAGCTCAACTAGAGATGTTTGTTTCTAAATTAAACTAAATCTTGTTCTCTGATGCCAAAAGATGGATGTCGTAGCCTACAAAGAGCAAGTTTTTCTAACTGTCTAATTCTTTCTCTTGTAAGATCAAATTCCTCACCGATTTCCTCCAAAGTTCTTGGGACTCCATCATAAAAACCATATCTCAGGGCAAGTATTCTTCCTTCTCTTTCAGGCAATCTGCTAATGCTGTCTCTTAAACTCTCTGCAACATCTAAATCTTGAACAATTAACGAAGGATCGCTAGCATCTTCATCTTGAATAAAGTCTCCTAATTGAGCTCCATCTTCTCCTACAGGTTGCTCTAAAGAAACAGTGTCTGCAACGCTTAGAGCTAACTCAACCTTATCAACACCTACACCTGCCTCTTTTGCAATTTCCTGTGGTTTAGGGTCTCTTCCAAGTTCAGCCTTTAGTTGTGCCTGTGCTGCTCTAACAGCTGCCATAGTGTCATGAAGGTGAACAGGTATTCGCACAGTTCTTGATTTGTCTGCAATTGCTCTAGTGATTGCTTGTCTAATCCACCATGTTGCGTAAGTTGAAAACTTAAAACCTTTTCTCCAATCAAATTTTTCAACAGCTCTTATTAATCCTAAATTACCTTCTTGAATCAAGTCGAGAAAATCAATACCTGAGGTGTTTGCGTATCTTCTGGCGTTAGCAACAACAAGACGTAGGTTTGCTGTTAAAAAGGCATCTTTGGCTTCTGCACCTTTTTTTCGATTTCGCTTTAATCGAATTTCTCCTTTTTTATCTTTGTATTGTTTTTTAGTTAATTTAACTGCTGCTTTCTCCCCCGCTTCAATTCTTTGAGCTAATTCAACTTCTTGTTCTGCTGTAAGAAGATCAAAATTACCAATTGCAGTAAGGTATTGGCTAACTAAATCTGTAGTTAATTTTCCTTTATCATCAGCGAGTTTTTTAACTAAAGATTTCGCTTTTTCTCTTGCTTCTGCTTCTTGTTCAGGAGTTAATGACTCTTCTTCATTAGCAAGCTCTGCCTCCATTTTGGAAGCTTTAGGCTTTGAAGGAATTGTTTTTGTCACCATTATTTTGACCTTATATTTTGTTTTCTAGTTACCGAAAAGTAAGGATAGATGTATTCCTGAATTAAAGCTAATTAATTTAATCTATATTTTGAGGAATTTTTAACAAAGTTGCCTTTTCGACTGATTTGTATACGTAAGTAATCCATAGAAGATCAGCAAGCAATAAGTGCAGTATGCTTAGTGGTAAAATAATATTAGAAACAACATTTAGAACACCTAAAATAACTCCAACAATTACCAAAACCTTAATAATTGAAGTATCTATTGCAAATTCTTTTTTAAATCTATTTGATTCTGAAAATAAGAATATTGAGAGAATGGTAGAAACAAATGGATGAAGAATTCTTAATCGAGTTAAAACTTCACTTGTTGAATCGAAGTCTTCAATAAATCCCTCTACAAAAGAAGCGCTGGGAAACAAAACATCTGCCAGAGCGGTTATTGATCCAGTAGCCCCTGTTAAAAAAAATAATACAAATGCAATTTTTATCCTTTTATCAAAAAAGTTGCTCAATTTATTTTCAGATTCTCTTAACAAATAAAAAATCAATGTATAAAAACCTAAAAGAGCAAATGTATTTACCAGATGTAATGGAACAGCAATAATTCTTGGTAGGGAAGAATTTAGTCCAACCCATTCATAGATAACAATGACTGCTCCTATTGCTGCCTCAAGTAAAACAAAAAAGGTTAGATAATTAATTATTTTTTTATGAAGCAATGGAGTATCTGGATCTTTACTTTTAACAAATAACAATAAGGTGACAATAAGTAAAACTCCACTAATAGACCTGTGACTAAACTCTATAATCTCTGAACTTGTTTCTAGACTAGGAATCACTCTGCCATTGCAAGTTGGCCATGACGCTCCGCAGCCATCACCTGAACCGGTAGCCCTAACAATTGCTCCAGCGAGAATGGATAAAATTGATGTTGTTAAACCAGCAGTTGCTAATGAGCTGAGTTTCATAAGAGGTTTTCAATAAATAAATTGAATGAATTAAGAAACATTTGAAAAGCTTTCGTTGCTATGAATAAAAGAACTGAAATTGAAATAAAAGTTTTTATATTCCTTGAAAAATAAAAAGACAACTGTTTTGGGTCTTCTATATAAGGTTGTTCTTCAAGGGCATTTTCATACAGGTCTTCATAATTTGAAACTTTCTCTTCTTGCTCTAATGATTTATCTGAATATATGTCAAAAACATTCATTTCTGAAGTGCGTCTTTTTTGCTTTTTTTCTACATCAGATTTAAACCTGTTAAAAATTCCAGATTTCAGATCTATATTTTTTTCTTTATCTACTTTAAATAATGATTCTTCAATCATTTTTTCAGATCTGTTTGGAAGCTTAATTTCATTGCTTTCTAGCGTATTTGAAATATCTTTACCTAATAAGCCTTCAAGAGCGGCAAGTATTTTTTGATCTGTAGGTAAGCTTGTACCGGCTTCCCATTTTTTAACATCTTTCGTGCTTGCACCAGTAAAAGAGGCGATTTGTTTTATACTTAATCCTCTTTGTTCTCTAAGTCTTGTAAAAATTGATGAAAAATTATTCATTATTAATAATTGTATTCGATATATTAATTTTTATACAATTAGTCTTATTTATGGAGGTGAATGAGCGCCTGGTGGGCTCCACAGTCTTCAAAACTGTTGAAAGGCTGAAAAGTCTTTGGCGGGTTCGATTCCCGTCCACCTCCGCTACTTTTATTTGTAAATAGATAAAATAAAATTAAAATTTATAAGTAGTTGAACGAAAGAAACAATCCAAATCAAGTAGATAAAAAACTTCTTACAGTTTCTGATAGAGATATATTTGTTACCGTTCAAAAAGCTCTTTTAGTTGGAATAATTTTAAGAAATGAAACTAGGGCAGATAAAGAAGAGTCCCTTAAGGAATTAACTAACCTGGTCAAGACTGCTGGTTCAACTCCCTACATTGTTCAAACAAAACGAATAGACAAAATTGACCCCAAAACATTTATAGGTAAAGGTTCAATTAAAGAACTTGAAGATATTTCGAAATCAAACGATATTGATGTTGTCGTTTTTGACTGTGAATTAACTCCTAATCAGCAAAAAGAACTAAGAGTTATTTTTCAATGTGATGTTGTCGATAGAACAGGTTTAATCCTAGATATATTTGCGCTGCACGCTCAATCGAAAGAAGCATCACTGCAAGTAGAGCTAGCGATGTCTGTATATTTAAAGCCACGACTTGCAGGTCTTGGAAAAACATTAAACCAACAAGGTGGCGGAATTGGAACAAGAGGTCCTGGAGAAACTAAATTAGAAACAGACAGCAGGTTGATTGATAACCGAATTAACAAATTAAAAAAAGGTTTAAAAAAAATTGAAAAACAGAGAAATGTACAATCAAGCTCGAGAGAGAGAAACAATATTCCCATGGTGTCAATAGTTGGATATACAAATGCTGGTAAATCAACACTATTAAAAAAATTAACTAACTCAGATGCCTATGCAGCTGATGAATTATTTGCCACTGTTGATTCTTTGCAGAGAGAGTTGAAAATTAAAGATGTACAAGAACCAATCATTATTTCAGATACCGTTGGCTTTATACAAAACCTGCCAACCACTTTAATTGAATCATTTAAGTCGACACTTATGGTTGCAACAAATGCTGATTTACTTGTTCATGTGGTTGATGCTGCAACCGCTCTACCTGAGATGCATATAAATACAGTTTCATCGATCCTTAAACAAATAGATGCAAAATCAAATGAAATCATGGTTTTTAATAAGATTGATAAGATAGACAAGGCATCATTAAATCACCTAAAAGATACTTACCCGGAAGCTTTATTTGTTTCTTCTCTAAAAGAAGAAGGGCTTATTGAATTAATAGAAAAAATAGCTGAAGAAATTTATGGATCTACGACATCTCAAAGTTTTAAGGTTAATCCTTCAAAGCTTGATACTATTGCAAAATTTGGAAAAATCCTTAATGTAAAGAATGAATCAGATTATCTAGTTTTAGAAGTAGAAATGAGAGAGAAATTAATTAACAGACTCGTTGAACTTAAAATTATGGAAGAAAATTTAAATGCTTAAAGAAATCGGATTAATAGGTCTGGGTGTCATGGGTAAAAATATTGCTCTTAATCTATCAGATAATGGAGTAATCATTAAAGCATTTAATAATTCAGAAAAGAAACTAAATGATATTAAAAAAGAATTTAAAAATGACTTTATTCCCTTTGATAACCTTGAGCAATTTGTAGAAAATTTAGAAGATCCCAAAACTATATTATTAATGGTTCCCTCAGGTGAAGCTACCAAAGAGGTAATAGAAAAATTAGGAAGTCTATTAGGAGAAGGTGGGACGATTATTGATGGTGGCAATTCCTTCTATTTAGATAGTATTGAAAATGGAGAATACTTAAAAAAGAATTCTATCAACTTTATTGGTATGGGTGTATCCGGCGGTGAAGATGGTGCTCGCAATGGTCCAGCTTTGATGGTTGGTTCTGAAACATCTATAGAGACATCTTTATTTGATACACTAAAAAATATCGCAGCTAAAGCTGAAGTTGAGTGCTTGGGAATATACCAGGGACCTGGAACTGGTCACTTTATCAAAATGGTACATAACGGTATTGAATATGCGGAGATGCAGTCAATAGCGGAAATGTATTTGATACTAAAAAAATTAAATAAATCAAATAAAGAAATATCTAGCTTCTTTTCTTCTCAGTCAGAAAATAACAATTCATCATATTTAATTGAAATCACATCAAAAATTCTCCAAAAAAAAGATGGGGATGAATTTGTTATCGATCAGATAAAACCTATTGCTCAAAATAAAGGTACGGGAAGATTAACGATACAAACATCATTAGATTTAGATGTATCCATTCCTTCTATTTCGGCGGCTTACGATGCGCGCCTTCAAAGTAATAATCAGTACATTACAAAAACTAACATGGAATCAATTGATGAGGATATATCAGATAAAAATTTGAGTGATGCATTATATTTTTCAAGAGTTTGTTCGATGATTCAAGGTTTGGAGTTGATTACAAAATTTAGTGAGAGCGAAAATCATGAAACATCAATTGTCGAAGTGTTAGAAAATTGGCGTGGAGGATGCATTATTAGATCTAACCTATTGTTGGATTTAAAAAAGGAATTTTCAGAAAATAATAATTTTTATAGCTTAGATAATATTTTTAATAATTTACAACAAAATAGAGCAGCTATTAGCAAAGTTCTGCAAATAACAACAAAAAACAATATTTCGACACCTGTATTGTCAGCGTCTTTTAACTGGTTTAATAATTTAACTTCTGTCGATAATCCATCAAATCTAATTCAGGCACAAAGAGACTTTTTTGGTCGACATAAAGTTCAAAAGGTCGACTCTTCCGCAGACATAAATATTGATTGGGATTAAATTAATCAAATGAACAAAAAGAGACTACCACAATCTACTTATCCTATTAGATATGAAGTGGAGCTGGACGTCGATTTAGATAATTTCTCATACAACGGCAAAGAATTAATTGATATAGAAGTTGTAGAGAGCACTAATGAAATTGTTTTAAATTGTATTGGAATAGAAGTAATAAGTGCAAAAATTCAAAACAAAAAACAAGAAGTTTCGTTGTCAATCATATATATAGAAGAAGACGAAAAGATAATTTTTCGATCGAAAGATACCTTAAGCAAGGGTCAATATAAATTATATTTAGAATTCAAATCAGTTATTACAGATGACCTAAAAGGTTTTTATAAAAGTAGCTATACATCAAAAGATGGTGAAAAAAAATGGATCGCTACAACACAATTTGAACCGACGGCTGCTCGATCAGCTTTTCCCTGTTGGGATGAACCAGATTATAAAGCTGTATTTTCTATGACAATAATTGCTGACAAAAAATATTTAAGAGTCAGTAATGAAATGGTTATTGAAGAAGAAGAAATAGAGAATAACAAAATTCGAACTAAATTCGCAGATTCTATGAAAATGTCATCGTATCTTGTTGCTTTTGTAATAGGTGACTTAGAAGCTACTGTTATTGGAAAATCTAAAACCACAGATATCCGGATCATACATAGGCCTGGATTCTCACACCAAACTGGCTATGCGGGAAATGCGGCCATTAAACTCTTGGACTTTTTTGAGGACTATTACAACATCCCATATCCAGGAACAAAATTAGACTTGATTGCTATTCCTGACTTTGCAATGGGGGCAATGGAAAATGTTGGAGCAGTAACTTTTAGGGAGAACTTGCTTTTATTTGATAAAGAAAAAGCAACAAGATCAGAGCTTGACCGATCAATAACTGTGATTGCTCATGAACTTGCTCATATGTGGTTTGGAGATTTAGTAACCATGAAATGGTGGGATGGAATATGGTTAAACGAAGCTTTTGCTAGCCTCATGGAAGTTATTGCATCATATAATACATATCCTGAATTCAAACAATGGAATGCGATGAATATGTCAAGAACTGCTGGTTTTTCAATTGACTCATTAGAAAATTCCCGACCAGTTGAGTTTGATGTTGAAACGCCTGACCAAGCGGAAGAGATGTTTGATGTTCTTACTTATGAAAAAGGCTCGACTGTTTTAAGAATGTTTCAAATGTTTATCGGTGAAGAAGCTTTTCGAAATGGAGTTGAGTCATATTTAAACAAATTTAAATTTGATAATACAAACTCATCTGACTTATGGGACTCATTAAGTGAAGCGAGCAATCAACCACTGAATGAAATATTACCTTTCTGGATAAGAGAAAAAGGTTATCCTTTTTTACAAGTTGAGTGCTCAAATAATTCTTTAACTATTCAACAGAAACCATTTTTACTTAGAAATATAGATTCAAACAACATGAATACAAAACCGGTTCCCGTTCAAATTAAGTTTCTTGATACGGGAAAAAGTGAAAAATTTTTATTAAGTGATAGCAAAAAAGTCCTAGATATAAAAAACTTAGGACAAATTCCACATGTTAATAGTGGCGGATGGGGATTCTTTCATACATTTTACGATGATGACGTTTTTGAAAAGATTCTTGAAAATTTTGATTCCCTTAGCGATCTTGAAAAATATAGATTACTTGAAGATAAATGGATGCAATTTAAAAAAGCTCCTACGAAAATTAGTAATTTTTATAAATTCTTGTTGTATTTTAAGAATGAAAAAGATGAAGATATTTGGATATATATGTCCTCAATAATATCGACGTTAGCAAATCTTTTCAACAATGGAGATTCCGAAGGTTTCAAAACATTTGTAAATGATTTGACTAAAGGTCTGCACGACGAACTTGGATTTGAAGTAGTGAAAAATGAGGAATTAGAAATTAAGGAAATAAGAGATACTATAAACAAATTAAGAGCTAAAAATTTAGATGATGCCGAGTTTATAAAAAAATTTAGTGATATTTTTAAAGAAGACAAAATGGATTCTATATCTGAGGGAACATTTTTTAGCTCAATTCTTTACATATCTGCTCTTGATGAAACAAATAAGATTGAAACTTTTTTAGAAAAGTTTGAAAATGCTCCAACTCCTCAGATACAAGGAAGATACAGAGGAATTTTAGGTCAAGTAAGAGATGAGAGTTCAGGGAAGAAAATTGTTGAATACATGCTGGATGGACGAATACGGGGAGCTGACTGCCCATATATTTTGGCCTCAATGATAACAAACAAATATATTGGAAAAGAGTCATGGGAAATCATTAAAGATAATTTTGAAGGTTTACTTGGTGTTATGCCTGATTGGACTGCTTCACGAATTTTAGATGCTCTTCCAAGCATATATGATGAAAAGTTTGCAATTGATATAAAAGCTTTTGTAAACAAAAACCCACTTCCTTCCTCTGAAAAACTTGCAGCGCAAAAATTAGAAAGATTGGAAGCTAACATAGAATTTATGGATAATTTAAAGGAAGTTAATTATGAAACCTAGAATTGCAGTATTTTTACATCCACAGCACGCAGAATATGACGATATAAGGAATGCTGCTGTTGAAGCTGAAGAGCTTGGAGCAGATGTTCTTTATAATTGGGATCACTTCTATCCTCTATATAAAGAAGATGGCTCCCAGTGGGCAGAGGGTGAAAGAAGAGAAGGTAAACATTTTGAATGTTGGACAATGCTTGCAAGCTGGGCAGAGGTAACTGAAAACATAGAAATTGGACCCCTTGTAACCTGTAACTCTTATAGAAATCCAGAATTGTTAACAGACATGGCAAGAACTGTTGATCATATTTCTAATGGACGATTGGTATTTGGCATCGGATCAGGATGGTTTGAACAAGATTATCAAGAGTATGGATATGAATTCGGGACACCTATATGGAGATTAAAAGAGCTTGAAAAATCACTAGAGAGAATTGAAAAAAGAATGAAAGAGCTTACCCCCCAACCAAAAAGAAAAATTCCAATTTTAATTGGTGGTGGTGGTGAAAAAGTGACATTACGTATTACAGCACAATATGCAGATGTCTGGCATGGATTTGCTACAAAAACTGAAGATCGATCAGGTATTGAAACAGTTGCTCATAAAAATAGTGTTCTAGACAACTGGTGCAAAGAAATTGGAAGAGATCCATCAGAAATTGGAAGGTCTATTGGAATAGACCTTAAAAGAATTGACAAAGCAGATGAACTCCTAGAGGCTGGTGCTACCGAGATTACTCTGCCTTTGAATGGTCCAAACTATGATATGTCATTAGTTAAAGAGTGGATTGCCTGGAGAGACACCAAAGAATAAATCTTTATGGACACTTTAATAATTTTTGGTGGCTTTCTCGTAGGGCTCATACTTTTAGTAAAAGGTGCTGATGAAATGGTTAAATCAGCAATTCAAATTGCAGTTAAATTTAAACTACCAAATTCAATCATAGGTGCAACTTTTATAGGTTTTGGTACGTCTGCGCCTGAATTATTTGCAAGTACAGGTGCTGCAATAAATGGTGATCTTTCTTTGGGAATCGGAAATATCATTGGCTCAAATATTGCAAACTCACTTCTTGTTTTGGCTGTTTTATATTTGTTTATTGATAAAAGCTATCAAAAAAAAATAAATATCAATCAAATCAGTCCTGTCTGGATGATGATACTTACTACAATATTCGTCTCCACTTACATACTTACAAATCAGTTTCCATTCATCCTGGGAATTGTTCTTTTATCATTAGTTATCTTTGTAACTTACAAAATGGTAACTGAAGAGGCTGTCGACGAAGAAGAGCTTGTAACTGAAGAGCGAAACTTTATTTGGCTAAGAGGAGTGATTGCAATAGCCACAACAATTTTTGGAAGTACATTAGTTGTTGATAATGCAATTGAAATAGCTGAGCTATTTAATATATCGTCACTTATTGTTGGAGTTACGATTATCGCGATTGGGACAAGCCTCCCAGAGGTGGCAGGGGCAATTTCTGCTGCACGATTAAAAAAGCCAGATTTAGTTATGGGAAATGTTTTCGGCTCTAATCTTTTTAACATTGGTCTTGTTGGTGGCTCAGCGATAATTATTGAGCCTGGTGAGATCGCATCAAATATTGATTATCAAATGTTTTTAATGTATTTTGCTTCTTTTCTTGCAGTTCTTCTCACAAGATATGTAATTAAGAGAAATATAGTTTTAGGTGTTATATTTTTATTGATTTATTTTGGATTTATTTTTAGCTTATTTTAAACTTTTATTTTTTTGAAAATATAAGAAACCTAAAAAGGCTAAAAGCAATCCTCCAATTTGGTTCCATGTAAATACACCAATCGTAGCGTCTCCCATTCCAAACCTTAAAGTATCTAAAATAGATCTTTGAACTCCATACCAAATAGCCCATAGCCCCATCCAAGACCCAGGACCAAATGTGAATCTCTTTTTTAAGTTCATAAAAATGAAAAAGACAATTAGTGCTAGAAACATATCATACATAGCAACATGGTGAAAAGTGCCACATGATACTATTGGTTCAGCACATTCAAGTCCGTTATGTTGAGGTGCTAAATCATATCCTGGTTTGATTTCATAGCCTAGAAAAAAGTTTGTCTCACGTCCCAAATGTTCAACAATTGCTAGATCTCCTATTCTTCCAATCACTGTTCCTAGAATCAATCCTGTCGAAGCATAATCTCCGTACCTCTTGAAACTTTCTTTTCCTATTATTTGAATTCTATAAAAAGCTGCAATAATTCCACCAGCCATTCCTCCCATAATTGAATAACTTCCAGCTAGTGTGAAAATATCATCAAAGCCATAGCCCGGTTCTCCAATGTGTGCTGGAATTGTAAAAAATCTTGCTCCAAGAATTGCACCAAATATTGCCCATGTAAGTCCATCTGAAAATAGATCACCATTTGCTCCGTCTTTGTCTGCAAGCTTTATGGCATGGTTTGCTCCAAAGTAAAATCCAATTGCGGCAAAAACCCCATGTAAAGAAAAGAAAACGGGGCCAATTTTAGTAATTGGTATGGGTGGATAGGTTATTGATAAAAAAGAATCAATCACTTATATGCTCCTTAAAGTCCAAAGTACATCTCCAACGATACTTATGAATATAACAGCCAAATAAGTATTAGAAAATACAAAATAGTTAATTGGCTTAATCTTCTCCTTGTATAAATTAAATGACTTATACATAAGATTTACTCCAAAAAGTATTGATACAGTCAAGTACACCATGCCTAGTTGTAATATTGGCGCTGCTACCAAAGAAATTAAAACAGTTGAACAGCTGTAGATAGCAATAAAGATGCTGGTTCTTTTGTGGCTTTCTTCATTTGGAAGCATAGGAAATTGTGCATTTTTATAGTCCGATTTATTCTCGATAGATAAGGCCCAAAAATGAGCAGGTGTCCACATGAAAACTAAGAGAAACAAAACCCAAGGCCCTGTTTCAAGTTCAGAACCAGTTGCTGTCCAGCCAATTAAAACTGGAGCTGCACCTGAAGCTCCTCCAATAACAATATTTTGATTTGTCCTTGGTTTCAGAATAAGTGTGTAAATAAAAACATAAAAAAAGTTTGCGCTAAGAGCAATCAACGCTGATAAGGGAGTTGCTAAAGTATATAAAATTATAAATCCAGACACGCCACAAAAAATTGAGTAAATCACTCCATTTATTTTTGATATCTCCCCAGTTACAATTGGTCTATCGGCAGTTCTTTGCATCAGTTTATCTGTTTCGACTTCAAATACTTGATTCATTACGTTTGCACTAATTGCTAATAGGGTTCCTCCTGACAGGGTGTAAATTACAAGTGATAAAGGTGGCATCCCGTAAATGGAAATTATCATTGAGGGCACGGTTGTTACTAACAAAAGTTCAACCACTCTTAGTTTTGAAAGTTTAAGATACTTCTTAATAATTGAATGTTGATTAACTTTCATGTTCTTATAGTAATTATGCTGGCACTTTAACATATAATTACCCTATTTTTAGCCAAGACGCTATTCTTAAATATTGACTAGATAATTTATGCAAATTAAAAAATTTTTAAAAACAAGACACTTAATGCTATGCAGTTTTCTATTTATTACTGCCTGTATTGAAAATGCCCCTCTTGATTCGTTAAGCCCTGCTGGTCCCTACGCAAGAACTATTGATGATTTATTTTGGCTTACATTTTGGATAGCTGTTGTTATATTTTTTATTGTTCAAGGTGCCCTTTTATTTTCCGTGTTTTATTTCAAAGACTCTCCTGATAAACCAGAACCAAAACAAATACATGGTAACAATTTTCTTGAGATTTTATGGACAATAATCCCGGTTATAATACTTGCTTCAATTGCTGTGCCGACAGTTAGAACCATTTTTGATCTAGCTAGGGAACCAGAAGATGCCTTAAAAATTGAAGTTATTGGTCATCAGTGGTGGTTTGAATATAAATATCCTGACTTTGAAATCACAACAGCAAATGTTTTGGTAATTCCAGAAGATACTCCTATTAGATTAGAAATGTGGTCCAATGATGTTCTTCATAATTACTGGGTGCCTAAATTGAATGGCAAGAGATATCTTGTTCCCGGCCAAAAAACATATCTAAATCTTCATGCAGACAACGCAGAAGAATTTTGGGCTCAATGTGGCGAGTATTGCGGCTTAAGTCACTCCAAGATGAGAGGTAGGGTTTTGTCTCTATCTCAATCTGATTTTGATTCATGGGTTATGAACCAACAAAAAAATGCTGCAAATGATTTAGATCAAAATTCGTTGGCTTATGAAGGTCAGCAAGTTTATTTAAATGCAGGCTGCACCCAATGCCACGTGATAGATGGAGTTTGGGATGTTCAAGGCGAACAAATAGCTCCAAACTTAACACATTTTGGCATAAGAAATGTTTTTGCTGGAGCAGCATTAAAAAATAATCCAGAGAATTTAACAAAATGGCTTGCAAATCCAGCTCAAATAAAACCTGGTACTTTCATGCCTAATCTAGAATTAACTGAGAGAGAAATTGAAGCACTAATAGAATATTTGGGAACATTGAAATGACAAAAATTATTGAACCAAAAAAACAAAGGAATATTTTTTCAAGACCATCATCTGAAACTGGTATATGGAGCTGGATAACAACTGTTGATCATAAAAGAATTGGAATAATGTATGGCTATGCGGCATTCTTCTTTTTATTAGTTGGTGGACTCGAAGCATTGTTATTAAGAATTCAACTATCTCAACCAGATAATAATTTTTTGAGTGCAGCCGAATATAATGCAATGTTTACAATGCATGGAACAACAATGATCTTTTTGGCGATTATGCCAATCAGCGCAGCTTTCTTTAATTACCTCTTACCATTACAAATTGGAGCTAGGGATGTTGCTTTTCCAAGATTAAATGCATTATCTTTTTGGATATTCATTGCCGGTGGACTATTCCTATATTCAACATTTCTTTTTGGTACTGCTGGTGCTCCTGAAGGGGGGTATCTTGATGAAGAAGTTAGTAGACTAGCCTCTGCTCCAAATGGTGGGTGGTTTGGCTATCAGCCAAACGCAGGACTTAAATATTCTCCTGGGACCGCCATGGATTACTGGGCAATTGGTTTGCAGATCTTAGGGATTGCATCCCTTGTCTCTGCTTTTAACTTCATAACAACAATTTTAAATATGAGAACTAAAGGCATGAGATTAATGAGAATGCCAGTATTTACTTGGATGACATTTGCTGTGTCGTTTCTTCTTGCTTTCTCTTTACCAATAATTGCAATTGCCCTGTTTTTTGTAACATTTGACAGACAATTTGGAACTACTTTTTTTCTAACAGAAGGTGGTGGAGATCCTGTTTTGTGGCAACACCTTTTTTGGTTATTTGGTCATCCAGAAGTTTATATCTTAATTCTTCCTGCTTTTGGAATTGTCTCAGAAGTTCTACCTACCTTTTCTAGAAAGCCCTTATTTGGATACCCAGCAATCGTGTTTGCCGGATTTGGGATTGCGTTTATAGGATTTGGTGTATGGGCACACCATATGTTTGCATCTGCAATAAGTCCAGTTGCTCAAGCTGGATTTGGTCTTTCAACAATGATTATTGCTGTTCCAACGGGAGTGAAAATATTTAATTGGTTGGGGACAATTTGGGGAGGTAAGCTGACACTCAATACTCCAATGTTGTTTGCACTTGGCTTTATAGGTATGTTTGTTATTGGTGGATTAAGTGGAGTTACCCACTCTGTTGTGCCGGCAGACACCCAACAGACAGATACTTATTACATAGTTGCACATTTTCATTATGTTCTTTTTGGTGGTGCTTTATTCGGTATCTTTTCAGGATTGTATTTCTGGTTTCCTAAGGTGTGGGGACGAATGTATAACGAAACAATGGGGAAAATACACTTTTGGCTCATGCTTATTGGATTTAACGTGACATTTGGACCAATGCATTGGCTAGGGCTGCAAGGACAAGTAAGAAGAACATGGGTTTATGCAGAAGAAACAAATCTTGGATTTTGGAATTTAATTGTTACTATCGGTGCGTTCATACTTGCTGTGGCAATATTAGTATTTATGGCAAATTGGATATATTCTCGAAGAAAGGGTGAAAAAGCTCCTTTTGATCCATGGGATGCAAGAACAATTGAATGGAGTATTCCTTCACCAACACCTGTCTGGAATTTTTCAAAAGCACCTGAAATTAAATCTTTGGATGACTTTTGGCATCAAAAATATGGGGAAGATGAAGATGGAAGAGCAGTAAGAAGAGAGGGCACCGATGAATTATTGCTAAAACTTGAAGAAGAAGGCTTAAACCCAGATGAGGAAATTCATTTACCAAGCCCCTCTTATTTTCCATTAATACTTGCCTTTGGACTCCCATTTTTAGGTTATGCAATAATTTATAAATCCGTTCCACTTGCTTTAGTTGGCGTAATTCTTCTTCTTATAGGAGGTTTTGGTTGGGGTACAGAACCACTTGAGGAAGAATTTGAAACTTCAGAAGAAAACCCTGATGCCAAAGAATCTTCTACCTATGAGTGATGCTCATGCCTATCCTCATGAACCAACTGGTGTTGAAACACGAAAACTAGGCTTTTGGATATTTTTATCAACTGAAATCCTATTTTTTGGAACTTTAATAACAACTTTTCTTATCTTTAAGGGAAGAGATTTTCCTGGAATTAAATTAACAGATGTTTACGATATTCCATTTACCTCGGTGAGTTCTTTTGTTTTGTTAATGAGTTCTCTAACAATGGTGCTTGCTCATAATGCTCTTGAAACAGACGATCAAGAAAAAACAAGAGTGTGGCTTCTTGCGACGGCCATGCTTGGGGCAGTTTTTTTAGCAGGACAAATATATGAATTTACTGAGTTTTATCATAAAGGCTTTGAACTATCTACAAATATTTTTAGCTCAACATTTTATGTGTTAACTGGTTTTCATGGACTACATGTCTTTATAGGTGTGGTTTTGTTGTTAGCTTTATGGGGTGTCGGACAGAGACAACGTGGATTATCTCTTAATGAAGGAATGAATTTAGAGTTCATTGCCCTTTATTGGCACTTTGTTGATATCGTTTGGATTGTTTTATTTACAGTGGTTTATCTTATCTAATGTCAGAAACACACAAAGAACATCCAAGCCCAACCAAGTATGTCCAAATTGCAATAGTTCTAGCAATTCTCACAGCAATAGAAGTAGCCCTTTACTACACAGAAGATATCGTTGGGGCTCTTGCAGCACCTTTGTTAATAGTTCTAGCTGTAGGCAAATTTGTAATTGTTGTAGGTTGGTTTATGCATTTAAGGTATGAAAATAGTTTAATTAACAAGTTTTTTGCAGGAGGTATGATTCTTGCACTTATTTTGTTTGCAATAGTAATGATCGAAAGGGCTGTAGGTAACTTTATTTAATATGATTCTTGAGTGGCATCCACATTATGACGTTTGGGCATTAATCATTTCGTTAATAATTTTTTTTGAATATACGACCAACAATAATGATTTAAAAAAACCTAAAAGAAAGTTTTGGTATTCTGGCTTGATAATTCTTTGGATTTTTACAGATTGGCCTTTACATGATATAGGTGAGAAATATCTTTTTTCTGTACATTCAGTTGAGCACCTTGTGCTTGCACTTGTGTCTCCACCTCTCTTGTTGCTTGGTCTTCACAGCGCACAAAAAAAACTAATCTCAATAAAACCATTTATAAGTATTTTAAAAATTACAAGTAAGCCAGTCTTTGCTTTTTTCTTATTTAATTTTGTAATGGTTGGGATGCACTGGAGTACGGTAGTCAATCTAATGGTTACCAATCATATTTTTCACTTTCTAGTCCACTCAATCATGTTGTTAGTATCTCTCAATATGTGGGTACCTGTTATTGGTTTTTCAGAGGAAATAAAAAAATTAAATTCAGCAGCTAGTATTGGCTATTTATTCCTTCAATCTTTACTTCCAACTGTTCCAGCAAGCTTTTTAGCATTTGGAACAGAACCACTGTATTCTGCCTATGTTGGAATTGATAACATATTCAATATATCAACTTTAAATGATCAGGTTCTAGGGGGCTTGATCTTGAAATTAGGTGGTGGAATAATTCTTTGGATATCAATACTATCAATATGGATGAGATGGTATAAAACAGAAAAAACCTTTGATGATGTGGTTCGAAGTGTTTCGTCAGACTAAAATTTAAATAATAATCTCATGGATGAAAAACTTGTAGAACAAATCAGTACAGCAACAGGTGTGCCTCAAGAGTTAGTTTCTCGCTCAGCGCAGGCAAGAGCTGAGGCAAACGGCGTTGATATAAACGCTATTTTAAACAGCTGGTCAAGTGGAGAGGCGCCGTCTGTAAGCTCAACTCCTGTAGAAACAATCGTTGAAGAAGCTCCTGTAGAAACAGTAGTCGAGGATGCTCCTGTAGAAACAATCGTTGAAGAAGCTCCTGTAGAAACAGTAGTCGACGATGCTCCTGTAGAAACAATGGTTGATTATGTCGATGAAGACGTTGTACCACCTGCACAGCTTGGAGAGAAAATTTTTCGAGCTCTACAGTATGGAGCGATTTACGGGATAGTTGCTGCTTTCATTCAAGCATTTATTGTGAGTTCATATCTTTATGAAGGTTTAATTCTTGAAGCAGAAACATTGAACTTAATTTCTAATTATGTACCTACTCAATATATTCTGAACATAGCCCTAACAACAACTTTATTTGCAATTATTAATTCTGTTAATCTAAAAAAAGTTTTAGAAAAAAACTACGAAGGTTTTGGAATACTGACAAATGATAGGGAATCAGTATTTTTGGGAATCGGCCTTGGATTAATTTTTGGGTCAACAGTTGGATTTTTAATTACCTCCAGCATTGGCGTGACTATAGAAGCGATTCTCGAAGACGATGTAACAACTCACCTTATTCCTGTGATGGGATCTTTTTGGAGGATTGTTTTATTTTCTACACTTTCCCAAGCAATAATTGCAGCTATTGGAATACTTCTTGGTGTACCCAAAGGTCTTGATATTTATGAATTAAAAGAGGCAAATATAATTAGAAATAGAGTTACTGGATCTATAGTTATTCCGCTTGGTGCAATTTTATTTGGTGGAGTAATCTCAGTTTTAATTTCTCAAGTCTTTATTAACTTTCACGATTATGCTCCATTATTTGCCTTAATTATATCTGCGGCAATTTTATTGTTTGCATCTGTAATGAGTTCAGCTCCAAAAATTAAAATTACAAGAAGTGAGGTTCTTATCGCGTCAGCAGGAGTTATCACATTGATCGTAATTATTGCAAGTGTTGCATCAACTCAAAATTAATTTAACAAAAATGTAACACATTATTGTTGAGGGACTGCTATATTATTCTCATGTTTAATTTAAACGCGTCAAAAGTGGTGGTGATCTACTTATAGGTAGCCCTGTCGCATGCGTTTGATGGACCGGGCAAATTGCCCGGATTTTTTTTGAAAGGAAAGAAATGATAGATGAAAATACATTCTACGATGAAGAATATTATGAGGAAACCAATAAAGATGATTCCTCTAAGTTCGTGAATAACTTCCTTTCATTTGAAGATAAAATATTTAGAGCTCCTTACAATTTTTTGAAAAAGATTGGAGTTGTAGGTACTTATAGAAGCGTTGCAAAAAAATTGAAACAAACAAAAGATGACATTTATGAAAGTTTTTACGATGGGGAATAAAGATCATCTTGACCCCTCAATACTTAATGAAGATTGGCAATCAAATCCAAGATGGAAAGACACTAAAAGAAATTTTTCAGCAGAAGATGTTGTTTCGCTCCGAAACTCCCTAAACATTGAATACTCTCTTTCCCAAAATGGTTCAAAAAATCTATGGAACTTAGTAAACAGAAAAGAAGAATGGGTTTCAGCTTTGGGGGCATTGTCTGGAAATCAAGCAGTTCAAATGGCAAAAGCAGGACTAGAAGCTATATATTTAAGTGGTTGGCAAGTTGCAGCAGACTCAAATTTAGGTGATACAACTTACCCAGACCAGTCACTATATCCAAGCAATAGCGCCCCTAATCTTGCAAAAAAGATTAATAATGCCTTATTAAGAGCAGAACAAGTTGATAAAACTGACGGAATTGAAACAACAGATTATATTGTTCCAATTGTTGCTGATGGAGAAGCAGGATTTGGAGGGGCCTTAAATGTTTTTGAACTTACCAAAAAGTTTATTGAAGCTGGAGTTGCAGCTGTACACTTTGAAGATCAGCTTGCTGCTGAAAAAAAATGTGGCCATATGGGTGGAAAGGTACTCGTTCCAACAAGTCAACATATCAGAACATTGACTTCAGCTAGGTTAGCTGCTGACACACTGGGAGTTCCTCTAGTAATTATTGCGAGGACAGATGCATTAGGAGCAAACTTAATTACAAGTGATATAGATGAAATTGATGCAGAATTTGTAACTGGCGAAAGAACTGCGGAAGGGTTTTATAGAGTTAATAATGGGCCTGAAGCAGCTATTTCAAGAGCGCTTTCATACGCTCCTTATGCAGACCTTGTCTGGTGTGAAACATCAAAACCTGATCTTGGTTTTGCTAAGGATTTTGCAGAGGCAGTACATGAAAAGTATCCAAACAAACTTATGGCTTATAATTGCTCCCCATCATTTAATTGGAAAGCATCTTTAAATGAACAAGAAATAGCTACTTTTCAGGAACAATTAAATTCCTTTGGTTATAAGTTCCAATTTATTACTTTGGCAGGATTTCATTCACTGAATACCTCAATGTTTGAATTAGCCATAAATTATAAAGGTGGAAATATGTCATCTTATGTTGAGCTTCAAGAAAAAGAGTTTTCTCTTGAGGAAAAAGGCTTTACGTCAGTAAAGCATCAGAGAGAAGTTGGAGCAGGCTATTTCGATAAAGTATCGACAATAATTTCGGGAGGGGATGCCTCAACATTAGCTTTGGAAGGCTCTACTGAAGAAGAACAATTTTAATGATTGAAATAGAATCAAATAAAAAGAAAGATTACCAATCAATACTGATCGATGATGCAATTAATTTTTTAGAAAAAATTTGTTCAACTTTTGAAAGTTCGCGTCAAGAGATTTTAGAAAATAGAGAAAAAATGCAACAATCCATTTCGTCTGGTAGTAAACTCTCTTTTCCAAAAGATCAAAAAATAAGAAAAGATAATTGGACAGTTACTCCCCCTCCACCAGACGTAGCTAAGAGAAATGTTGAGATTACAGGACCTGTTGATCGAAAAATGATTATAAATGCATTAAATTCAGGAGCAGACGTATTTATGGCAGATTTTGAAGATTCGACTTCACCAACCTGGAAAAACTTAATGGATGGTCAAATTAATTTATTGGATGCAAATAATAGAAAACTTGAATATGTTGACCCAAAAAATGAGAAAACTTATGCTTTGAATGAGGATAGTAATACAAGTTTATTTGTAAGGCCAAGAGGTCTACATCTTGATGATAAAAATGTTTTAATTGATGGAAAACCAGTATCTGGTGCATTCTTAGATTTTGCTTTATATACATTTCATAATGCAAAATTACGTCTAGAAAATAACATTGGTACTTATTTTTATATACCTAAACTCGAAAATAGTCATGAATCCCAACTATGGGATGATATATTTACGTTTTCAGAAGATGAATTAGATTTACCTAGAGGAACTATAAGAGCAACTGTTTTGCTCGAAACAATTTCAGCTTCATTTGAAATTGAAGAGATGCTTTATTCACTTAAAGAACACTCTCTTGGCATGAATGCGGGAAGATGGGATTACATTTTTAGTGCAATAAAAAAACATAGAGATTTAAAAAATATTAACTTTCCCGATAGATCTCAAATCACCATGACTGTACCCTTTATGAAAGCATACACTGAATTACTTGTACAAAGTTGTCACAAAAGAGGAGCACATGCAATTGGAGGTATGTCCGCATTTATACCAAATAGGCGAAATCCTGAAATTACTGAAAAAGCTATAGACCAAGTCAAGAAAGACAAGGAAAGAGAAGTCAATATGGGATTTGATGGCTCTTGGGTAGCGCATCCAGACCTTGTAAAAGTTTGTAAAGATGTATTTCAAGATTCTTTAGGTACAAAAGAAAATCAAATTGATTTTGTTCCAAACGAACCAGTTGTATCTGAAAATATGCTTCAAGATTTTAATATTCCCGGATCAACTATCACAGAGGAAGGAATAAGGACAAATATCAGAGTTGGTATTCTCTATATCCAATCTTGGCTTCTTGGACAGGGAGCAGCAGCCCTATATAATCTCATGGAAGATGCGGCAACAGCAGAAATTTCAAGATCACAATTATGGCAATGGCTTAATACTGAATCACATACAGATTCCAAAATTACTATTAATAAAGAATATATTGATGAACTAATGTCTGATGAAGTAACAAAAATCAAAGATTTTCAAGAGGACCCAAAAAGACTTGATGAAGCTGTAAGTTTATTTAGAGACCTTATATTTGATGAAAATTTTGAAGAATTTTTAACATTACCCGCTTATACTTTGATAGATTAGATTATGTCATTTTTTAAAGATAAAACAGTAATTATGAGCGGAGGCTCAAGAGGTGTTGGACTTGAAATAGCAAAAGCACTTGGTAAAGATGGTGCCAACATTGTAATACTGGCAAAAACTACGGAGCCCCATCCAACTCTTCCTGGAACGATTTATACTGCAGCCGAGGAAATTGAATCTGTCGGTGGTAACGCATTGCCTGTTGTGTGCGATATTAGATTCGAAGAACAAGTTGAAAATGCAGTAAGTGAAGCAGTCAAAAAATTTGGTGGTATTGATATATGTATCAATAATGCGAGCGCTATTCATTTAACTGATACCGTGAACACTCCAATGAAAAGATATGATTTGATGCATGGAATAAATGTAAGAGGTACTTTTATGCTCAGCCAAAAAACAATTCCCCATTTAAAAAATGGTAATAATCCTCATATCCTTACTTTGTCACCTCCTCTTGATATTGATAGAAAGTGGTTTGGTATGACGCTTGCTTATACAACAGCCAAGTATGGAATGAGTCTCGTTGCACACGGACTTGCAGAAGAACTTGGAAAGTTTGGAGTTGCTTCTAATTGCTTATGGCCTAGAACTTCACTAGATACCGCTGCTGTAAGGAATGTTATAGGAGCTGAACTAGTAAAAGGTTCTCGTAAACCGTCTATATATGCTGACGCAGCTTACGCAGTACTTAAAAGAGATTCAAACGAAAATACAGGTAACTTTTATTTAGATCAAGACGTACTAGAAGAAGAAGGGGTCACCGATTTTACTGATTATGCGGTAGATCCAGAATCGAAACTTGTTTCAGATTTTTTTGTTGATGATAATCCAGAGGACTGGATTCAAGCTTAATCAAAATCTCTAAAAGCATGGCCTATCACTTTTAGTAATAAGCCAAAGCTTAAACATTAATTTTTTTTCCTATATCAGAGTGATATTACCTGATCGGGCATATTTCCAGATAACGCACCATACAGATCTGGGAAACAACCAACTGCTACACCATCAACTGTGCCTTCAGGCGTGTATCCACCTTCACTATTTTCTGATGCTAATCCTCTTTGGTTTGCACATTGATCGCACATCATCAATAACATTCCTTTTTCAGCAGCAATTTTAGCTAGTCTTTCTCCTTTAGGATTTCCTTTTTGAAGAAGCATAGTATTGTCATCAAAAAAGAAAATACCAACTACTTCAACCCCATGACTGTCACTTTCAAGTTGTGGAAGAATCATTTCTCCAACTTTGTAATTTGCAGCATTCGGGGTATTTAAAACATATGCAACTTTCATAATCACCTTTATAAATAATTATGAAATACAGAGTATTAGATTTTTTAAATTAACTCAAACTCAAAAGATAGAGAGTTCTGCTGTTTGTTTCGGAAATTTCTTCGAGTATATTTTCAATATCATCAAAATTGTTTGACTCATTTAATTCAGCTACGTATCCCGACATCGTAGTAACTTGTTTTTTAAAATCGATTATTTTATTTTTTGTTTCTTCTTTTGAAAAATAGTTTTCTAAAGAATACGGGCCTTCACTAAACCTTAAGCGTGTATTTTGATTGCCTTGCCAAGACTCAACAAGTTTATCGTTTAGCAAAGTAAGACTTTCATAGTATTCTCCTAGAGCTTCATGTTCAGAATATGATTGTGTCTGCCAGTGGTAGACCTGTATATTGTTTAAAAAGCTCATAGTGTATGAAACAAATTCATCAATTTTTGCATTTAAAGTTTTAACGTTCATGGATATAATTTAAACAAATTCTTGATTTTATGATAAATTTTTAAACAATTTAATAGATAGTAAAGTTATAAACATGCCGTTTAAAAATATTTTGTGTTTTGGGACTATAAATCCAGACTTTATTTACTTTGTTGATGAATTGCCAGATTTAGGTGGAGATATTAGGAGCAAAGACTACAAAACAAGACCCGGTGGAACCGCTATAAACTGTGCTGAAAATATAGCTAATTGGGGTGTGGACGTTGCAGTTGCTGGGAATAGTATTGGAAATGATGAATTTGGTAAATACATAACAAATTATTTAGATATATCAAAAATAAAATATGAAAATGTATTAATAAATGAACACACTACTCCAAGTTGTTCTATCTATGTTGACAAAAATGGGGAAAGAACGATAATTTCTTCAGGCTATGAATTTTGTGAATGGAGTGACATAAATAAATTGAATAGTTTTGACTCACTGATAATTGATAGATACTCGGTACCTTATATTAAAAATGATTTAAATACAATAAATGAAGACATTTTTATAACCCAAGCGGGATACCAAGAAGAAATTACTTATAAAATCAACTTTCTAGTGGTAAGCAAAGATGAAATAGATGTTGTAGAAGCAAACAAGCTTCTTAATAACCGTTCTGTTGATTGGATACTCTTAACCTCCTCAAATTTACCTGCGAGACTCCTAAGCAATGATGGAACTATAGAAATAGCCCCTCCAGATTTTAAGGCTATCAATTCAACTGGTGCAGGAGATGCAACTGCCGCTTATATTGGCACTTTTGGTACAGATGACATAATTGAAACTGTTAAAGGAGCATGCGCTGCAGGAGCAATTACTGCTGGTACTAACGAATTACCTAGTATTGAAAAAATATCAGAAATTTCAGAACTAGTTGAAATAAATCCGCGCTAATAATTTAATAGTTTTTCTAATTTTAGTTTAAAATAGAATATGGCAGTCGCATTCAAAGCACCAGTTAAAGACATAGTATTCGGCTACGAAGTAGTTGAAACATATGATGTAATCTCAAAAATTCCAGCATTTAGCGACTTTAATGAAGATATTGTTATTCCAACAATGGAAGAGTGCGCTAAATTTGCTGAAGAAGTGTTAGCTCCAATAAATGCTATTGGTGATCAACAAGGTGCAACCATCAAAGATGGTAAAGTGACTATGCCTAAGGAGTTCATAGATGCATACAAAAGCTTTTCTGAAGCTGGTTGGGCATCGATATCGTTACCTTCTGAAATTGGAGGAGGAGGTATGCCCATTGCACTCTCAGGTGGAACCCTTGAAATATTAAGTACTGCAAACTTGGCATTTGGTTTAGCACCGGGTCTTGCAGCAGGTGCAATATCAGCAATCAACTTTCATGGAAGTGAAGATCAAAAAGCAAAATTTTTACCAAAGTTAGTGTCTGGTGAATGGACTGGAACTATGAATCTAAGTGAGCCACAATCTGGTTCAGACTTAGGAACGATCACTACGAAGGCAGAACCTCTTGAAGATGGTAGTTATAAAATAACAGGTACAAAAGTATGGATAACTTTTGGAGAACATGATTTAACTGACAACATAATTCACTTAGTCTTAGCAAAAATTCCAGGATCACCAGAAGGCACAAAAGGAATATCTATGTTTATAGTTCCCAAGGTCATGGTTAATGATGACGGATCCCTTGGTGATGACAATAATGTGAGTTGTATCTCAATAGAAGAAAAGCTTGGCATCCATGCAAGTCCGACTTGTGTCATGGAATATGATGGTTCAATTGGTTATCTTGTTGGCGAAGAAAATAGAGGTCTTAACTATATGTTCACAATGATGAATGAGGCACGAGTGTGGGTAGGTGGACAAGGATTAGCATCAGCATCAGGTGCTCTTCAAGGTGCTGCTCAATATGCAAGGGACAGAGTCCAAGGTCGACCTGTTGGTATGTCCAAAGAAGATGCTAAAGAATCTACAATCATTGATCATGCTGATGTAAGAAGGATGCTTATGACAATAAAGTCTTACGTTGATGCAATGAGATATATGATGTACGACAATCAACTTATGCTAGATGTTGAATATTTTGGTGAAGGTGAACTCAAAGAGTTTGGAGAGGAAAGATGTGGAATTCTAACTCCAATAACTAAAGCATGGATATCCGATTTGGGTGTTGAATTATCCTCAATGGCCATCCAAATATATGGTGGTATGGGATATGTAGAAGAAACTGGAGTAGCTCAATATCTAAGAGATTCCAGGATAGCCCCTATTTATGAAGGCACTAACGGTATTCAAGCTCTTGATCTAATGTTTAGAAAGCTTCCACTTGATAACGGACAGGCAATGCAGAGACTTTTAGGGGATGTTCAAAAAGTTATAGATGACATGAAAAATGATGATGAAATTGTATCTTCTATGGCTGAAAAGCTTCAAAAAGAAGTTGACACTCTTTCAGAAGTAACTTTGTGGCTTGGAGGAAGAATGCTAGAAGGAGAACTCGTTGATGCAAGCGCTGCAGCAACACCTTACTTGAAAATGTTTGGACAAGTTTTGGGTGGTTACTACATGGGTAAAGCGGCAATTCTTGCTAATAAAAAGTACAAAGAAACCAATGATGAATTCTATTCAGATAAGTTAACTCTCTCTAAGTTTTATATCGAACAACTTTTACCTTTGTCATCTGGTTACGCTTCTGCAGTTACTGCAGGCAAAGAAGATCTTTATGCTATGAAGGCCGAAAACTTTTAATTGTTAGAAGCGTTACAAAATAAAGAAAACATAATTGCTCTTATTGGAGCTTCAAATGATCCAAAAAAATATGGAAATAAAATTTTCATAGATTTATTATCTAAAGGCTATATTGTATATCCCATCAATAAAACAGAAACGCAAATTCAAGGAATTAAATCACATAAAAGTGTGAGCGATTTAACTCAAAAACCTTCAATTATAAATTTTGTAATTCCTCCTGATGAGGGTTTCAAGGTAACAAAAGACTTAGTACAAAAAGGGTATGACAACTTTTGGTATCAGCCAGGAGCAGATAGTAGAGAAATATCTAAATTTTTAATCTATGAAAACAAAAATTTTATTGATGACAAATGTATTATGGTCGTAACAAGATTGTCTGATAATTACTAATCTTCTAATCTTCTAATCTTCGATTGACTTCATCAAGCTCGTCGAAAGATTTCTCTAATTTATCTACCCTTGTTTTCTTTAAAGATTCAAATGATTTTACAGTTTGATCCAGCCTCTTTGTGACTTCATCAAATGAGTCGATAAATTTTCTAATTTCATTTTTGACTTTTTCATGTGTTGATAAAATATTTTTAGTATCTGTCTGCAGACTAAATAATTTCATTGAATGTCGGATTGTTTCAAGATAGGCCATCAAGGTTTGGGGACTTGCTAATATAACTTTTTTTGAAAAAGCATACTCAATAACTGGAGTTTTCGAAGATCCTATTTCGGAAGTCAAAAGAAAATGATACAAATTCTCCAAGGGAATATACATTAAAACAAAATCAACGGTGTCTTCATCGGGTGAAATATAGCCTTCTCGTCCAGCTGTTTCATCAATTTTTGTTTTGATAGCTTTATCAAGAAATTCTTTATTTTTACTCTTTATTAATTCGGTAACTTCTCGTCTACCAAGTTCATCTAAAGTTTCATCTTCAAGATCTCTTGTTAGTTTTGCAATTTCCATATATATTGTCAATGGAAATTTAGAATCCATATTTATAGATTTATTATCCGGAAGGTAAAAAGTGAAGTCAGGTTTTGTTCCGCTTTTCATAATTTTTTGAGTTTCATAATGTATGCCTTCTTTGTATTCCATTATTCCAAGAAGATCTTCTACTTGAAATTCTGCCCATTGTCCTCGACTCTGATTGTTATTAAGAACTGAAATTAGGTTTCTTGTTTGTTGATCAACTCCTGTAATTGAGCTTTTAATTTCACCTGTTTTTTCAAGAAATTCTTTGACTGTTTGATCTGATCTGTTTAAAAGTTTATAAATTTGTGACTCTTCATTTTCTATAATTTCACTTACTATTCCTTTGATTAAATATTCATCATTTTTCTCATCTTCTGGAGCATCTTTTTTTGTTACAAAATATAAATTAGCCGCCAAGAGACCAATGATAATTACTAAAAATAAAACTTCCATGTTACAAGAATAGCAACCTGAGTAGACAGTTTTATAATTTAAACAGTATCAAAAAGCTTTTTAAAGCTAAATTTAAAATTGTCTTCAGAGTAATTTGTTAAAATAAAGTTTTTTGCGTTTTTTGCAATTGCTGACACTTCCTCATAATTGTCTTTTATGTAAGCAATCTTCTCTGACAGGCTTTCTAGATTGTTGCTTTCGAACATATAACCTGTTTGACCATCAATTACAATATCACTCATACCAGGTGCATCAGTAACTAAAACAGGACATGAAGCAACTTGGGATTCAAAAATAACACGTGCAAGCCCCTCGGAAATAGAAGGTAATACCATTAAACTCGAATTTTTGTAAAATTCTTTAACTTTCTCTCTATCAACTGAACCGATAAGAGAAATCTGGCTACTAAGATTTCTCTTCATAATCAACTCTTTTAATTCCTCTAAATATTTTTCATTAGGAGTTGGTCCAACAATAGATAGGTTTATGTTTTTATCTTGCAATGAATTTATTGCTTCAATAATCATGTGAGGTTTTTTTCTATCGGTCACACTTCCAATGAATAATATATTAAATTTATCATGATTACTTATTGTTGAACCAATTTCTTCAAAATCTTTAAAATCTACCCAAGCAGGAAATCTAACAATATCTTTTGAAGGGGATATCTGAGTTATTTGTTGTTCCGTTGAGGAAGAAACTGCTCTAACTTTATCGCATTTACTTAATGAATATTTTGCCATTAAGAAAAAAAATCTTTTGTAAGCATTTGGAAATAATAAATTTTTTTCCAAACTTAAAGTTTCTATGAAATCTCCATGAGTTTCCACAATGATCTTTACATCTATAGAACGAATCTTTAAGAATAAGATTGAAAAAAAAGATGACACTGGATCTTGGTAGCAAACAATATCTATTTTTTCTTTTTTTATAATATTTGGAGTTACAAATATAGAAATTTGAATTATTTTAAGATAATTTATCAAACGATTTTTTATTTTTTTATATAGAAAAAATTTTCCATATTCTTCATTCATAGTCGTACTTATATCAGCAAAAGCTAAAACTCTAACGTTGCAGACTTCACTTAAAGCAAAAAACTTTTTTTTTAATGTCTCATTTATCGGAAGTGTGTAATTTGTTGGAGCAATAAATAATATATTTTTCATAAATTTAGAAATTGTTTTAATTCATCAATAAGTTCTTCATCGTGAGTCCAGGGTATCCCATGGAGTGCATCTTTAAAAGTTACTGATTTTATATTCTTCATGTTTGTTGTAACTTCTTTAGAAGCTTTTTGAGGGACTAGGCTATCTCTACCACCTATTATTGCGAGTGTTTCTGTCTCTATCTGACTTAACCATTCTCTTGCGTCAAATGCAACAACATGTCGTCCTCCATCTCCATAAATAAAATCATTTTTTGACTGATGAAGATTATTCCAAGCCCAATCAGTAAATTCATTTCTCAAAGCTTTTGATTTTTTAAGATATGAAAATTTTGATTGTGGGTTTTTATTTGGGAATAGCCTTTCTCTTATTCTTACACCTCCTACTAATAGTTTGAATAAGTAATTATCTTTGAAGCGTTCTCCTTCAATCCAACTAAAAGGTGTAATTAAAACCATTTTCTTTATTTTCTCGGGTATTTTTTTTGAAATAGTTAAGGATACAGCACTTCCCATAGACCATCCAGCTAGATAGCACTCATCAATATTTAATTCATCAATGATGCTGATAACAATATCTGCATTTTCATCAACACTCCATCTTTCCCAACTACTATCTGAGCGACCATGATTCTTAAGATCAATTGTTATAAATGAGCTCAAATTTTTTATTTTTGGTAGCACGTTGAACCAGCTTCCTAATGAATCTGTACCCCAACTATGTAAAAATATAATTGGTACAGTTCCCTCAACAAGATTTTCTCTAATAAAGTACTCTTTTTCTCTAACAAAAATTGTTCTTCCAGGTATCTTTACCGGGTGAAGCTGGGTTACACCTTCTGTCTTGCTCTTTTGAGTTAGAACTAAATTTTTAAAAATTGATGTAAAGGCAAAAACTTTTGCAATTGTTTTAATCATTATTAAATAATATTTATCTTTTCATTATATTTAGTATTAATTTCCCCTATTTCCCAAATATCTTCATTAACTTTCATATTCTTAGATGATTTTATTTCTTGGTCTTTTGGAATGGCAATTAGTAAACCTCCGTTAGTTTGAGCATCACATAGTATTTGTATGGATTTCTCTTTCGCTTCATGGATTATATTTTCAGATAAATAGTCTAGGTTTCTTTGACTCCCTGATGGATAAATTCCCTTATCTAAATATTCATAAATATCTGAAATTAAGGGTACCTTTTCAAAGTTCACTGTTGCTGATAAGCTAGAATTTTTTAACATTTCATATAAATGTCCTAGCAGGCCGAAGCCTGTTACATCAGTAATAGCTGTCGCATTGTTTCTTAATCCAAATTCGAGAGCGTCTTTATTTAATTTTGTCATAATGTCAGTGACAAGTTTGATGCTGCCATCTGATGCAATGCCTTTTTTGATAGCAGTTGTTATGATTCCAGTCCCAATAGGCTTGGTCAAAAATAACCTGTCACCATTATTTACATTGTTATTCTTTAGTACTTGTCCTTTTACAATTCCTGTAATAGAAAATCCATATTTTGGCTCTTTGTCATCTATGCTATGCCCTCCAACGACTGTGCAGTTGGCTTTTTCCATTGTATCTAGTCCGCCCCTGATGACTTCAGATAGGATGTCAAAACTAATATCATTTCTAGGCCAGCAAACCAACTGCAGAGCAGAAATAGGCTCTCCTCCCATTGCGTAAACATCAGATAATGCATTAGCTGCTGCAACTCTCCCCCAATCATATGGATTGTCCAAAATTGGGGTGAAAAAATCAACAGTTTGAATTATTTTTTGGTCACCAATATTTATTACACCTCCATCATCTGGATTGTCCAAACCGACAAGTAAGTTGGGAGATTTTGTTGCTTTATGATTCTTAAATTGCGTCAAAACTTGAGCAAGCTCACTAGGTGAGAGTTTACATGCTCAACCAGCGCCATGAGAGTATTCAGTTAGTCTCAAGTGAACCTCCTTAAGTTATTTATTTAATTGTCTTTCTTTTTCGATAAAATCGGTAAACGACTGTCGAATTATTTCAAGGAGAGGGTCCTCGGTGTATGTCTGGTCATCAATCTGACTAACAAAAATTCCGTGTTTTGCAGTCGATAAAGCAAAAACTGTATCAACATTATAAATGTCGTTAATATGAATGTTTTCAATTTTTAAATCTAGTCCTGCTTCTTTTGCAATATCAATTAATGTCCTTCTTGTGATTGAATCTAATATTCCTAAATCAAGGCTTGGTACATAAATTTTATTATCAATTATCCAACTAACACAAAACGTTGGACCCTCAAGAACAATTCCATCTTTGTTTAAAAGTAAAGAATCGGTGTAGCCACTCTTTTGTGCAAGCCTGGTTTGATTAATATTCATAGCATATGAAATTGTTTTAGATCCTATATTTTCTACTTCATCTAGAGAAAAGTCTCCCCCTGATTGCCAATGAGCTTTTTGGGATTGTAATGAAAAACTTTCTGGGAAATTAATTAAATCTTGATAAAAAATATAAACGTCACTTTTATCTTTGTCTGTACCTCTGCCAATTATTACTCGCATATATCCATTATCAAATTTTGATGCTATTGAAATTAAATCTTCTTTTATTTTTGTAAAATCAATGTCATCGAAAAACATTTTTTCGGCCGACTTAGCAAATCTTTCCATATGTTTATCTATTGCAAATAAATAACCATTGTGAATTGCTACAGCTTCAAAAATACCGTCACCTCTCCAAATTGCTAAATTCTCCACAGGTATATTAAAATCTTCTTTTTTGACTTCTTTTCCGTTAATTAAATACATCTCTAGTTTTTTTCTCGTTTATAAGTATTTGTAATTGGCATTCTTCTATCTTTCCCAAAAGCTCTGTTTGTCAATTTTACACCAGGAGCAACTTGATTTCTCTTATATTCGTTTCTATCAATTTTTTCAAGAACATCATATACAATTTCTTTATCAATTCCTGATTTAATAATTTTTTCAGATGAAAAATCTTCTTCAATATAAAGTTGAATTATTTTGTCGAGTGTATCGTAATCTGGAAGAGTGTCGGAATCAAACTGGTCATTGCTCAGCTCAGCACTGGGTTCCTTTAATATTGTACTTTTAGGAATTACATCTGAGATAGAGTTACGGTAATTTGCTAAATTGTAAACATCTGCCTTATACACATCTTTAAGCAATGCAAATCCTCCAACTAAATCTCCGTAAAGTGTTGCGTAGCCAACTGCCATTTCAGATTTATTCCCAGTCGAAACCACCATTGCTCCTAGCTGGTTTGAAAGAGCCATAAGTATATTCCCCCTCACTCTTGATTGAATATTCTCATCAACAACATTTGCTAATTTTTCATCTGTATTGTTTCCTAATAATTCTCTGAAGTTTTCTACAGTGTCTTCAATGTTGATTTCTTTAATCTCTATGCCCAAATTTTTAGCTAGTTTTTTTGCGTCTTCCAAAGATGAGTCTGGATTATATTTAGATGGCATTGCAACTCCAATAACATTTTCTGGAGATAATGCATCACAAGCTATTGTTGCAGTTAACGCCGAATCGATACCTCCTGAAAGGCCTACTAAAACTTTTTCAAATTTATTTTTTGTAACATAATCTGATAAGCCAAGTTCTAGTGCTGAATACATCGATTCTGTCTTATTTAAATTATTACTACTTAAGAGAGGTTCTATCTTGATGTTTTTTTCATTTAATGACAAGCTTGATTCTGAGACATTATCCGTAACTTCCAGTTCGATGTCAAAAGTAAAGAAATCCTCCTTAAATTGAGGAGCTACATAAATAAATTCTCCATTTTTATCAACAACGAAAGAGCCTCCATCAAATACAAGTTCGTCTTGGCCTCCAACCATATTTAAATAAACAATCGGAACATTTAATTTTTTGGCTTTGCCCTTAACAAGCTCTTTTCTTTGATCAATTTTATTGATATCAAATGGTGAAGCATTAATATTCAAAATTATCGATGCACCTTTTGCAACTTGTTCTTCAGCTGGCCCATCATCAATCCAAATATCTTCACAAATATTTATTCCAACAGCAATATCTTCATACCAAAATAACGCTGAAGGATCTAAACCCTTATCGAAATATCTCGCTTCGTCAAAAACGGAATAATTTGGAAGAAAACATTTATGATAAATACCTTGAACATCTCCATTTTGCACGATGGCTGCCGCATTAGTTATGTTTCTGTCTACATTGTCATTTGTTTGTTTTCTTATGCTTCTATCCACAAATCCAACCACTCCACTGGTTTTTCCTGAAAATTCAGCAATCTCTTCTAACACTGCAAAATTTTTTCCAACAAAGCTCTCTCTTAAAAGTAAATCTTCCGGCGGATATCCAGTTAGTGAAAGTTCTGGAAATAAAACGATATCGGAAGAAATTTTTTCAGCCTCTTCTAATTTGCTTAGAATTTTTTCTTTATTTTCTTGAATTGCTCCAACAGAAAAGGAAAGCTGAGCGCAAGAAATTCTTAAAGTTTTAGTTTCCACACAATAATGATAGATAAATGATTAACTAAGAAGATACCGTAATGACAATATCTTTAGAATCGTCAATCCATCTAGTGACTCTTTTTAATGATGGCATTCTATCTACAATTTTTTTTCTTTTATTTATTCCATTCATCATCTCGTGAAGACTTTCGGGGTTTCTTCTCTTTAAATCTGAAACACTTTCTACTCCTACCGCCTCTAGAAGGTCTGCGTAGTCTTTACCAAGATTTTTTATCTTCATAAGCTCGGCACGTTTGGCCCAATGTAAAAGTTTAGGTGAGGTAATTCCCGTTTCTTTGGTAAGAAGTGCTCTTCCTGAACGAGTTGAGGCAATTTGAAGAAATGTGACTGTAGTCCTGACTCTAGCTCTTCTTAATTTTGTGGCTTCTGTATGTGTCATGCCGTTTATAGAGTCTATTGAATTCATTATCAAAGTTTACAAAATTTTTTTATAAAACTAAGAAAAATTTTAGAGAGTTTTTCCCACTCTAAAAATCCAACTGCTCATCATAATCTGTTGGTTTTAAAAAATTAAAATTGACTATTTTTAATTTTATTTCTGAGGTTTCTAAATAGTCAACTAGTTCAAAATTTTTATATACGGAGTCTGTACCTTCAAAGTCATCCTGTGTAATTAATTCAAGCTTGTTCCAAAAAAATCTTGGAATAAGAATTGGGTATCCAAGCTGATAACGATACTGTGGAACAACAACTTCATCATCATAATGTTTGCAATTCATAATTTTCTGAATTACTTCGGAGCTTATAGCCGGCTGATCTCCCATAAATATTGTCGCACTTTCTATTTGTTTATCAGAACTTAAATGAAAAAGTCCTGTCCGAATAGAAGATATAATTCCTTCTTCCCAGTTTTCATTTATGATTACCGTACTGTTATAAAAATTTATTTTATCTGTCAAGGTCTCATTTTCATGCCCTAAAACAACAATCGTATCCTCGAAGTTTTTTGTAACCTCATCTACTACGGTCTGTAATATTGTTTTGCCTTTATATTCAGCTAGCTGTTTTGGAAATCCCATTCTTGATGAATCTCCTGCAGCTAAAATGATTGCAGAATTCATTTAAATCACTTGTGAAAAAAGTGAACTGCCAAAACCAGAGACAACAACAAGGAGGAATGCTTCAATATTTCTTAAAAGATAAGTCTGCTTAAGGCCTGAGCCGAGACACACTAGAGCAAAAATTGCTGTACCAATAATTAGAAATATTTGAAGAGGAATTGAATTAGTAAAGAAAATTATCCCATTTAGAAAAACGGGTAAGTTTGAAAATCCATAAATAATTCCTACTTGTTTGAAATTTGATTCTTTCCTAAAAAATCTAGTGAGAAGTAGATAGACAATTCCAACTCCAATAAATCCAGAACTAAAGCTTGATATTAGATAACTTAGTAAAAGACTAAATATTTCTTGTGAATTAAATATATTTTCAAATTCATTAATCAAATTATTTAGCTCATTTACAGTCTCAATTGGTAAGGTCCCAACAATCAAGCTCAGATTTTCTTCGAGATATGACAAAGAAGTTCTCAAAAAACTCAAAATAGCAATACCACTTAATAAAAATCCTGAAACATATATAGCGATAGCGATTTGAAAGTTAGATGGTTCAGAAGCTAGCTCATTGTAGATATTCTTATCTAACCTCAGAATTTTTAAAATTACTTTTCTATTTATTCTCATATACCTATCTGTTTCTTAGAATCTAATGTATGACTATAACAAAAGTAGCAGCTTATTTGATAAGTATATCGATGGTATCTGTCATATTTTGGGCTCAAACTCAAGTGTCTTTATTTGATTCTATAATTCCATCTTTACCCTGGGGAGTTGTTTCGCTTGTAGACTTATATGCAGGATTTATTTTTGTAGGAATATGGATTGTTTTTAAAGAAAAGGCATTTAATTCAATAATTTGGTTAGTTTTTCTTGCCACTTTGGGTAATTTAACAACTGCTATTTATATAATTTACAGTATAAAAATCTCAAATGGTGATATTGGCAAATTCTTTATGGGTAAAAATATTTAATCTTTTCTTAAGTTATCAAGCAAAATTAATGATACATCTCTAACCCTGACGTTATCACCCTGTCCAAGTTCTTTCATTCCATCGTCCATCATTATGTAACAGAAAGGGCATGCTACAGCAACCTCATTGGCACCAGTTTCAATTGCTTCCTCTACTCTTTCAATATTTACTTTTTTTCCAGTCGCTTCTTCCATCCACATTCGTCCACCACCGGCACCACAACAAAAACTGTTTGTTCCTTGTCTCTTCATTTCTCTAATTTCAATCCCACCTATTGACCCTACAATTTCTCTTGGCGCTGTGTAGATATCATTATGCCTACCAAGGTAACAAGAGTCATGGTAAGTAATGACGTGTGGTTCTTCACTTGTTCCTACTTCAATTTTTCCAGACTGAACAAGCTCCGTTAACAGTTGGCTGTGATGAATAACTTCAAAATTTCCACCTAGTTGGGGATATTCATTTGATATTGTATTGAAACAATGAGGACATTGAGTAATAACTTTTTTGACATCCAAATTATTCATAGTCTCAATATTTTGAATAGCTAATTGTTGAAAGACAAATTCATTTCCTGTTCTTCTTGCTGAGTCACCTGTGCAAACTTCTTTAGTTCCAAGTACAGCATATGATACGTTTGCTCGTTTAAGTAGGGTCGCAACCGCTTTGGTGACTGGTACGTTTCTATCATCAAATGCACCTGCACATCCAATCCAGTAAAGATATTCAACTTCCTCTTTGTTGGTTTCATCTAGTAGAGGTACATCAAATTCTAAATCTTCAGACCATTTCATTCTATCTTCTTGAGAAGCTCCCCAAGGATTTGAAGAGTTTTCCATCGCCACATAAGCTTTACCTAATTCTGAAGGAAAATCTGAAGCCATAAGTGCTAGGTATCTTCTCATGTCCAATATTTTGTCTAAAATCTCAATATTTACTGGACAAATTTCATCGCACGCTTTACACGACGTACATGCCCAAAGTTCTTCTGGAGTGATACGATCAAATACACTTGATGACTTTACTTTTAAATCTATAGGGGTTGATACTGTTGCTGGAACAGCTGGGTCTCCACTCTCAGACATTACTTGTCCAACTTTCAATATTATTTCACGGGGGTCTAGGGGCTTGCCAGTAAGATTTGCTGGGCAAACAGATGTACATCTGCCACAAACAGTGCACGCATCTAGATCAAGTAGTTGTTTCCACGTAAAATTTTCAATTAATTCAGCACCAACTGTCTCAATATCCTCAGCCTCCATTAGATTTCCAATGTCTCTCATTGCCCCTTTTGGTCTATCTTTCGGACTTAAAAACATATTTGATGGCGAAGTAATAATATGTCTTAATTTTGATTGTGGTAAAACAAGTAAAAATACAAAAAAGCTTACTGTGTGGAGTATCCATGAAACCCTGTGGAATAAAATTCCATCATCAAAGGGAAGTAAGGTTGCAATGTAATAGCCAACAAAACTCCATTTTTCATAGTTTGGAAACCCTTCTACAAGAATTCTTCCAGCTTCTGTTGTAAGTCCTGATATCCCCATAAAGGCTAAAAGTGATAGTGTTAGATAATCATCCATCTTAGTTTTAGTTTTGATCCTGTCTTCAGTTCCAAATATTCGTCTATAAAAAGCCCATCCAAGACCACCTAGGTAGAGAAGTGATGCAAGTTCAAGAGAAAAGGAATAAACAATATATGTTGTGCCCTGTAAAAATTTCAATGAAGGAGGCATCAAATGATGTATTTCAAGTGTGATAGTACCTGCAAATAAACCTAAAAATCCAAGGTAGATCATCGAATGCATTACTCCAGCGGCTTTAAATCGAAGAGTAGTCCTCATTAATATTCCATCGAAGAAACTTAAGATTCTTTTCGATAGTTTAACTTTTCTCTTTTCTTCTGTACCCCTAGACCAATTTTTTGCACGAAGAGAGAACAAATAACCACAAATAAAAACTGAAGCAGCACTCAGTATATAAAATATATATTGAATTGATTTAGGTATATTTTCAAAAACCCGTCTTCCCCCAATTATTTCACCTTCTGGAAAGATATAACTTGCTATCCACAAAAATACTACTGATAGTGCAGCACCTGCAGAAAATAACAGAACATAATCATTAACTTGCCTTGTTGGTTTTTGTTTATTCATTTTCCATCGCTTTAGATATCTCTATCGAACGCTCTACAGCAGACTCAATTGCTTCATAAATAATTTTATCAAAAGAATTATTTTCGAGCGAATTGATACCGGCTTCAGTTGTTCCTTTTGGAGATTTTATATTTTCAACTATTTCATCAAAGTCTTTTTCGCCAGTCAAATGTGGTAATGAAGATATTAGGTTGCTTACTAATATCTTGGCATCGCTTTCATCCATTCCGAGATTTACAGCAGAGTAAACTATCTTCGCGGAAAGTTCAAAATACCAGGCTGGCCCACTGCCATATATTGCAGTAATAATATGAAAGAGGCTTTCGTCGTATTCTTGAGTAGATCCTAAAGTGTTTAATATTTCTACAAAATTAAGATAGTCGTCCGTGTAGTTTCTAGTAAATGGTATGAAACCTGATTTTTGCTTGATTGCAAGATTAGGCATTAATCTAATAATCTTATTTTTAAATTCTGATTCAAATGTTTTTACAGAAACTCCAGCAAGTGAAGAACATATTAAAACATCACTGTGGATTTTTTCTTTGTTCTCAACAATAAAATCATTTAAATCATTTGGTTTTATGCACAACAAAATTATTCCATCGCTAATAGATTCAATACCGGAATAAACATTTTGCCAACCATCTTGTATTAATAGGTCTCTTGTTTTTTCGTTACTTTCATAAAGATTTAAATTTAGGTCTGAATTTATGCTTTTTAAGCCCCCTAAAAATGACATTCCAAGATTCCCAAGTCCAATAATATGAAGATTCGTTTGATCCATCTATTAATGATATCAAGGGTATATGTTATCTAAAACCACTGAACATAGACATTTTTTATAAAAAGTTTGCATAAATTTATAACATTACTATATTTATATTAAATCTAAGTATATTTACTTAGATTATATCAATATATTAGGTAAGATTGAAAGGAATTAAATGAGTAGTACATTAACCGCATCAACAGTTAAGCCTGGTGTAAGGCGTTCCAAAAAATACACTTCGGGAAGAGTCTGTGAATTTGATACGTGTGAAACAGTCATAAGTATGTATAACAAGAAAAAGTATTGTTTTTTGCATGCTCCTATCTCCTATCCGAGAGTAAGGGGTCATCTAGCAAGAGAACAAGAACCGCAAACATAATTTAGAAAGGATTTGAAAATATGGGTAAAGCCGTAGGAATCGATTTAGGAACCACAAATAGTGTAGTAGCAGTACTAGAGGGTGGAGAACCAACAGTAATTGCAAATGCAGAAGGAAATAGAACAACACCCTCAATTGTTGCATTCAAATCTGACGATGTTCTTGTTGGAGAACTAGCTAAAAGACAAGCAATAACTAATCCTGACAACACTGTTAGATCAATTAAAAGAGACATCGGAACAAACTGGAAAGAGAATTTTGAAAATAAAGATTATACTCCACAAGAGATTTCAGCTCGGATATTACAAAAATTAAAAAGAGATGCCGAGGCTTATTTGGGTGATGAAGTAACAGAAGCTGTTATTACTGTTCCTGCGTATTTTAATGATGCAGAAAGACAAGCCACTAAAGAGGCTGGCCAAATTGCTGGATTAGAAGTTTTGAGGATAATAAATGAGCCTACAGCAGCCTCATTAGCATATGGTTTAGAAAATAATGAAGATCAAAAAATTCTTGTCTTTGATCTCGGTGGAGGTACTTTTGATGTCTCAATTTTGGAAATTTCTGAGGGCGTTTTCGAAGTCAAATCAACTTCAGGAGACTCCAAATTAGGTGGAGATGATTGGGACCAAAGAATTATGGATTGGCTTATTGAAAAATTTAAATCATCAACAGGTATTGATTTATCCACTGACAAAATGGCAATTCAAAGAGTTCAGGAAGGTGCAGAAAAAGCTAAAATTGAACTTTCGTCTACAAGTGAAACTGAAATTAATTTACCATTCATAACAGCTAATGATGCAGGACCTCAGCATTTGCTTGAAAAACTGAATCGATCTGAATTCGAAAAAATAACATCAGATTTAGTTGAGAGAACTAAAGAGCCTGTTGAAAGCGCTTTAAAAGATGCTGGAATGAAATATTCTGACATTGACCATATTATTTTAGTTGGTGGATCAACTCGCATGCCGTCGGTACAAGAATTAGTAAAGTCTTTAACAGGTAAAGATCCGCACAAAGGAGTTAATCCTGATGAAGTTGTTGCCTCAGGAGCAGCTATACAAGCAGGTGTCCTAAAAGGTGATGTAAAAGATGTACTTCTTTTAGATGTTACTCCTCTCACGTTAGGTGTAGAAACTAAGGGTGGAATCATGACAAAAATGATTGAGAGAAATACAACAATCCCAACTAAAAGATCTGAGGTGTTTAGTACAGCAGAAAATAACCAAACTCAAGTAGAAATTCATATCTTACAAGGAGAAAGGGAAGTTGCCTCCGGAAACAAATCGCTTGGTAGATTTACACTAACAGACATCCCGGCAGCTATGGCAGGAACTCCTCAAATAGAGGTTACTTTTGATATTGACGCAAACGGGATAGTAAATGTAAATGCTAAAGATCTAGGTACAGGAAAAGAGCAGGCAATAACAATTACTGGTGGTACTGCTTTAGAAGATGATGAGATTGACAGAATGATAAAAGATGCTGAACAGCATGCCAACGAAGACGCTAAAAAGAAAGAGCTTGTTGAAACAAGAAATATGGCTGAAGGCATGGTGACCTCAACAGAAAAAATGCTTGAAGAAAATAAAGATAAAGCAACTGATGAAGAGGCAGCAGCTATTACTGAAGCCAATGATAAATTAAAAAAACTTCTTGAAAATGAAGATATTCCAATAAATGATCTTAAGTTAGCAATAGAAGATCTAACAAAAGCAAGCCAGTCTTTTGCAGAAAAACTTTATGCAGACGCACAAAATGATACATCGAACACATCTTCAGATGAGTCAGATGACGTAGTCGAAGGTGAAGTTATAGAGGATGAATAAAGAAGAATCTTCAGATGATTTAGATAATCATTCTTCAGAAGAAATAGATGAAAGTAAAAAAATAGAAGAAGATAACATTTCTCTCTCTGAATACGAAAAAATAAAAGATGACTATTTAAGACTCGCTGCAGATTTTGATAATTATAAAAAAAGATCTGAAAAAGAAAAAGAAAGTATTGGAACCGCATCAATGGCCTACTTTGTTGAATCTCTTTTTCCTCTTGTTGATAATTTTGAAATTGCCCTGTCACAGGATGAAGTTAATAAAGAAATCGAAACTTTCAGTAGCCTACTAAAGTCTCTTTTAGAAAGTTTACAAGTTGAAGAAGTTGGATCTGTTGGAGATGATTTTGACCCAAATATTCACGAAGCAGTTGAGCATAGCGGTGAGGGTGACACTCAAAAAGTAGAAGCTGTGTTAAGAAAAGGATATCTATTCCAAGGTAATTTAATTCGCCCTGCAATGGTAAAAGTTAAAAGTGAGTAGAGACTGGCTTGACAAAAACTTCTATGCAACCCTTGGTGTTCCACAAAATGCAAGTATAGAAGAAATAAAGAAGGCCTATAAAAAACTTGCTCGTGAAAATCATCCCGACCTAAACCCAGGAGACTTAGAAGCAGAAAAAAAGTTTAAGGAAGTATCAGAAGCTCATTCAGTCTTGGGAGATGAAAGAAAAAAACAAGAATATGACCAAATTAGATCAATGGGTGCCTCAGGTTTTGGTGGTTTCACAAGCCAAGGTTTTACTGTCGATGATTTTGGGGATATATTTGAGAACTTAGGAGACATTTTTGGATTTGGTGGAAGGCGAAAAGGACAAACATATCAAACAAATATAAATATATCCTTTAATGAGGCTGCATCTGGCATTGAGGTTGTTCTTCCACTTGAGGAATCAATCAAAGTTAAAGTTCCGGCCGGAGTGGATAATGGTAGTGTCATAAGACTTAGAGGTAGAGGTGGGCCTGGTGCCGCAGGTGCTCCTGATGGAGATCTACTCGTTCAAGTATCAGTTGAACCACACAAATTTTTTAAAAGAAGCAACATGGATTTAATTCTTGAAGTTCCACTTCTATTTACAGAAGCAGCTTTAGGTGCAAGTATTAAGATTCCAACACTTAGCAAATCTGTTACTTTAAAGATTCCTTCAGGTACACCTAGTGGAAAAACATTTAAAATCCGGGGAGAGGGAATTACCCCTCAAGGAAGAAGGTCTGGGGACCTGTATGTAAAAGTGTTTATAATACCTCCGACAAATTTATCTAGATCAGCTAAAAAACATTTAGAGAAATTTCGAGACCAGTTTGAATCTGGAGATTCTCCAAGAAAGTATTTAGATGAATAGCGAAGAGTCAAATGCAATATATTTTATTTCAGTAGCTTCATCGCTATCAGGTATTCATCAGCAAACTATTAGAACTTATGAAAACAAAGGTCTTATTAAACCATTTAGAACTGGTGGAGGAACCAGACGTTATTCTCAAAATGATATTGATAAACTTATACAAATTCAGGATTTATCACAAAGAGGTATAAACCTAGATGGAATAAAAATTATATATGAAATGAAAGACACAATAGATAATCTGAAAGAAAAAGTATTGTTACTTGAAAACGAAATTTCCAACCAAAAAGTAGAATCTAAAAATAAAGAAAAAGAAATTCACCAAAGTTATAAAAACGAAATTGTCAAAAAGTCAGATAAATCAATAAGAAAATAACTATCGAGCTTTATACTTTGTGTTCTTGAATAAAGGATTCAATCTTATTTTCCAAAATAGGAAGAGTAATTCCCCCATCGCACAAAACTTCATCATGAAAGTATCTAATATCAAATTTATCACCTAGCTCATTTTCAGCTTTTCTTCTTAATTCTTCAATTTTCAATTGACCCATTTTATAAGAACAAGCTTGGCCAGGCCAGGCAATGTATCTATCAGTTTCAATATTTGAATTTATCTCTTCAATCGGTGAATTCTCTCTGAAAAATTTTATTGCACTTTCTCTTGACCATCCCATTCCATGCATTCCAGTATCAAGTACTAGACGACATGCTCTCCATGCATCATTTCCAAGTCTTCCAAGTTGCTGTATATCGTTAGAATAAAGACCCATTTCATTGGCTAATTGTTCTGAATACAGTCCCCAGCCTTCTACAAATGCTGTTGAAGCTACATATTTTTGAAAATTTGGAACATTTTTTAATTCAACTGCAATTGTTCTATCAAGATGATGGCCTGGAATTGCTTCATGAAAAGCTACTGATTCTGCTTCAAATATACTTTTTGACTCAGCTTTATATGTATTAAGGAAATATGTTCCGTCTCTTGATCCGTCCGGAAGTGGTGGATAATAATATGCAGGAGGTGCATGCTGTTCAGATGCTTCAGGCACAGGTAAGACCTTACATGGAGATTTTGGAAAAACAGTAAACCACTCTGCAAGAGGTTTATACGCTCTTTCTATGGTGTCAATAGCAATCTGCAACATTTGTTCTTTACTTTCATATCTCATAGAAGGGTCCGTTTGCATTTTTGATATGACTTCTTGGGGTGTAGAAACATTTTGAAAAACATTTTTTCCAACTTCGAAAAATTCTATTTTTAATCTTTCAATTTCAGATAAACCAATCTCATGAACTTCTTTCACTGTAGTATTTCTATGTCCTGTATATTTTCTTAATGCCCTTAAATAAAGATCTTCCCCACCTTCAATCCACATAATCCCGGATTTTTCGTCCGAACGTCCTTTGGGAAGGTGCTCTGTTTTCAACTGTTCAAGATAATCTAATACAGTTGGTCTAATTTTTGCTGTAATAATTTCTATTGCTTTCTCTTTCCAGCTTGATATTTCAGAATCAGATATCTCTGGTGAAAAATTTATCAATAACAAAGGGTCCCTATCAGCTGATGTCTTCAAATAGTTTTGTAATTGATCAATAGTTCTTAACAAGTTTCTTTCTGTAGCTACCCTGTTGTTATTTAGACCCTTTTTTTGGACCGCCGAAATTTGTATATATAATCTTTCGTAGAGTTCTAGTCTTTTTAAAAGCATGTCTGCTGCCTCTAAATCAGGTACAAACATTTGTTGATTATAATCTATCAAATATCCCGTATATCCTGACACGCCAGCACCAAATTCCCAACTTCTGTCCAAAAGGGAGTCTTTGCTTGAGCTTAAAGCAAATTCCAACATTCCGTGTGTTACCTTTTCTCGATTTGATAAGGAGCTTGGATCTATATTCTTTAATCTTGAAATAAAACCGTCAACTATCTGATCTTCCTCTTCAAAAGTTTCGTCTGTAAGCTCTTCCAATTGATCAAAATATTCCTTATATCCTCTCATCATTGCTGATGTTGGGGAGCTGGATAAAGAGTTTTGAAAAAAATCTTCAGATAAGGCTTTCAGATTTTCGTTCATTTTTTATTATCCTTAATTTTTTCTAATTCTTTCTCGATATTATCAAGTTTCTTGACAATATCGTCAAGTGTAGTTTCTTTGTCACCAAAGTTAGATAAGAAATAAGTAGATACAGCTGCAGTAATAGTTGCTATAAATCCTATACCAAGAATCATAAGAGAACTAGCAACGATTCTTCCAAGTGCAGTATATGGTGTTATGTCCCCATACCCAACAGTTGTTATTGTAACTAGAGCCCACCAAATGCCATCAGTGAAGGTTTCAACTTCTGGTTCAGCTATATAAAAAAGAAATCCAAAGAAAATGATTAAAAATATAGTCGCATAAACGATAAATCGAAGTCCTCGACTATTAAATATTGTTTTTATAGCTGTTCCAAACTTTGCGAGAACTGCGGCAAGCCTAAATAATTGAAATAGTCTTAACAATCTGGGAAGTCTAATAAATCTTAAAAATCTTGATGACTCAAGTCCACGAGGTACAAAAGGAATTGAAGCCAATACAATAAATAACTCAATTTTATGATTTAAAAAGTACTCTTTTTTGTTTCCCGAAAGTATAAAAAGATGGACATATTCGAGTAAAAATATTATCCATATTCCCCAATTTACTAAATTTGCTAACTCCTTTAAAGGTGAGTCTCTATATTCAATTATGATTACAGGGATTAAAGAAACTAGAGCAATAAAGACTGGTATTTCATAAAACTTTTCAACTTTTGAATAAGAGGTGGCTGAGTTTTCCATATAGATAGTATAAAACTAGCTTTACGAGAATAGAATTAGTAATCTTAAAATAAGAAGATGAACAGGGTAACAAATTTCTTTCTTATATCTATATTTATATTTGCTTTAATTAATTTTATTTCAAACGACATTTCCAATGAAATGGAAAATCAATATTTATCATCAAATAACTTGCCGACAAATACAACTATATATAAAGAAAATATTGATCTTAAAATTTCGAAAATAATAACAAAAGATACCACAAAGGAATCAAATGAAAAAATTCTTATTAAGGAAGAAGAATACAGGTCAAATTTTATTCTTGATTTAGATAAAGAGCTAGTTCAATTAAATAAAGAGTTGAAATTTTTAATTAAACAAAATCAATATGCTGAATTTAGTAATAGGCACGGGGGAATTAAAGGAATATATTTAAACGGATATCACTTTAATAATAAAAACAAGATGGATTTGATAGAGTCAGTTGTTAATAATACAAATGTGAATACTCTTGTGATAGATATAAAAACAGATAATGGTCATATACTCTTTGAAACAGATAATCCTCTTGCTATTGAAATGAATAATGTAAGAAGTAAATATAACAAAGCTTCTCTTGAAGAATTAAAGAATGATAAAAATCTATATCTAATTGGAAGAGTTGTTGTATTTCAAGATCCATTATTTGCAAAAAAATATCCTGAAGAAGCTGTTTTTGATACTGCTAAAAATACTATTTACTCTCAAGATGGTCAGTACTTTATTGATCCTAGTAGTAAAAAAGCGCAAAACTATATTATTGATATTTCAAAAGAAGCCTGTGAACTAGGTTTTGATGAAATTCAATTTGACTACATAAGATACCCTGACTCAAGTTACCCATACATGAAATTTAAAAATGAGAGTACATTTGAAAATAGGATAAAAAGTATTAATTCATTTCTAAGCTTGGCAAAGCCAGAAATAAATTCGCTAGGTTGTTTGCTGTCAGCAGATGTTTTTGGCTTCATCTTAACTAACAAATTTGATGGCGGGATTGGCCAAAACCTTGAAACAATGATTGAAAACTTAGATTTTATATCACCAATGGTTTATCCATCTCATTACAGCTCAGGTTCATTTGGATTTTCGAAACCAAATAGAAATCCTTATGGAGTAATTTCTGCAGCATTGCAAGATGCTCTTGATAGAGATGTTCAACCTTATAAGTTAAGGCCTTTCTTGCAGGGCTTCTGGCATACAGACTTTGAGGTTAGAGAGAATATACGTGCTGCTGAGGATAAAGATTTAGGGTGGTTAATTTGGAACGTATCTTCTTCGTATAATTTGGAGTATTTTAGTAAGATTGATTCATGACTTTAAAAAATAATTTTAAATCAGAACTTGAATCTCTTCACTCTGGTCTAATTGAAGTTAATGATTGGATGTATGAAAATCCTGAAACAGGATTTGAAGAATTCGAAACTTCAAAGCACCTTGTAAATTATATAAAGCAATTTGATGAAAATGTTTTGTATCCAACCTCTGAATTAGATACAGCATTTGAAATAACTTTTGGCAAAGAGGGGCCTTTGATTGTTCTTTGTGTTGAATATGATGCTCTTCCTGAAATTGGACACGCCTGTGGTCACAATATAATTGCAACTTGTTCTATTGGCGCTGGGTTAGGCTTGAGAAACCTAGTCGAAGAATTAGGAATCAGGGTTAAGTTGCTAGGTACTCCTGCTGAAGAGGGTGGAGGTGGAAAAATTATATTATTAGAAAGAGGTGCTTTTGAGGACGCTAAATGTTCTATGATGATTCATCCCGGTCCATATGATGTAGCAAACCCTACCTTTTCTACTATTCAACAATATAAAGTTGAATTTTTTGGGAAAGATGCACATGCCGCCGGTGCTCCGGAAGAAGGTATTAATGCATTGGATGCTCAAATACAGTTGTTTGTAAACGCTTCTACATATCGACAGCAAATGTTGAGAACTGATCGTATGCATGGAGTGATTAAAGATGGTGGATTTAAGCCGAATATAATTCCATCATATACCTCATCCGAATGGTATCTTCGATCACTGAATGAAGAGGGGCTAAACAAATTAGAACAAGACTTTTTAAACTTCGTAAATGCAGCATCAATATCAACTAAGTGTAAATCAGATGTCACCTCTCCCGACTTTAGGTATAAAGAAATTCTTAACAATCAAACAATGTATGAACTATTTATGAATAACTGTACTGAAATTGGAAGAGATATGCCTCTCCAAGATCCTGGAAATTTAGGCTTAGGGTCGACTGATATGGGTAATATATCTTTTGCTATGCCTTCAATTCATCCAATGATATCAATCGAAGCAAATGGAGCTGTGAATCATCAACCAGAATTTGCAGCTGCAACCACAACAAAAAGTGGACACAAGGCGATATTTGATGGAGCTTATGGAATGGGAGCTACAATTATTGATTTAGCTGAAAATAATCTTTGGGAGAAACTTTAAAGAATCTGACTTAGAAATAGTTTCGTTCTATCATTTTTTGGATTATCAAAAAATTCGTTTGGAGTATTCTCTTCAACCATTAACCCCTCGTCAAATAGCATTACCCTATCAGCTACTTCTTTAGCAAATCCCATCTCATGTGTTACAACGATCATTGTCATTCCTGATTCTGCAAGCTCTTTCATTGCATCAAGAACCTCTTTAATCATTTCTGGATCTAAGGCAGAAGTTGGCTCATCAAAAAGCATAATTTTAGGTTCCATAGCAAGAGCTCTTGCAATAGCTACTCTCTGCTGCTGGCCACCAGATAATTGTCCTGGAAATTTTTGTGCCTGTTCAGGTATGCCTACTCTTTCTAATAGCTCCATAGCTTTTTCTTCTGATTCACTACGGCTTTTTTTTCTTACCCATATCGGGGCAAGAGTGATATTTTGCATTACTGTTAAATGTGGAAACAAATTAAAACTTTGAAAAACCATGCCCACCTCAGACCTAATTGCTTCAATGTTTTTTAGGTCATTTGTGAGCTCAATTCCATCAACAACAATTTCGCCTTCTTGATGTTGTTCGAGCCGATTTATGCACCTAATAAAAGTTGATTTACCTGATCCTGAAGGTCCACATATTACTAATACTTCCCCTTCAGCAACTTCCATAGATATTCCTTTTAGGGCTTGGAAATCTCCAAACCACTTTTTAACATCTACAGTTTTGATTATGCTCATATGTTTATATTACCTTTCTCCTAAACCTAAACGCTTCTCAAATTTCATCGATCTTCTTGAAAATACAAAAGTAAATACCCAAAAGAAGAAAGACAAGAAAACTAATTGTTCTAAGTTTCTACCTATAAATACAACTGGTTGGGATTGAGCTGGGATGACTGAAGTTCCGATTCTTAGAATATCAAATAATCCAATAATCGCTACCAGGCTTGAGTCCTTAAATGATGTTATAACACTTCCAACAAGGGTAGGGATTATTGTACGAAGAGCTTGTGGGACTATTACTAAAAATATTCTTTGAAATGGATTCATTCCAATAGCATTGGCCGCTTCATATTGTCCTTTTGGTATTGATTGCAAACCACCTCTTATATATTCTGCAAAATAGGCCCCACTAAAGAATGCAGTTAATATCAAAACCCTTATTATCAAGTTAAATTCAACCCCTGCAGGAAGAAAAACTGTAAGCATAACGCTAGCAAAAAATAACCAAGTAATATAGGGAACCGAACGAACTATCTCAATTATTCCTGTACATATAATTCTAATTACGGGTAAGGTTGATGTCCTTCCTAAAGCTAAAGCAAGTCCAAGCGGAAACGATGCATAAGTTCCAAAAATTGCAAGTAACCATGTCAAAGAAAATCCTCCAAAAATACTTCCCGTAGGAGTTACTAGCATAGTGTCAGAGCTTGCTCCTCTGATTAAAAAAGTTAAAACAAACAATGAAACTACCCAAACAATAAAAAGCTGTCTTTTGCCTTCTTTCGTTGTTGCGATAGCTGGTGAAACAACAAGAAGTAAAAGTAGAAGTACCATTGTTGCTTTGAAGATAAAGACTAGGGGTAAAAGAAAAACTACAACGCTTAAGATAAAAAACCCAATATTGATCGGAGTTCTATAAACTCCTATAGATTCGTTATCACTAAATCTAATTATTAAAAATCCAATAATTCCAAAAACAAGTATGGAGGGAATATCTGCGCTGAAAACTGTATTTAATTCAACTAACGGCTTCTTAAAAATCCACGAAAATATAAAAAGTGGGCATAGAAACCATGCAATCGGAATAAGCCTTGACATGATTTTTACATCTTTGTTTTTTAAAAGTGAACCGATAAAAAAGAATAATAACATTCCTACATAGAGGATTGTCCATGGGATGTAAGTAGTACTAGCTATAGGAAGAAATGGATCTGGAATTATTCTTTCGCCGCTTGAATCAAGTGATATTGTTGGAATTTTAATAAAATATAAAGATCCAATAATCAACCCAAAATATGTCAGATTTACTTTTGCTGTATTAAATAAATTCTTAATTTTTATATTTCTCAAAAAAAAGAATGCCAAAGTTAGCACCAAGGACGGACCTAGAATAAGCATTCTTACATCTTGGGGAATTATTTCTACAGCTTCAATACTTCCATCATTTTGAATTACATTTGTATTTGTTGGCGCTAAAGCAATTAAAAGAGCTATTACTGCAGATATAGTAAATAGCTTTTGAAAGATCCCTCCCAAAGAAATGGACTTACCACTATTGTAAAATCCAATAGATAAACCTCCAAGAATTAAAGCAAGTCCTACAGATAACCAAACCCGGATCATAGCTTCATCAGGATAAGCCAGTATCATGTATAGCTTCATATTGTAAGTTACTGATGTCCACATTCTTTCTGGATTCAATATGAAGCCAACAATTCCCCTGTAAGAATAAATAACCATAAATCCTGCAAAGAAGGTTAAAAATGCGGAACTAGAAGAAGAGAATAAATTATCTCTTACCCACCTTCCGTACGGATTTTCAATGAAAAATTTATTATTGCTTATCATCGTTCAACTATCTTCATTTTTCTATTGTAATAATTGATAATTGATGAGATTGACAAGCTTATCGAACAATAGAATATCATCCAAACTAGAAAGACTGGAAGTGTTTGACCCTCTTGGTTATATAGAGTCTGACCGACAGCAACAACCTCTGGATAGGCAACTGCTACTCCTAATGAAGTATTTTTTGCAAGATTCAAATATTGATTTCCCATCGGAGGCAACATAACCCGGAAGGCTTGTGGAAGTATTATCAGCCTCAATAATGATCTTCTTCTCAAGCCAAGAGACAAGCCCGCCTCGGACTGTCCTTTTGAGATTGCCATTATTCCAGAACGAACAACTTCTGAGATAAATATGGCAGTGTATAAAGTTACTCCAAACCAAGTTGCAAAGTAACCAACAGTAGTTACCTTTCCTAAGTCAGGAGAGTATCTTGTAAATTTTGTTGTTCCAGCTTGAACTATCTCCGGATAGCTCATAATTACTGGAGGACCTGATATGTTAAAATCAAATCTTTTTGCTATACCATCAAAAAATTGTGGCATACCCCAGTTTGATTTATAAAATAATTCATCCCCCTCTAAAAAATAAGTTAAATTTTGACCAAATGGCATAAACATCAATAAAACAACAAATACTGCTACTACTCCTGATAATATAATTCGAAAATAATCATCATCAGAAAGAATTCCTCTTATTTCACCTGTGTCAGTATTCCTGATTTGTTTTCTGATATATCTAAATGCAAAAACAACTGCTATCACCGAAAATAAAGCTTGGTATGCAATGCTTGGAATAGAATCAAACACGGTAGAAATATAACCTGAAATTAGTCCAATGATACCCATCAATTTATAACCGCCTAACCAGTTACCAAAAGTTAAAATAAGGAATGTTAAAAATGACCACAGAAATGGATTTGTGTCTCTTCCTTCTTTCTCCAGCAAACTTACTCTCCACTTAAATACTCTTCGAGCAAGATAAATTGTAAGCAAAAGAAATCCAAAGAACATAAAGGCAGACTCTTGACGTTCTGGCCATGGGTAAGCAATTCCTTTTGAGCTCACATGAAACATAATTTCTCCCCGGTCTCTTTCTTCGAGCCTTGGAAACGATAAAAGAAATGCCTGAAAGAAGAGGATTTGTACTAAAAGTGGGACATTTCTTACAACTTCTAATAGTGATGTTGCTGCTTTTTCAACTATCCAGTTACTTGATAATCTTGCAATACCAAGGAGTGTTCCAAAAATAGTTGCAACTATTATTCCACCAATCATTATCCTTATCATGTTAAACATTCCAACATGAAGCATTCTGAGTCCTGAATCAGGAAGCGTCTCGAAACCTTCAGCGATTGAAACGCCGGGAGTGTCACCTAAAAAATCAAATGAAAAAGGTATATTTGTTGACTGCAGATTATTGATACCTGTTTGAACGAACAACACCAGCGAATAAGCGAAAAGTATTAAAAATAAAACCTGCCCGGCCCATTTTAAAAATCTGACATCTCGCCAAAACGTTCTAATATCAAAATTTTTTAGAACTTTTCCCAACATCAGTGAATTTTACCAAATTGAACTGAAATAAGATAGTTAGATTGCCCAAAACATAAAAAGAAGAGGGCTTATAGCCCTCTTCTTTAAATTTCTAATGATAAATTATCTAGCAGGAGGTGCGTAAATTAGACCACCATTTGTCCATCTATCATTTGCTCCACCTTCACGGAATAATCCTACAGGATTAAGGTTTCTGGAGTAAATTTCGTCGTAGTTACCAACTTGCTTGATGACATTATAAAATGCCTTTGCGTCAAGTCCCATAACGGTTTGTAACTCGCCGTCGTTAGCTCCAAAAAGTCTTCCAAGCTCTGGAAAAGCATCGGTGTCAACAGAATCAACGTTTGCACTAGTTACGCCATACTCATCAGCGATGATGGTTGCATAAACAACCCAGTTAATGACGTCTCCCCAAGCACTGTCGTTTGATCTGTAAACAGGTCCTAATGGTTCTTTAGAAATTGGTGATTGTGGAAATATTGACCAATCATTAAGAGCATCATTAACTGCTCTTCTACCAACTAAAGCTGAACCGTCAGTTGTAACAATGTCACACTCTCCAGCAATGAATTTATCCATAGCTTCTGAGAATTTTTCAACTGTTACAAGAGTGATGGTTGCACCAACAAGTCCTGCACCTTCAGTAATATTTTTTTCTGTTGTAGTACCAGCGTTTGTACATACACTCAAACCGTCAATATCAGCAAGTGTAGAAGAACTTGATATACCATCAGAATTTCTACCCATTAATTGTTGACCGTCGAAATATGTAGTAGGACCAAAATCGTTACCAAGTTCGGTATCACGGCTTTGAGTCCAAGTTGTGTTTCTAATCAAAACATCAATGTCACCAGCTGCTAGAGAGGTGAACCTTTCTGCTGATGTAAGTGATTTGAATTCAACTTTACTGTAATCTCCAAAAAGAGCTGCTGCAACGGCATAACAATAATCAGCATCAAAACCAGTTATTGAACCGTCTGCACCTGTCTCGGAAAAAGCTGTAGCACTACCACTAACTCCACACTTAACAAATCCTCTTTCAAGAACTTCTTCTAGTGTTGAGTGATCTTCGTGATCATGTTCATCTTCAACTACTACTTCCTCTTCGGCTGTATCTGTTGCACATGCAACAGCAACCATTGAAAGTATTAGTAAAAGAAGAAGTGACTTTTTACTCAATTTTTTCTCCTTTTATATAAAAGCAGACAAGAACAAAAAATATAAATACTTAAAGTTCCTGTCTATGTATTAATCTAATATAGTTTACAAAACCCTACAAATTGATTCTTTTATAGTTAAAAAAAATATTCATATAGATACGAAATACATGTATTATCCAATGTTGTATTTCAAGGAGCAAAGTTGTCAACTACCATTGTTTTAGGCGCTCAGTGGGGCGATGAGGGCAAAGGTAAAGTCACAGACTTTTTTGCATCAAAAGCTGACCTAGTTGTACGTTTTCAAGGTGGTAACAATGCTGGTCATACAATCGTGGTTGATGGTGAAAAGTTTGCATTATCTATGATTCCATCTGGGGTTATGTACGATACTTGTACCCCAGTAATAGCTTCAGGTTGTGTAATTGATTTTGAAGTTCTCAAAAAAGAAATTGATAGTTTAAATCAAAAAAATATTGATACCTCTAATTTAAAACTTTCTTACAACGCACATATTATTATGCCCTATCACAAAGTCCTCGATGAGTTGATAGAAGAAAGCTTAGGCGATCGAAAAATAGGCACCACTAAAAAAGGCATAGGCCCATGTTATGGAGATAAAATTCAGAGAAAAGGGATAAGAATACAAGACTTTTTATCACCAGAAAAATTTAAATTTAAATTACAAGAAAACTTAAACGAAAAAAATAAAATTATTGAAGAAATTTATAAAGGAGAAGCTTTAAATTTTGATGAAATATTATCTGAGTATGAAACTTTTCGCGAATTAATTGAATCCTTATCGACAGATACTTCATTATTTATATCAAATTCTATAAAGAAAAATAAAAATATTCTTTTTGAAGGAGCTCAGGGTACTTTACTAGACATTGACCATGGAACTTATCCATTTGTAACAAGTTCAAACACCAGCGCGGGAAATGCCTCAATAGGTTCAGGAATAGGACCATTGAATTTTGAAAAGGTTGTTGGTGTTACAAAAGCTTACATATCTAGGGTAGGTACTGGTCCTTTCATGACTGAACAAAGTAATAAGATTGGAGATTATTTAATTGAGAAAGGTGCTGAATTTGGAACAGTGACTGGTAGACGAAGACGATGCGGCTGGTTAGATCTTGTATCACTTAAATATTCAGCAAGAATAAATTCTTTGAGTGAATTGTTTATTACAAAGTTAGATGTTTTAACTGGTTTAGATGAAGTCAATGTTTGTGTGGGTTACAAAATTAAAGATCAGGAATTAACTGATTACCCTTTAGTTGAGGACATTCTAGAAAAATCAACTCCTATATATAAATCGTTTGTGGGGTGGAATGATGATATATCATCAATTACAGAATTTAATAAACTTCCAGAAAGCGCGCAAATTTATATAAATTTCATTGAAGAATTTACAGAAATACCAATTAAATATATATCTGTTGGACCAGAAAGAAAGCAAAATATAATTAGATAAATGATAAAAAGATACTTGATAAACGAAATTGAAGATATTTGGAATCAAAATAACAAAATATCTACCTGGAAAAAAGTTGAATCTTCGGTTACTAAACAACTTGAATATGCAGGAATTGTTCCAAAAGGTTTGTCCGGGGAAATACTTAAGGTAAATATTTCATTAGAGGAATTAGAAGAAAGAGAAAAAATCACAAATCATGACATTGCATCTTTTGTTGATATTTTGCAAAATAAAATTGAAAAAAACTCAGAATGGGTACATTATGGACTGACAAGTTCGGATATTGTTGACACTTCAAACAGTCTTTTAATAATTGAGTCTCTAGATTTTTTATTAATTCAAATTGATGAATTAATAAAAACCTTAAAAAATCTTGCAATAAAAGAAAAGGATACAAAAATAATTGGAAGAACGCATGGTGTGTTTGCGGAAATTACTTTTCTTGGAAATATATTTTCAAATTGGCTTCTTGAAATTAACAGAAACAAACAAAGAATTCTAAAAGCTAAAGAAAATATTTCTGTTGGTAAATTCAGTGGTGCAGTTGGAAATTACTCTATATTAAATCAAGAAATAGAGGAAAGAGCATTAAGTAGCTTGAATCTAAAACCTGAACTTTTTGCTTCGCAGATTGTAAGTCGTGATCGTTATGCAGAAGTAATAATTGCTATAGGAATGCTTGGAAGTTGTTTTGATCGCATATCACAAAATCTTCGAGGGTATCAACGATCAGAAGTTGGGGAGATATTTGAATCTTTTTCAAAAGAACAAAAAGGCTCTTCAGCAATGCCTCATAAAAAAAATCCAATAACTTCTGAGAGAATTTCAGGAATATCAAGAATCTTAAGAGGTTACGTTATCACTTCTTTAGAAAATATCTCTTTATGGCACGAAAGAGATATCTCAAATTCTTCAGTAGAAAGAATTATATTTCCTGATGGTTTCAACCTCATTTCCTTTGCAACTATTGAAATGGAAAAGTTGTTTAGCAACATTCAAATAAACCACGAAAAGATTAATTCCAATATCGACATAGCAAAAGTAAGTATATTAACTCAGGCTTGCCTTTCACATCTCATTACTAAAGGAGTTGATAGAGATGATGCATATAGATTTATACAATCACAATCATTTGAATTTGATGATCTAGATGATTACTTAACTACTCTTTCAAAAAATTTTGAGAATGTTTCAATTGAAGAATTAAAAAGCATAACAAATGAAATTCTCTCTGAAAAAACAAATAAGAACTTTGAAGAAAAAATAAATTCAATTGTATAAGAGATTCAAAAAACAATTCTCGGAAATAAAAAGTGAAGTTCTTGGACTGAACGAATCCCAAAATAATGTATTTGATTCAATTCTTGCACCAGTTTTTTTTGTTTTACTAAATAGATTTTTTGATCTAAATATTGCAATTTTAGGGACGGGGTTCTTGGTCATTCTTACAATCATTTACAGAGTGCTTAGAAAGGATGATCTTAAATTTGCATTTATTGGTGTAGTTGGAACGATAGTTGCATTACTAATTGCTAGATTTCAGGGAAGTGCATCAGGGTTTTTTCTTCCAGGAATTATTAGAGACTTAAGCATTGCTTTAATTGGATTTGTATCAATATTGATTAGAAGACCTTTTACTATTTACTCATCACAATATTTTAGAAAATGGCCTATGGAATGGTATTTATTGCCTTCTGTTAAACCAGCTTACAATCAAGTTGCTATTCTGTGGGTAGCTTTTCTTTCTCTAAAGGGAGGTCTTCAAATATTGTTTTTTAATAATCCTGAAATTCTTGCAATTATAAAGTTATCAACTTCTAATCAGACAACTTTAATACTTTTGATTGTTTCATATTTTTTGGGGTTAAGAAAATTAAAAAACCTAAAGGGACCAAGCGTTGAAGAATTTAAAAATAATGTCTCTCCTCCTTGGAAAGGTCAGGAAAGAGGATTCTGACTAAGGTAATATAGCTATATGACAGATGAAAATTTAAGATTGTTAGTTATTATTGGAAGCAGCTTCGGTATTTTTTTAATACTAAGAATCTTAGTTTTCCCAGCTTTAAAGCGAATTGCAAAAAAAACAAATACAATTATCGATGATCTTTTTTTAGAAAAAAAGTTTTTAAACAGACTATCTTTTGTTGCTGTATTTACTTTTCTTAATGGAATAGTTTTTACAGAATTTTCAATTGACTTAATGAACAGTGAAGTTGGTCAACGAATGATTAGTTCATTTTTGGCAATCTTTTTAGGGCTTACATTGAATGAATTGCTTTCAATTCTTAATAATGCATCTAGCAAATATGACGCTTTAAAAGATAGGCCTATTAAAGGTTACATACAGATTGTTAAGATCATATTGAATGCATTTATCTTCATAATTGTTTTTGCAATATTGTCTGGTCAATCAGTTACATACTATATAAGTGGGCTTGGTGCGCTAACTGCTGTACTTTTACTAGTTTTTCAAGACACAATATTATCTTTCGTTGCTTCAGTGCAAATTGGACAAAATAACATAATAAATAACGGTGACTGGATTGAAGTGCCTGAATACGGTGCAGATGGAGATGTTATAGATATAGCTCTACACACGGTAAAAGTACAAAATTGGGACAAAACTATAACATCTATTCCCACATCAAAAATTATTTCAACCTCTGTTAAAAACTGGAGAGGCATGTCTGAGTTTGGTGGTAGAAGAATAATGAGATCGATAACAGTTGATATTTCAAGTATTAAATTTCTATCCATCCAAGATATTGAAAAATTAAAAGAGATCCCACCTATCAAAAGTTATTTAGATGAAAAAATTAAGGAAGTAGAGATGTTTAATAATGACTCATCTAATGATGCCTCTCAAATAGAACAAAGAAATTTAACAAATATTGGGACTTTTAGAGCATATGTAGAAAATTATTTAAGACAAAATGAAAGCTTAGATACACAAAACATGACTTTCTTAGTAAGACAATTAGCGCCCACAAACCAAGGAGTATCTATACAAATATATACTTTTACAAAAACTACAGACTGGGTTGAATACGAAAAAATCCAATCAGATATTTTTGATCATCTACTTGCAGTACTTCATAAATTTGACTTAAGAGCTTATCAAGATGGGATTGTTGAAGCAGCAGCGATGAAAAATTTACACTTTAATGAAGGACTTAAAGACTGAATTTATAATTTCTTCTTAAGAAAACTAAAAAACCAAAGCCAATAACGAAAAAGTTGAAGTAGTTGCCGAATAAACTGTATGGTGTTTGGGAGTCAATTGGTTGTATTGATTGATTAAGAATTTCTGCTGTAAAAAGATTTGTATCAGATAAAATATTTCCATCATTATCTATGAATGCTGACTTTCCTGTAATCGCAGAATGAATAATTGGTCTGTCGTTTGATATTGCATTAGCACGTGACATAAGTAAAAACTGTTCAGACATTCCACTTTGGCCATAGCTAGCTTGATTTGTTAATATAACGATAATTTGAGCACCTTCTTGAATGCTGTTTCTTATATATCTCTGGAATGAACCCTCAAAAGAAATTACTGTAGAAAGTCTGTAAGAGCCAAGTTGAAATATTTTTTCTTTATCCCCCCTGATCATATCTCTTGGGACAAGAGAGAGTGAAGGAATCCAGTCTAAATAGTCTCTAAATGGAATATACTCTCCGAATGGAACAGGATGTTGTTTCAGATACTGATCAACGATTATTCCGTTGTTATTTATAAAAACACCATAATTTTCAAAATATTTATCCTCAATTGGCCTATCTCCTCCAATTAAAAAGTAAGAATTAAGCCTTTGAGATTCATAAGAAATGTCATTTAATACACGTTCGTGGATCAATGGATCATTTCTAAATCCAGTTGAGCTTTCTGGCCAAATGATTAAATCTTTATCGTTCTGTATGCTTCTTGTTAAATTTAAATGGCTTTCATATATTCGCTTTCTTTCATCATTGCAATTATTTTTGGCTCCCGGACAAGGGCTGTTTCCTTGAACAATTGACACACTAACTTTTTCATTTATTGAATTATTTAAAAATAAATTTAAGTTGCTATTTGCTAAATATATAGAAAGTGGAATGAATAAAAAGGTAAAAAATATTAGTGAATCTTTCAAGTAAAAATATTTTTTTTGATTATCAAGAATTAACAAAACAAAAATTAAAGTCACTGATTGAATAATTAATGAGTATCCAGTTGGTCCAAATGTTTTAAACAGGCTTGGCAGTAAATTAAATAAACTGTCCCTATACCCTGTTAAAAGAACGGTTGAGGTTGAACCCCAGGGAAATCCACCAAATGGAAAATAGGCTCTTAGTAAATCAAAAATACTTAACACTCCTATTAGAACAAAAAAGTTATTACTCGTCTTGATAGCTATGAATTTAAATACCTTTCCAAGAAAAGCATAAAGAAGGCCCATCAAAATAACTAGAGGAATCCATGCTTCATAACCAATTGACTGGATTCCAAATAAAATTACACCAAATGAAATTGAACCAAATATAAATCCAGTTGTAAAAGCAGATTCACTAATTAAAAGTGCATAATAAAAAAAGAATAGTGCTGGAAAAATTAAGAACCATAAATTATATGGTGGAAAACTTAAAAAAAATAAAGCTGCTGATATGAAAACTCTTATATACATCTATTTAATGTTAACTATGATTTCAGATTCCAAAACTAAATTATATTTCTAAGTATTACAAATAAGCCAGAGATAATTGAAAAATAGGTAACCCCATTTGAAATAGCCTTCTCAGATATATTTGAAAACAATGAAGAAAGCCTTAACCCGATAGCCACGGGAGCAGCGAGATATAATACAAGAATAAGATGATCCCTAAATATTTCACCACTAATTAGCAGAAGACCAAGAGTGATTGTTATTCCAAATGTAAATACAGCATTAAGCGATGGTCTAAATTCATTACCAGAGGTGCCCCTGTATAGAATTGCGATTGGGGGGCCTCCTACTCCAGCAATCATTGCAAATACTCCCGACAATGTTCCTGCAATCCAAGATGTTTTATTATCTCTTTTTACAATCCAACCATAGTATGTTGCAAGCCCACCAAATAGAACAATTGCTCCTACACTTATGGAGAGTAATTGTTCACTTAAATTTATCAAAAGCAGTAAGCCTAATGGTCCGCCAATAATTCTTCCTAAAAATAAAAATTTGAATGGTTTCCAATCTACTTTACTTTTTTCTCTTTGGTAGATTCGAAAAGTCATAGGTAATGCCAAAAGGCTGAGTATTTGTGGAACAAGCAATGGTTCGATTTGAACTAATATTGGAGAAGAAATGACTGCAAAACCAAAACCTAAAATGCCTTGTATGGCCGCACTTGCAAATAACAGGAGTGATATAAGAATTATTTCAAATAAAGATAGATCGAATGGATATGTCAACTAAGAGCGTTTTCCATTAACTCTAAAATTTCACCATCGTTTGTATGTCGACCAGTTTCAAGTTTTGAATAGATTAACACATCATCCAAGTAAAACTCAAAAACTCCACCCGTTCCAGGTATCAAATCTATTGAGGTTATTTCATTTCCATATTTTTCAAGTATGTCTTCAACCGTACCAACTGCACGGGGTGTATAGTTTCAAACTATACAAAATTCTAGTTTGATTTTCATAATCAAATGTTACTATAAATATCTGTATAAAAAGGTTTGTAAAAACTTGCATGCTTTGCAATATTTTGTTAACCTTGTGAATATATTCACAAAGTGGGGAAAGATGACTGACGGATTAAAAGCAAGTCAAATTAAAGGTGGTATAAGGCCTTCAAAAAGTTTTGACCAAGGTAGAACTTGTAAAGAAGAGTCTTGTAAAACTCAATTGAGTATATATAACAAAAGAGAGTATTGCTTCAATCATGCTCCTGTTAAATATCCAAGAGTTAGAGGAAGAATTCTTCAAGAAACTGCTTAATTAAAAAATCAATTTAACAATATAAACCTTTTACAATTATCATCATTTTATGACTACAAGATTTACTGTTCCTGAAATAAGTTGTGATCATTGCAAAAGTACAATTATCAATACCCTATCAACTGTTGATGATATTGAATTAGTTAAAGTAAATATAGAAACCAAAAACGTTACATTAAAATCTTCGGAAGAAATTGATTTAGATCTTGTTAAGTCACTCCTTGATGAACAAGGCTATACAATTGTCAGCTAATTCAAAAACACTCATTCTATCTGTCGAAGGAATGACCTGTGCAGCTTGTGCCGCAAGGATAGAAAGAGTTTTAGACAAAGAAGAAACTGTTGAAGATGTAGTCGTAAACTTTCCTTTAAAAAAAGCCGTAATCGAGTTAAATACTGAAGATGTAAATTCTGAGAATTATATTGAAAAAATTAGATCAGTTGGATATTCAGCTCAAGAAGAAATACAAGTTGAAGATATTAAAAATTTTAAAAGATTCTTTATTCCAGTAATTTCACTTCTGTCAACTCTTGCTCTCAAACCACTTATAGAAGCTAATCAAGATCTCGTAGCATTAGGAATTAGCTCGATAATAATATTTATTTTTGGAAGAACATTCCACTCATCAGCATTAAAGAGTATTCGGAATCTAAATTTTAATATGGATACATTAATCTCTATTGGTAGCTTTTCTTCTTTTGTTATTGGCGTCTTACCTAATAATGGAGAACTGATGTACCTTGAGACTGGTGGTTTCATTATAAGCTTTTTACTTATAGGAAAAACGATAGAAGATATTTCTATAAAGTCATCGATCAATATATCTGATTCAGTTATTGAAAGTATTCCAAAAGATGTGAATGTTTATGAGGATAAAAAAATCATACGTAGACCTCTAAGCGAAATATCTGTAAATCAGGTAATCATTGTAAAGAAGGGAGAAATTATTCCTCTTGATGGTGAGATTATTTATGGTCATTCTGAAGTTGACGAAAGTATTATTTCCGGAGAATCAGAACCAATTTTAAAAAAACAAGGAGATACGGTTATATCAGGTTCTGTGAATCTTGGAAATGATATTGAAGTCAAAGTAACAAAAAAAGATGGCGAAACAACAATAAATTACATAGAAAAATTAATTTTAAAAGCACAAACTACAAAACCTAACGTTCAAGAACTCGTAAATAAGATAACAAATATTTTTGTACCTTCAATTTTACTTTTAAGCTTTATAAATTTTTTGACTAAATTTTATATTTTTGGAAATGATTTTTCAGAAACAATTAGCTCAACAATTGCAATCTTGGTAATTGCATGTCCTTGTGCTCTTGGTCTTGCAACTCCAATTGTATTATTTCGTGCTGCATCTATTTCTAATAAAAATGGATTTATTTTTAAAAATTTTGACTATCTTCAAAAATTTACAAAGCTTGATACATTAATATTTGACAAGACTGGGACTTTAACGTCTGGTATTTTTAAAATTGAAAAAATTACAAATAAAAATAATCTCGTTGTAGATGATGAAATTATAAGAGTACTGGCTTCTGTTGAACAGAAATCAAACCACCCTATTGCTAAAAGTATCCTTTTAGAGTCAGAAATAAAAGACTTAAAACTCTCACCCGTTGATGAATTTAATGAAATTCCCGGTAAAGGTGTTACAGGAATTGTAGACAATAAGAATGTAAAGGTTGAAAAATCAAGTATTGATTTAGATAGTGATTTGATTTTAAAGATTGACGATAAGGAGTATCTAATTACTTTGGTTGAAGATAAAACTTTAAATAAAGATGTTATTGAAAATCTTTCAAATGAGTATGAAATTGAAATTTTATCTGGAGATAAGCCCGAGAAAGTAAAAAAAATTCGAGACGACTTACAAATAGATGTTGCCCTTGGAAATCAGTCACCAGAAGATAAATTAGAATATATAAAGAACAAGCAGAAGAATAAAACTGTTGGCTTTATAGGTGATGGAATTAATGATTCTCCTGCGCTGGAACAAGCTAATGTAAGTTTGACATTTGCTCAGAGTACACAAATTGCACAAAGTGTCAGCGATATAATTATTTTTAAAGGAGGATTTGAAAAGTTAAACTCCATCTTTAAAATTTCAAAAAATGCAAATAGAAGAATTGCTGAGAATTTGTTTTTAGCTTTTATTTATAACATAATCATGATCCCAATTGCAGTAACAGGAAATATTGTCCCAAGTATGGCAGCATTGGCTATGGCACTGTCAAGTTTGTCCGTTGTAATTAATTCATCGAGAAAACTTTAAAAATTTTAAGATAAATTATTTTAAATATTAATCTTCCAATATGGAAGATGTTGTTTGGTATAGAAAACCACTCTTATCTGATCCTGTAGCTATCTTGGCTTTTGAGGGATGGAGCGATGCAGGGAATACTGCTAGTGGTTGTATTGAAAATATATGTGGAAATTATGATGTTGAGCCATTTGCAGAATTAAACTCTGAAGGTTTTTATAATTATCAAATGAGAAGACCTGTAGTTGAGGTTAAAGCTATAGGTGAACGTAACTTCCATTGGCCACAAACATCGTTTTACTCTATTGAAGATTACAAATTAAAAAGAGAAATCATAATGGTTTTTGGTGAAGAGCCGTCAATGAAATGGAAAAAATATTCAGAAAATATTTCAAATACTTTAATGGATCTTGGAGTGAAAAGAGCTGTTACTTTAGGTGCATTCTTTGGCCAAGTAGCTCATACATTGCCAGTGCCAATTTTTGGCGTGAGTGATGATCCTACATTTCACTCTAGATTTAACGTACTTCCAACAAACTATTCTGGTCCAACAGGCATTACGAGTGTAGTTGGCCACGACTTGAGAAAAAATGGTATAGAAACTTCCGGACTTTGGGCCGCTGTCCCTCATTATCTTAGCTCTGGTGCATATCCAAAAGGAATAGGTGCGTTATTAAATAAAACATCAGAAATCTTGAAAATTGATATTGATGACTCAGGAATACAATCTGAAGGTCAACAGTTTGAAACAAAAATAAGTAAAGCAATGGAAAACTCTCAAGATCTTGCGGAATACGTTTCAAAGTTAGAAGAGGCTGAAGTGAATATTGAAGAAAGCTTCTCAGAAGATAATCTTGTTGAGCAAATAGAAGATTTTCTTAATAATGAAGGTGGAGAATTTTAAGCAGACTTCTTTTTATGTCTATTTGATTTACGACGTTTTCTGTACTTATGTTTAGACATTTTTTTACGTCTTTTCTTAATCAAAGATCCCATAAATAAAAATTTTTCCTTTTTTCCTAACTGCGAAATTCTAACCTATGTAGGTTAATAAATGAATAGCTTTTATGAAAAATTATTTTCATATCTTTTTATAGCTAAAAGAAGAACTTCTTCACCTTTATTCTCTTGTGGAGACTTTCTTTTTGCCCAAAATCCCCAAGTTATCATTGAAAGAACTTGAAATAATTCAAATTTAACTTTTATTTTTTCGTCTTTTATGTCGATTATTTTATAAATATCATTGATTGAATCTTGGTCTTCTTCTAATTCATTCTGCCAAATTAAATCTGCGTAATCAAAAATTGGATCACCTTGTGAGGAATATTCCCAATCAATTAAATAAGCTTTTTCTTTCAAGTAAACGAAATTTGCATGATATAAATCTTGATGGCAAGGCTTGCTTTCAAGCCCAATTTCAATAAGTCTTTTTATTATTTCTTCACCTATTGCTTTCGATTCATTTTCAATTTTTTCATTGTTTTTAGCTAATGTTTTAAAAACATTTAATGGTGAAAAGTTTTCTTGAAATTTTAAATCTGAATTGTGGAGACGTTTTAAAAGATCTAAAGCATCATCTCTAAATTCTTTATTTTTTAAATCTGATGATGTAAAAGTGTACAAATCCTCATAAAATTCAGAGATTTTTATTCCGGTATCTTTTTCGAAGAGAATTATTGGTAAAGTTATTCCAATATTTTTAACTAACTCTTGGTTAATCCCCTCTGACGATCTGTTAATTAAATCAGGATTCTCTCCAGGTATTCTGATTATATATGTTTTATTATCGACCTCAACTTTATGATTTAGATTAGTAATACTTTCTAATTTTGAAATCTTATATTTGCTTTCATCTTTAGTTGATGAAATATCAAACTCGTTAAAAATATTAATTATTTTTCTTGTATCCATTATTTTATTATGATAACAATAATGTCATGAATGACCCATTTGCTCTCGATTTAACCATAAGACTTTTATTGTTAGGACTAGGTTCAGCTATGTTTGTTGGGAGTCTTCTTGCTTACATCAACAGAAATAAAAACAAAGAAAACTTTTATAAATCAAGAACAATTTTTTTGGGAATTGTAGGTTTTATTATTACAGTTTGGACAATTGTCTCATTGATAAATAACTGAAAACAAAAATTTTTAGATTAGTATATTCTTTAAACAAGAGGAATCATGCTTTCAGATAATGATATAAATAAAGCTTTGGAGGATAAATTAATTGAGATTAGTCCATTAGATACAAGCTATATACAGCCTTCAAGTGTTGACTTAAGGGTTGGTGAAGAGTTTAGAGTTTTTGAGAATCACAAATACAGTCATATTGATCCAAAATCGCCACAAGAAGATTTGACTACTCTTGTTGAGGCTACAATAGAGGAGCCTTTCGTTCTTCATCCAGGTGAATTTGTTTTGGGAACTACATATGAAAAAGTTACGCTATCAAACAAAATTGTTGCAAGGCTTGAAGGAAAATCATCTTTAGGGCGGATAGGTTTATTAATTCACTCTACAGCAGGTTTTGTTGATCCAGGATTTTCAGGTTATTTGACTTTAGAGCTTTCAAATGTTGCAAATTTACCAATCAAAATCTATCCAGAAATGAAAATTGGACAGATTTCTTTTTACTATTTAAATTCCCCTTCAGTATCAATGTATGGAGATGAAAGTTATGGTAGCAAGTATCAAGGTCAAGAAGGGCCAACACCAAGCAAGAGCCATAATGATTTTGATAAAGAATGATCCCTGGAATAGGTACATTAATTAATGGCTTTGGTGTAATAATATCAGGTATTGTCGCACGAATAATTTTTAAAAAAGAGTTAAAAAACTTTGAAGAAAACCTTCTTCCTCTGGGCCTACTAGTTTTAGCCTTAGGATTTAGAGAAACATTGAAGAGCCCAGATTTTATTCTCACATTGTTTGCGGTACTAGTTGGAGCAATTATTGGTAGCTACTTGAAAATTGAAAACAGAATTAAATCATTTGGAGATAAAATTTATTTAAGATTTGAAAAAGGTGAGGGCGACAAAACAAAATTTATTGAGAGCTACCTTACAACAACTTTGATTGTAATAACTGGCCCTCTAGCAATTATTGGACCTTTTTTTGATGTTGTAGAATCCAACCTAGAGCTTTTATTAATAAAAACAGCACTTGATTGTTTTCTTGTAATATTTATCACATCTAGTGGTGGCAAAGGCGCAATATATTCGGGAATCTCTATTTTGATTTATCAAGGAGCGTTTACTTTATTAGCTTTATTAATCAACACAAATATTGAACAACAGATTTCAGATTCAATCGCAGGAATAGGAGGGGTTTTACTAATAGGTGTTGGAATAAATCTTTTAGGGTTAAAAAAAATTCCGGTAGGAAATTATATGCTCAGTCTGTTTGTTCCGTTTCTTCTAGCATTGTAAATTCTCTTAACGCTCCATTTACTCCCTCAAAGAGTGAAATAATTTTTTCAGATTCTTCTTCGAAAGACTTGGTTACAAATTGCTCTTTTTGTACATGGAAACGTCTATTTTTAAAATCTAGTTCTACCGGTAAGTATGGAATATTTAATTCTTTAGCAAGATAGTAAAAGCCACTCCTAAATTTTTTGACCTGTTCTGTTCCCGCTTCAGGGGCTATACAAAGTACGTATTCATCTATTTTTGAAAATTCCTCTATGGCACCTTTGATTAATCCTTTTGATTTGTTTCTATAAACAGGAATTCCACCAAGTTTTAAGAGAATTATTTTTTGTAACCAACCAAGTGGCCATGGTATTCCTAATCTATCAACGTCTTTAGAAAAAGTGTATAAGCTTGGAAGCCTGGTGAAGATCCATTTTGCTCCGAAAAAATTAATTTTCAAATCTAGGGCTAAAATAGCAAGTAATGCATACCATGCATCTCTGTTTGCAGTGTGTGGAGCTCCAATTAAAATTATTTTTTTATAATTGGGAAATTCTCCAGTAATGTCCCATTTTGAAAGTTGAAGCAACTTCCTGCTTAGGGGTCCCAAAACAATTCTTTTTTTTCTAGGTACCTTATCTGGAATAGATATCATTTTTTTGAATATAGCTGGCTATTTGTACTGCGTTTAGAGCAGCTCCTTTTAAAAGATTATCTCCGACAGCCCAAAAGTTGAGAATTTTTTTACTTGATAAACCTGCTCTCATTCTAGAGACTAAGATATTTTTGTTTCCTTCTGCATCAACCGGGGTTGGAAAGTCGTTTGCCCAATACTCAACACCCTCGAATAAATTAATTGACTCAATAGCTTTATCTACACTTACATCTTCGTCAAATGTAGCACTACAAAAAATACCATGTCCTGTTTCGACCCCCACACGAGCATTCGAAGGCTCCACAATTAAATTTGGGATATTTAGTATTTTTTTTGATTCATTGGAGAACTTCATTTCTTCATCTGTGTACCCATTTTCAGTCATATTTCCTGCAACTGGGATTACATTTTTAGCTATTTGAGTTTTGTAGTATTTTTCACCTGGTGCAGATCCAGAATTTTGAAGGTTTAATAACTCGTTATTAAGAGATTCAACAGCATCTTTTCCTGAACCTGAAACTGCTTGATAAGAAACAGGAACAATTCCAACAAGTTTAAAAATATCATGTAAAGGTTTCAAAGCCATTACTAAAGCCATTGTTGTACAGTTTGGATTTGCAATGATTTTTGTCTTTTCATTAATTGTATTTTCATTTATTCCATAGACAACAAGTGGTATTTCATCATTCATTCTAAATGTTGAAGAGTTATCAATCACAAAAGCGCCTCTGTCAACAAATTCATTTGCGTATTCTTTTGATCTGACTCCTCCAGCAGAAAATAAAGCGATGTCGCAGGGTTTAATATTTTTAATATTTAATTCTTTTATTTCAACATCTTTATCATTAACTGAAAGTATTTTTCCTTCAGATGTTTTCGAAGCAAATAATTGGAACTCAGCAGAATTATCAAAAAACTCTTCACAAAGTTTGATTATTTTACGCCCAACAAGACCTGTAGCTCCTACGATTGCAATATTCATTTATATTTCAATAAACTCTTCGTGAAGAGAGTCAATTGCTTTTTGCATATCGCTCTTGCTAACAACACAAGAAATTCGTATTGGGGAAGTTGAAATCATTGCGATATTAATTTTATTTTTTCCAAGTATTGAGAACATTTTTGAAGCTATTCCGGATTCAGCTTTCATGCCTGCTCCAATAAGTGAAACTCGTGCAATGTTTGAGTCAGAATCAGATCCTTCAGCATTCAATTCACTTGATAAATTATCTAATATAGTTTCTACATCGTTTTTTTGTTCGCTTGGTGAAGTAAAACTTATATCAGTTTTTGAGTCTTTGGATACATTCTGGACGATCATGTCGACAATTACACCAGCTTCTGAAAGTGGGCCAAATACTTTACCAGCTATACCCGGCTGATCTGGTACTCCAAATAAAGTAAATTTAATTTCTTTATCATTGTGTGTAACACCGCTAACTATGGCTTGTTCCATGACACTATCCTTTACAATTGTTCCTTCACCAATACTAAACGTAGGTTTTACAATTATTGGTACATTATACCTTCTACCAAACTCTACAGATCTAGCCATTAAAACCTTTGCTCCCGAAGAGGCCATCTCTAGCATTTCATCATAAGTAATCTCTTTAATCAGTCTGGCTTTTTCAACTATTCTTGGGTCAGCTGTGTACACTCCTTCAACGTCTGTGTAGATTTCACATTTTTCAGCATCAAGAGCGGCTGCTAATGCGACAGCTGTCGCGTCTGAGCCTCCCCTGCCTAATGTTGTAATTTCTTTTGTTTCTTTATTTACTCCTTGAAAACCGGCAACTATTACAATTTTTCCTTCTTCGATTCCTTCTTTTACCCTCTCTCCTGAAATGTCTTCAATTTCTGCCATTCCATGTCTTGAAGTGGTTGTTATTCCTGCTTGTGAGCCAGTTAGTGAGAAAGATTCGTAACCAAGATTATTTAAATGCATAGCTAACAGTGACATTGTTATTCTTTCTCCAGCAGATAAGAGCATATCCATTTCTCTTGGTGATGGTGTTTCTGAAAGTTCATTTGCTAAATTTATCAATTCATCTGTGCTTGATCCCATAGCTGAAACTACTACAACAACTTCATTGCCTGCTTCTTTACAGTCAATTATTTTCTGCGCAACTATCTTTAGTGTTTCAGGATTTTCGACACTAGTTCCACCAAATTTTTGTACTATTAAATTCATCTGAAACATTCTAATGAGTTTATTAAAGATTTAACAGACCTAGTATTCTTAGATTTAATGAGCATTGATCTTCATATTCATTCGAAAAATTCTGATGGAACAGACAGTATTGATGAGATTGTTAGCAAATCCAAAGATCAGCAGTTACAAGCAATATCGATAACTGATCATGAATACTTATCTGAAGTAAATACTGAAGGAATTGAAATTATCTCCGGCGTAGAAATGAGTGTCAGCTGGAACGATCTTGATTCACAGAATCCATACAGTGGTATACATCTTTTAATTTACTTTCTAGAAAAGAATACTCCTCTTGATAAAATGCTTTTCAAAATAAGAGAGGAGAAAAAAAACAGAAATTATGAAATTTTAGATAAATTAAAAAATATTGGTATCGAGATTGAGAAAAATGAATTAGAAAATTTTGAGACAAAAGTACCAGGACGTCCTCATATTGCAAACCTAATGAAATCAAAAGGATATGTAAGTACTTTAAATGAAGCATTTCAAAAATATTTGGGTAATGGAAAAGTTGGTGATTCACGAATTCATCAAAACCAAATTACAGATGTTATTCAAGTTGCTAAAGAATCTAAATCTTTAATATTTCTGGCTCATCCTCACACCTTGGTAAGTAATAAAAATTATTCTTTTTCAAAAAATTGGCACAATGCATCATTTTTTGAAATTCTAAAGAAATTAAAGTCTTTAGGAATAGATGGGGTTGAGACATATTACTCCAGTTACTCTATATCTACTTCAAACTCATTAGAAGAGATTACAAACAGTCTAAATTTGCTTAGAAGTGGTGGGTCTGATTATCACGGTATGAATAAACCTAATATAAATATAGGATTCGGATATGAGAATAATCAGTTGAATATTCCATACAACTTAATTGAAAAAATGAAAGCAAAACATGCGGAACTTTAAAAAACTGCTTGGGCCAATTTCAATTATTTCTTTAGCCTATTTGATGAGCAGAATATTTGGGTTTACTAGGGAGATCCTTCTTGCAAGATGGACAGGTGTCTCGTCAGCAACAGACACTTTGGATCTTGCTTTTGTAATTCCTGATTTTTTGTTCTATCTTTCGGCAGGTGGATATTTAGCGATTACATTAATTCCTATTTTGTCCAAACTTCAAAAAGATAAACTTGTTGATTTAAATAATTACTTTCTCTCACTTTTAAATGGTCTAACCCTAATATTTGGTATTTTTTCAATTATTTTCTTTATGTTTAGATATGAAATTGGTGAAATATTTGGAGTAACTGATATTGAGCTTTTTGTTCAAGTATTTACGCCAATAATTTTTAGTCAAGTTTTCTTCTTTTCCGGAGCAGTCATGATGGCCTATCAATATTTCATGGGCGAGTTTAAATATGCAGCATTAGCTCCAGTAATATATAATCTTTCAATAATTTTCTTTGGTTGGATAAATTCTTCTACCCCAGAATCAACAATTTATGGATTTGCCATCGGTGGCTTTATAGGTTCTTTTATAGGACATATAGTTATTCAAGTTTATGGGCTGAAAAAAATTGGCCTAAATGTAAAATTAATAAAACCAAAGTTTCAAGACTTGACACATTACTTTAAAGTTTCAGTTCCTTTAATTGTTGGCCAATCAATTGCAGTTATGGATGAGCAATTGTTTAGAATTTTTGGTTCCATGTTAAGTGTTGGAGCAATTGCATCATTTAGATATGCAAGGAGAATCGCCATTTTACCGGTGGGCGTTATGGCACAGGCAGTAGGTGTTGCTAGTTTTCCTACTATGTCAAATTTATTTGTAGGAGAAAAATTTGAAGAACTAAAAAAATTAATTCGTCAACAAATAGCAATATTATATTTTGTGAACCTAGCAATTGTGTTGGTGCTTATTACAAATAATGCTGAAATTATAAGTCTTGTTTATGAAAGAGGAGAATTTAATAGTAGTGATGTTCTCCGGGTTAGTTCAATAATGTCAATTGTTGCTTTTGGAATTTTGCCATGGTCATTAAACCAAATCGTTACTAGAGCATTTTATGTACAGTCTAATTATTGGTATCCCGTTCTGGTAGGAACTTCCGCAACTGTTTTAGCTACATTAATTATTTTGAATGCTGAAAATAAATCTGAAATTAGTTACGCTACCGTAATCATTTCTTCTTTATTTTTATATTCGTTAATTTTATTAGCTACTTTAAAAATTGATGGCGAAAGAATTCTGAATAAAAATTTGATTAGTGATTTGATAATTTCTTCAGTGATTTATTTTGTTACTCTAGGTGTTGTTCAATTCCTACCAATAGATAATTTTGGTAACTTCTTATACTTATTTATTTCCACAACAATAATTGCATTATCTTTTATTGTGTCTGTTAGGGTAATTAAAATGAAATATGTGAAAATAAATAAGGTTAGATAAGTGCAAAAATTTCCATTAAAAAAAGGTTTATCAGATGTTAACGAGCTTCATGATGAAATCAATGAGTACATAAATGTTTTAATGGGACATATTAATCCTCCAATATCAGATGGTATTGATACTCTTTTTGAAGTTAGTAGTACATATCTTGCTAGAGCTAAAGAAATCGAAATTAAATTATTAGAAAGAGAAAGAAGTGGAAATATATCTTCAGGTGATGAATTAAAAAAATTTAGAACAGGTGAACTTAGAAGTTTTATAGAATTGTGTAAGAGTGCACAAAATCAAGGTTCAAGAAGAATTACTATGGCTTTGAGTGAGTTAAACCTAAAAGAAAATTAGCTCAAATCTTCAACATCAAAGATTTCCTGTGCTGCTGTTATTCCACCGTCTTCACTTTTTTTTGTAATTTCACTAATTTCTATAATTACACTTATTTCGATTCCCATCAACTTTGCTATCTCAGATTTAACCAAGTCAGTTATCTCAGATGACTTCTTTAACTCATCAAAAAGAAATTCATTATTTTTATCAACTAACAAAACAAGATCACCATTCGCTCGAACCTCAGGCTTAATTGATGTCAAGTAAGAAAATTTTCTTGAAGACAATATCTCTTTTAGAGAATTTAAAATTTTGGGCCAGAATATATCAAAATCCTCGATAGATTGTTTTTTTGTTGATTTTTTTTCTTTTTTCTTTGGTTCAGACTTAACCTCAGCATGTTTTTTTGAATCGTTTAATTCACTTTCATCATTTAATTTTGGCGGTAATAAATTTGATTGACCTTCTAGAAGATCCAACCTGTATCCTATCGACTTTACGTCTGAACCAAATTCCGGCTTTACTAATTTCATCATGAATAGTTCAAGTTTTAAATGCTGAGAATTTGAGACAGGTAATGTTGAATTTATTTCGTCTATTAGATCAAGAATTCTTACAAGTTGCTTTGCAGAAATTTTATCATTTGCTTTTTCTAAATTTTTTGAAAAATTTTCTGACAGAGATTTTAATTTTTCATCTTCAGGTAAATATTTCAAATAAAACAAATTTCTAAAAAATTCAGATACAGAATTAGTTATATCGGAAGGTTGTAATCCTTTCGAATATGCATCTCTAATTACAGTCAAAATTTTGCTCGTATCTTGAAACTCAATCGATTCAATTATTTGATCTATCTCTGAAGAGCCTAGTTTGCCAACTAAGCTAAAAATATTCTCAACTGTTAGGTCAGAACCAAAAGTATTATTTGCCTGCTCAAGTAAGTTAATTGCATCTCGAAGTGAACCATCAGAATAGGATGCAATGATCTGTAAAATGTCTTTTTTAAAATTAATCTTTTCTTCTTTTGAGATTTGCTCAAGAACGTTGATTATTTTTTCATCCAAAATTTTCTTAAACACAACTTGAGTTGTTCTACTTCTAATGGTCTCAATTACTCTGTCAGGCTCAGTGGTTGCAAGAATAAAAATAACGTGCTCTGGTGGCTCTTCGAGTGTTTTTAGAAATGCATTAGAGGCAGCATTTGATAACATATGCACCTCATCCAAAATAAATATTCTTTTTTTCCCAGGAGATGTTGCAATAAAATTTACACTTTCGTTCATGTCTCTAATGTCATCGACTTTATTGTGGGATGCAGCATCAATTTCAGATACATCAAAAATAGGGTCACATCCAAGTTCTTTGGCAATTATTCTTGCAAGAGAAGTTTTTCCAACACCTTTTGGTCCAGAAAAAAGATAAGCATGACCAATTTTATCATCCGAAATTTGAGATGAAATAAGGGCTACTGCTTCATCCTGACCAACCATCTCATCTAAGTTTTGAGGCCTATATTTTCTATAAAATGCTTGTTCCATATTACTAAATGCTAATAGCTTACACATCTATAGTGCACTGAAGAATTAAACTTAGTCAAATGAGAATTGGAGTAGATTTAGACGGTGTTGTTGCAAACTTCACCAAAGGTTGGACGACACAGTATGAAGCTGAGTTTGGGAAAAAAATTCTTGAAAAAGACATTACCGAATGGGGTTTATCAAAACCACTCACTCATTTTGAAGAAGAGATAGATTTTTGGAAATGGGCAAAAGATATAAACGGTTCTTCAATTTTTAGAAATTTAGATATTTACGAAGATTCTCTAGAAACTCTATATGACTTATCGAAGATGGGCCATGACATAGTTATCATATCCTCAAAGCCATGGTGGTCAATTCATGATACATTGATGTGGCTAGGTGAAAAAAAAATTCCAACAAAAGAAATACATTTCATTGAGGATAAATGGAAAATTGATTGTGATGTTTACATTGATGATGCGCCGTATCAACTCGATAATTATGTTAAAAATTTAAAGAATAAAGTTATTATTAGATTTGTAAGAGAATACAACGATCCTGTAACAGGTGTTCTTGATTTGAATGAATGGAAAGATTTAATTCCTTTATTAAATTCTCTTTAACAATTAATCTGAAATCATGAACGATTCCTTCATTCTTAGAGACAGAAAATGGCGAGAAACTAACGAAAGAATAACTTTATCTTCCAATGCAATGCTTTCTGAAAATTCCAAAGGCAGATTAAGCCATGAGGAGCATGACGAGTTTAGAACTATTTTTGAAAGAGATAGAGATCGAATAATTCATTCAAAAGCATTTAGAAGATTGAAGCATAAGACTCAAGTGTTTATAAACCCTGATGGTGACCATTTTATTACAAGGATGACTCATACCTTAAATGTAACTCAAGTTGGGAGATCTATTTCAAAAACCCTTGGGCTAAATCCAGATTTGACTGAAGCTATATGTCTAGGTCATGATGTGGGTCATTCACCTTTTGGTCATACTGGAGAAGAAATACTTAATGAAATGCATCCTAATGGCTGGAGTCATTCTGAAAACTCAGTTAAAATTTTTAGCAAAATTGAAAACCTTAATCTTAGTGTTGAAACTATTGATGGTATTGAAAAACATCCTTGGAGATATACTGAAAAGCCTTCCACACAAGAAGGAATGATTTGTAGATTTGCAGACAGGATTGCCTATTTATCTCATGATGTTGAAGACGCATTAAGGGCAAATGTAATCAAAATTAGTGATATTCCAAATAAAATTACTAAGGAACTTGGTACCCCTGGAAAGCAATGGATCAATAGTTTGATTTCTGGGATATTTAAAGCTTCAAATAGTAACGAACTAGTAATGGATCCTGAAATTGGAGAAATTATGAATGAATTAAGAGAGTTTATGTTCGACAATGTTTATCTCAGAAATGAAACTAACAATCAAAGAAAAGAATGTAAAAATATTGTAAAAACGCTTGTCGAATATTTTACAGAAAATAAAAATGAACTACCAAAAAATTATATACAAAGTGAAGATGATATTGAAAATTCTATTGATTATGTTGCCGGGATGACTGATAGGTTCGCAATCTCAACTTTTGGAGAGATTAATTAAAATCAGGGTCTCTTTTTTCAAGAAATGCCAATACACCTTCTTTAAGGTCGTCAGAAATTAGATAGGATGTGTTCCACAATCTAACAAAATCAAGTGCTTGATCGGTTGTTAGGTCTTCTCCTTTTTGTAAAATCTCTTTTGTACCCTGAACAATATTTTTTGAATTTGAAGCAATCTCTTTAGCCATCTCCAACCCGGCTTTGTGGAGTTCTTCAACATTTTCATATGTATTACTTACAAATCTTATTTTTTCCGCATGTTCTCCATCAAACTTTCTCCCTGTGAAAGCTAGCTCTCTTAAATCTCCTTTTGAAACAATTTTTGGCATCCTTTGTAAGATTCCAACATCAGCAACAAGTCCAAGTTTTGTTTCACCTATAGAAAAAACTGCGTCTCGAGTTGAAAGTCGAATGTCGCAAGCGGAGACCATACTCGTAGCTCCACCGATACAAAAACCATGGGCTAATGCAATTGTTGGTATTGGAGAATTTGCAATTCTGGTAAATGCATTTTGTAGGTCCTCTATTAGTTTCATTGTTTCTCTTCTGTCACTTGCGGTAGAAGTTAGATTCTCGTTTAAATTCATGTCTTGCATTAATACTGTTATGTCAATGCCTGCAGAAAATGCATCTCCCTTACCTGCCAGCAAAATACACCTTGCTTCTTCTTTTTCTACTATCTCTTCTATTAAGTCAGGAATGCCAAACCATACATCAAAATCTAATGCATTTTTTTTATCCGGTCTGTTAATCCAGATATAAGCAACATCATCTTTAATTTCTTTTATTAATTTATCTTCCATATAAATAATCTTAGTAAGATATTTCCATGGATGTATTTGAAGCTTTGTATACAACAAGGGCTATGAGAAGAGTAAAAGAAGATCCAATACCTGAGGATGTTATTAAGTCCATAATAGATTCAGCAATTCGAGCACCAAGTGGTTCAAATCGTCAGGATTGGAAATTTGTTGTTGTAACTGATCAAGAAGTACGTGAAAAACTTTCTGACATTTATAAAGAAACTTGGGATTATTATGTGAAATCTTTTTACAACAATTCAGAGGATTTAGGTGCGTCAAACTTGAAAGATAAAGATCAAATTGAATCAGTAAAAAGGATAAGTAATTCTGCAAGTTGGTTGGCAGAAAACTATCATAAAGTACCTTTATTAGTACTTGCCTTTTCTAGGAATGATCCAACTGGATCGTCAATTTATCCAGCTATTTGGAATTTAATGCTTGCTGCTAGAGGACACGGTATTGGGACTTGCCTTACCACAGTTATGAGTTTTAAAACAGATGATGTATATGAAGTTCTTGGGATTCCAACCAATAAAGGATGGACATTAAATGCAACAATAACTGCAGGTTATCCACTTGGAAAATGGGGTGTTGCTGAAAGAAAGCCGGTTGAAGAAGTCACTTATTTAAATAAATGGGGTGAGTCACCAGATTGGAATCTAACTGAACCTCTTTGGAATTATTAAAAATACCAAATTAAAAAAGACATAATTGCACGCCCGGAGGGAGTCGAACCCCCAACCTTCTGATCCGTAGTCAGACGCTCTATCCAGTTAAGCTACGGGCGCTTGGCGGAGAGGGAGGGATTTGAACCCTCGAGGGGACTTTCGTCCCCCACTCGCTTAGCAGGCGAGCGCTTTAGACCACTCAGCCACCTCTCCAAGCATGCGGAGGGAGTGGGATTCGAACCCACGGTATGGAATACATACATTAGTTTTCAAGACTAACGCCTTCGTCCGCTCGGCCATCCCTCCAAATTTAAAATCTTTTGTGCGGAGGGAGAGGGATTCGAACCCTCGAAGGGGATAAACCCTTACACGCTTTCCAAGCGTGCGCACTAGGCCAGACTATGCGATCCCTCCATGTAAAAGATCTAAAGTATAAGTTTACTTATCTCTTACTTTCAAAGAAAGAGGATAATATAACTTCAGATTCATGGGACAAAATATTATCTCTTATCTCAACAAAGTGATTTAGCCTTTTATCTTGAGGAATATTATATAAGGTATATGCAGCTCCTGACTTTAAATTAGGTGAGCTATATAAAAGTGTCTTTATTCTTGCATTTACAATAGCGCCTGCACACATTGGATCTGGCTCCAATGTTATTGCGAGGGTAGTTCCTTCAAGTCTCCATGTTTTTAAAATTTTAGATGCCTCTTTTATTACAAGAATTTCAGCATGTGCGGTTGGATCTTGGTCTATTTCTCTTCTGTTGTGAGCTTTTGCAATTAACTTATCCTCTTCATCGAAAATAGCCGCACCAATAGGAACTTCATCAATTTCAAGAGCCCTTTTTGCCTCTTGTAGGGCTATTTCCATTTTTTCTATGTCAGATTTATAATTCATTTCCCTAAACTTATTCTAGGAGGGATCGCATAGTCCGGCCTAGTGCGCGACACTCGAAATGTCGTGAGTCTTTATAGGCTCCGTGGGTTCGAATCCCACTCCCTCCGCTTTAAATTCTCTTCTATAAAGCATAAATAAACCTACAATATTTTGATGGTTGAATTTGGTATTTTTGCATTTGTAACTTCTATTACTCCTGGGCCCAATAATTCTATGCTAATGGCTTCTGGAATAAGATTTGGAAGGAAAAGATCATTACCTCATTTTTTTGGTATTTGGTTAGGTTTTAATTTTTTATTCTTCTTAGGAGGTAATTTACTTTCCTACGTTCCAGAGATAATTTTTCAGTATCTACAATATGCAGGCTACATAGTCATTTTATATATTGCCTACAGAGTTGCGATAACTAAAACCACAATAAAAGAAAGTAGTAATGAAGATAAGCCATTCACTTTTTTACAAGCTGCATTGTTTCAGTGGGTTAATCCAAAAGGAGTCGTCATGGCAGTATCCGGATTGACCGCTTTTCAGATACCACATTTACAAGCTAATCTCATTTATTTACTGGTTGGAGGACCTTGCGTTATAACATGGCTTTTTCTTGGACAAAGCCTTCAAAATTTTCTTATAGGTAATCAAAAATTAGAGAGAATTGTATACGTGATTCTTGCATTAAGTATGGTTGCAAGTTTATTCCTTGCTTAATTTATTAACTCCAAGTATCTGTCCTAAATCATCTGGAAACATTACACTTCCATCAGGTTGCTGATTGTTTTCAAGTAAGGCAATTAAGATTCTTCCTACTGCTAAAGCTGTACCATTAAGAGTATGCAATATAGTATTTCCATCTTCAATTTTTGTTCTCATATTTAATCTTCTTGCTTGAAAATCGGTTGTATTGGAACAAGAGGTTACTTCTCTGTACTTTTGTTGACTTGGTATCCATGCCTCGATGTCATATTTTTTTGCTGCAGAAGCTCCTAAATCTCCTGTGCAAACATCAACAACTCTGTAAGGAATTTCAAGATCTTGGAGTATTTCTTCTTCAATTGTGAGAATGTATTCATGTTCTTCATTTGATTTTTCTGGATCACAAAAGGAGAACATCTCAACTTTATCAAATTGATGAACTCGAAAAATACCACTCGTATCCTTGCCATAAGTTCCTGCCTCTCTTCTGAAACAAGTTGAATAACCGGCATATCTTAGTGGGAGGTTCTGTATGTCTATGATTTCATCAGTATGTAGAGCTGCTAATGAAACTTCTGATGTGCCAACCAAAAATAGGTCATCGTTTTGAACTTCATAAACTTGATCAGAGTCATCAGGAAAAAACCCTGTTCCAAATAATGCATTTTCACGAACTAGAACTGGAGGTATTGTTGGGTTAAAGCCTTTTTCTGATAATTTATTTAATGTATACGAAACTAAATTAAATTGGATTTTTACTAAATCTCCAAATAAATAAGAAAATCTTGAACCTGATATTTTAGAAGCCCTTTCAACATCTATTAATCCAAGGTTTTCACCTATTTCTAGATGTGTCATCGGATTTTTAATGTTATTTGGTTCACCAACCTTCTTTATTTCTTTGTTGTCTTCATCAGTTTTACCTACTGGTGAAGAAGAGTTCACTATGTTGGGAATTTTTATCCATGCATCAAAAAATTCTTCGTCTTTTTGCTGTGTTTCTTCTGAAAGACTTTTTACATTATTGCTAATCTTCTCTGCTTTTTCTAAGAGAGTAGCTTTTTCTTTTTCGGATGCTGATGCAATTTCCTTGCCCAATTTTTTTTGTTCAGCTCGTAGCTTTTCAGATTCAAACTTTAAAGCCCTTCTACTTTCATCAAGAAGTTTTAATTTATCTAAATCAATATTAAGATCTCTTTTTCTTATATTTTCTTCGATTGCTTCAATATTTGTTTTTAAAAGCTGGGGATCAATCATTTACTAATCCTCGGGAGGTATGAATGCTTTAACTGAATATATGTTATCTTCAAAATCTTCTTCATTTTCTGTTTCTTCGACAAGTATAAACCACTCATAGACAATTCCTTTTTCAATTTTTAGCGGTTCTGTGTAATAACTTTTACTTTCAAAGGGTCCAATGGTATTTAATTTTGTTCTTTTCTCAAATATTGTTTCACCAAATTCATCTGTTACTAAAATCAGAATTAGGACTTCCGTCTCTTCAACATTTCCTTCATTAGCGATCACTAACTGTAGTGAAACCTCTTTGTCTAGTAAGACCTTGTATCCCTCTTCTGTGGTTGCAATTGATTCGGGAACAAACTCAACACCCGTTACTGAAATATCTCTTTTCAGAAACAAGCCACTTTTATTTTCCAAGGCTTTGTCTACAATTACTTCAGCAAATTGATATGCATTTGATTCAATCCCTGTGTACTCAATATTAAAAAAATCAGGCAAAAAAATATTTTCGGTTTCTGATTTACTATTTATTTCAATCAAAAAATTAATATAAGCTTTATCTCCAACTGATAAGCTTGAGATACTTTCAGCAATGGATTCTTCTAATACTTGAGTGTATTCTTGGTCGACTAAATTTAATATTGAAACTTGAAATGTTTCCAATCCTTTTAGCCAGGATGTAGTTGCAATCTCTAAAAGTTCTTTTTCGCTTCCTTTATATTGACTTTCAGAGTTAATCAAAATATTGTTTGCTTCCTGAGCATTTCTAATGATCTCAATGAACGTTGATTCAAATTCGTCTCTGTTTAGCTCATCAAAATTTATTAACCTTTGGTAGTCTTTTGATGATTCATTGTGAAGGGTTGAAATTACGTAAGCTTCTTCGAGGAAAGTATTTAAGTCCGAAGATTCAGAAAAATTGTCATAAAAACGTAATCCAAAAAATCCAACTCCAATGCTTACGATTATTACAATAAAATACCGTGTTATATTCATAGAGTTCTCAATGTTTTTTAATTCTTGTTCTTTATACAGTCTAGAAATACAATTACATTTCACAACTAAGATTATTGGTGAATGAAAGATTTTAAAATTGTTTGGTCTGCAAGAAGTGAATGTGGACCTAATAGAAAAAAAAATGAAGATACAATATTTCCGGCTATTTCTGGGAGTTCAAAGCCACCTTTTAAAGCAGCAGTTTGTGATGGTCTTGGTGGGCACGTAAATGGCGATGTTGCGAGTAAAATTGCTGCCGATACTCTTCTAGTAGAAATTACAGATTTAAATCAAATAATTACTGAAGCAAATAAAAGTATCTTAGAATATCAAGATAAAAATCCATCATCTCTTGGAATGGGAACAACAATGACTGCAATATCTATAAATAGTGATGCACTAATGAAAATTGGTCATGTCGGTGATAGTAGATGCTATGTATTGTCAGATAGAAATTTGATCAAGGTTACAGAAGATCAAAATGTGCCAGGTTATCAAAATGTTTTAAAACAAGCACTTGGATCAAATCAAAAACTTAATATACAAGAAGTAGATTTTCAATTGCAGATTGGCGATGTTGTGTTCCTATGTAGTGATGGCCTTTACAATGAAGTTGGTGAAGAATACATAAAGAAAAAAATGCAAGATGGGATAAGTGCTGATACCTTTGTTAGTGAAGTGTTGTTATTGAATCCTAAAGACAATGTGTCAGCAATTGTAATTAACTTAGTTTAGATTATGGAAATAGGACAAATAATAAAAGAAAGATACGAGATTATTCAACTTCTGGGGGAAGGTGGGATGTCCTATGTTTACAAAGCAAATGATAGACAATTAAAAAGAACTGTAGCAATAAAAACACTAAAACCAAATTATGTTCAGCAGGAGAAGTTTGTTGAAAGATTTAAAAGAGAAGCTCAAACAGCTGCAAACTTAAACCACCCAAACATCGTTCAAATTTTTGATTGGGGAATAGGTGATGAACCTTTTTTTGTAATGGAATATATTGAAGGTAATACACTTACGTCCATAATTGCTAAAAGAAGAACCATAAGCTTAAATGATGTCCTATTTATTGGAGCTCAAGTTTCAAGTGGTTTACAAGCAGCCCATTCAAAAGGTCTCGTGCATAGGGATATAAAACCAGGAAATATAATGATAACTCCCGAAGGAAAAGTAAAAGTTACTGATTTTGGTATTGTTTCTCTTCAAAATGAAGAAAGTGATATTACAAAAACAGGATCTATTCTTGGTACTGCAAGCTATATATCCCCAGAACAGGCTCAGGGTAAACCTGTATCTAAAGAATCCGACTTATATTCATTAGGAACTGTTCTTTATGAACTTATTACAGGCAGACCCCCTTTTGAAGGTGATTCACCAATTGCAACAGCAACAAAGCATATTACTGACAAACCTGAAAAGTTAAGTGTCTTCAGACCTGACATTCCTAAAGGTATTGAAAATGCAGTATTGAAATTGCTTCATAAGTATCCAAAAGATAGATTTAAAAATGCAGAAGACTTAAGGGCGGTACTCCTTCAACAAAAAACACAGCTTCAAGCAATGCAAACACAAGAAAATCTTGTTGATCTAACGAGTCCAAAAATAAAATATAGATTTACCCTACCAGCACTGATAATCTCACTGACAATAGTTTTAGGAACCATTTGGACACTAACTCGAATTTTTGATGGATTACCTGTTGATGGAGGTGCCCAGGTAATTATTAACGTTCCAGATTTGACCGGAAGCAGTCAGACTGAAGCTCTAAATGATCTACAGAGTTTAGGATTTAAGGTTGGAATTGAGAATTCAGCTCATCCAGAGGTCCCTTCTGGAGCTGTCATCAGAACACAGCCTCCAGCAAATACATCAACTAACCCTGATACATTAGTAACAATAATTGTTTCTGTTGGACCAGAGGCATATCCAATACCTTATGTAGTAGATCTTGAAACAGATAGGGCTGTTTACGTCATAGAAGAAAGCGGTTTTACAATAGGTCAAAAAATAGAAGTAAATGATGACAATGTTCCCATTGGTTTTATAATTTCACAAAATCCAATGGCTGGAAAAAAAATGGGTCCCGGGTCTAGTGTAGATCTCGTAATTTCATCTGGCCCTAGCTTGATCGAGCTCGGAGATCTCTCTAAAAAATCACTTGAAGACGCCACGCAAATTCTTGAGACACTGGGTTTAGAGTTTGAAACAATTGAGGAATTTTCTGAAGATACTGAAGAAGGTCTCATTTCTGGAACCCTACCGGAAGCTGGTGAGATTATCACTCCTGATGAATTAATTACTCTTATTGTGTCACTTGGAATAAAAATTGAGGTTCCAGAAGTTGAAGGTTTAAATTATCAAGCAGCAATTGATGTACTTGAAGAAGCAGGACTTGTAGCAACTGTAAGCGGTGACACTAATGGATTGGTTAGAAAACAGTTGCCTCGTAAAGGAGAATTTCTTGAGCCAGAAGGGGTAGTAGATCTAACTTTTGATGAATAAACAGGAAATATTTAAAAAAAAATTATTAAGTTGGTCAATAAAAAACACAAGAGAATACTCGTGGAGAAACACTGAAGATCCCTGGAAAATTCTTCTTCTAGAAGTGATTGCTCAACAAACACAATTAGAGAGAGCGAATAAGTATTATCAAAAATTTATAAAGAAGTTTCCAAACCCAAATGAAATGTCTAAAGCTACTAAAAAAGAAATTCTTGGAATGTGGTCTGGGTTAGGCTACAACAGCAGAGCTGTTAGATTGCATGAGGCATCAAAAATCTTGTCTAAAAATTCCTTTGATTCAATTTATCCAGAATTCGACATTCTTCCTGGTGTTGGGGAGTACACTAAAAATGCTATTTTATCATTTGCTTACAATGATAAAGTGATAGCCCAGGACACCAACGTTTTGAGGATATTTAGTAGATTTTTTGGAACTAAAGATCCTCAAAAATTTATACTTGAAAACCAAAAAAATATATTAAAAAATATAAAGTCAAGAAAATTTAATCAAGTGTTAATGGACTTTGGCTCAAAGATTTGTACATCAAAAAATCCCTCATGCAGTGTGTGTGTATTTGATAATGAATGTGAAAAGTTCATACAAGCTAGACCAAATCCTCAACCAGCATTTAAGGGTTCAGATCGAGAAATTAGAGGAAAAATTATTAAACACCTTATAGTGAACAACAATGTTGACATATCTTCATTGAACATCTTAATTAAAACAGAAGAAAATAAACTTAAACATATTTTAAAAAAACTTGAAAGTGAAGGAATGATCACAATAAAGAATAAAAAATTAATTGAAATTAATTCTTGAGAATACTATTTTTTAATTATGCCAGTCTCTAAAAAAAGAAATAAAACAAAAAACCTTGGACCTACTAAGTCTAAAAAAATATCCTCTCAAATGTCTGATGTAAGTGGGCCTTCACCTAGGTGGTTTGTTCTTACAATGTCTTCACTTATGATCATTGGTGTTCTACTTATAGTATTAAATTACCTTACACTTTTGCCTGGTTCAGTATCCAGATGGTATTTATGGAGTGGTCTTGGTTGTATTGGTGTAGGTTTTCTTATGACAACAAAATATAATTAACTTATTATTAAGCCCTCTTTTTTTAAGTAATTAAAACTATCAAAATCAATATCCTGAAAATTTGTGTGTTTTTGAATCTTTTTAACTATCTGCTTACCATTATCTTCACTAAACCAACTAATATTTGTTCTTCTTAATAGATAATCAACAGGTGTAGCAACACAATAATGATTTACTGAGTGATCAAGGTCAGAAAAGTTATAGTAATTTTGATAATTAATTATTTGGTCTTGATATTCAATGTTTTGTAACTCAAACTTTTTATTGAACAATTGCCTCAACGCCTCAATTGCAATTAATCTAAAACCAGTTAATTTTCCACCCGCAATTTGTATAAAATTTTTATCAACCTCTTCAATAATATGTCCTCTCATAATTTTTTTTGTAGAGTTATTTTCATCATCTATAAGAGCTCTGATACCAGACCAACTTGAAATATATTCGAGTTTTTCGATATCAAAATATTTTTTTACATGTCGTATCAAATAATCAATCTCTTCTTTTGAAGCGTAGGGATTGTCTTTTGTTCCAGAAAATTCTTCAATATCTGTTGTTCCTACTATTGTGTTTCCATTCCAAGGTAAAACAAACATTACTCTTTCATCCTCAGTCTTTGGTAAAAAAACACCATTGTTGTTGATCTCTAGAGGGTCACCCTTCAAAACTAAATGTGCTCCTCCACTCATTTTTAGTTTCGCAGAAACTTCTTTATAATCACCCGGTAAATTATGAACTCCTGATGCTGCAATAATTTTTTTTGCTGTAACAAAGTATTCAACCCCTGTTAGTACACATCGCAAGTGTATTTCATAAAACTTATTTTTTTTAAATATATTTTTTACATTTAAATAATTGATAGCCGTGGAATTATTTATTTCAACAGCTGTTCTTAATAGAGAAAGAACAAGCTTCGAATCATCAGTTTGTGCATCCTGAAAGATAAAACTTTTCTTTAAGTTAATTTTTTTTAACTTTGGAAATAGGTCAAATGTATTATTTTTAGAAATGTTCTTATGCTTTTCTGGTTTCTTCCTTCCTCCTAAAAAATCATAAAAGAGTAAACCCAACTTAAATGCAAAAGGGGCTATAAAGTTTTTTTGAAAAATTTTAGGTAGATCTGCAAATCCATCATTTTTGTATATTGGTGCAAGAAGTTTTAATGGCCTGTAAAGAGAACCTAGTCTTTTTTTTAATATTTTCTGCTCATTTAAGCTTTCTTTAACTAAAGAAAATTGAAGCTGTGGTAAATATCTTATGCCTCCATGTAATAGTTTGGTACTTCTGCTTGAGGCTCCAGATGCAAAGTCATGCTTATCAACAAGTAAGACATTTAGTCCTGCATTTGAGGCAATAGTAAGAGCGGCAGCACCAATAATTCCTCCCCCAATGATTAAAAGATCATATTCATCATTATTTTTTAATTTATTTATTTGATTATTTCTTGAAAAAGTCAATTTTCTAAGGGGGTCATTTCTTCTTTACAATGTTTTGGAGGTTCATTAGCAACAACAGATTGTAATTTTACTGTTAATTCCGTCCCGCAAGCTTTGCATAAAAATGATTGCGCTGTCTCTAAAACGTCACTCGGATCAATTTCTGGAGGTACGCTCGCTAGTGAGCCAATTGAATTTTTTAAAAATCTGAAAATTACAACTCCAATTAATAAAGCAATTAAATATTCCATCTAAAAAGTTATATATCTATATATTGAGTTTTTACGTTGTTCTAGTTTTTTTTCAGATAAGTTTTCAAAATTTTTTTTACCCATAATATAAGAATACCTTTTTGTGGAGATGATGGGACTTGAACCCACGACCCCCTGCTTGCAAAGCAGGTGCTCTTCCAGCTGAGCTACATCCCCTCGCAACATTTATTATGCCTCGTATTGACTCGTAAATGAAAAAATTTTAGAAATATTTTGTATTCATTACTATTGTAGATAGAGCGAAAGGGCCTATAGCTCAGCCTGGTTAGAGCGCATCCCTGATAAGGATGAGGTCGTTAGTTCAAATCTAACTAGGCCCACAATAGTCATAAGAGTTTTTCAGATATCACTTATTCACTAAGCAAGAAAATACAAAACCCATTACTAATCCCCCACAAGTATTTAATAAAATAATAAAAATCGTTTAAGCGAACTACCTTAAAATAAATTGGAATTAAGAGCCTGGTATATCCACTACCACAAGCCCTTAATTCCAGTACGTACTCAGATAAAAGGGAGACCAATTATCTAAGTTTTTATAATCTAAAGTCAAGGGGATAACTTTAAGTTATAAAAAAATCCGGGATAAACCCGGATCCAAACAATACAAAAAAGACCCGGCTAAAAAGCTGACCATTCTTTATGATGTCTGTTTATAAAATTCATAAATTTAATTTTAACTCATACGCAATTTAGAAAAGTAAATGATGTTAAAACTTTGTTTCGTTGTTTTCATTTTTTAGGAGTCTTCTTTTTTCAGATATCCCACCAGGACCACTGTAACCCCCTAATTTACCATTTGAGCAAATGACTCTATGACAAGGAATAATTACTGGGTAAGGATTTTTTCCACAAGCATTTGCAACTGCTCTTGATGAGTTAGGATGACCAATTCTTTCCGCAATCTCTTTATAAGACATAGTTTGACCATAAGGAATTTTAGAGATTTCTTTCCAAACTAAAGTTTGAAATTTAGTACCCTTTAATTTCATAAAATTACTTTAACAACCTCAATTATTGATATTTACCAGTTATATATAAAATTTGTATTATGAATACCCACGCAACACAAATTTCAAATGTCCTAATTATCGGTAGTGGCGGTGCGGGGCTTAGAGCTGCAATAGAAGCAAAGCAACAAGGAATGGATGTTGTTGTTCTTGGTAAGAGACAAAGAACAGATGTTCATACTGTCCTTGCTGCTGGAGGGATTAATGCAGCTTTTGGAAATGTTGATGCAGATGATTCATGGGAGCAACATTTTGCTGATACTTATATCGAAGGTTATGGATTATCCGAACCAGAGGTAGTGGAAATAATGGCAAAAGAGTCTCCCGCTATAGTAGAAGAAATTGATAGTTGGGGCGCTAACTTTGCGAAGCTAGAAAATGGGAAGATTGATCAAAGATTTTTTGGTGCTCATACATATAGAAGGACCTGTTACTCAGGTGATTACACAGGAAGATCAATACTTTTTGCTTTGATTAATAAAGCAAAATCACTAGATATACCAATTCTAGATTCACAATATGTATCCGATTTGTTAGTAGATGATAATGTTTGTTTCGGAGCTATGGCATTTGACATTCAGAGTGGAGAAAGAACAGTTTACTTGGCAGATTCAATTGTTGTTGCTGCTGGTGGACACACAAGATTATGGAGAAAAAGCTCTTCTAGAAGAAATGAAAATACTGGTGATGGATTTTTTCTTGGTCTTAAAGCTGGTTGTAAATTAAGTGATATGGAAATGGTTCAATTTCACCCAACTGGAATGGTTATACCGGAGGAAATGGCAGGAACATTAGTTACTGAAGCTGTTCGTGGTGAAGGTGGAAAGCTTGTTAACAGTGACGGTGAAAGGTTTATGAAAAACTATGACAGCGAAAGAATGGAATTGTCAACAAGAGATCGTGTAGCAATGGCAAATTATACAGAAATTGTGGAGGGAAGAGGATCTCCTAATGGTGGTGTTTATCTTGATATAAGTCACAAAGATAAAGACTTTATAATTGAAAAGCTGCCAAGAATGTATAGACAATTTCTAGATACTTTAATGATTGATATTTCAAAAAGCCCGATGGAAGTTTCCCCTACTGCACACTATTCAATGGGAGGTATAGTTGTGACTCCTAAAGATCATTGGACGGGCGTTGAAGGTCTGTATGCTGCTGGGGAGGTAACTTCGGGACTTCATGGGGCAAACAGACTTGGTGGAAATTCACTTGCAGAGATCCTTATTTTTGGAAAGAGAGCTGGTGCGGCAGCATCTCAAAGATCAAAAGAAATAGACGTTCATATACGATCAAAAAAAGTTATCAATGAAGCGCATGAAAACCTTAATTCATCGATCAAAAATGGTTCAGAGGTAGCAAGACCCCTTCAACGATCTTTGAGAAACATAATGTGGGAGTACGGAGGAGTTGTTAAAAATAAAGAGAAATTAGAAAAGGGTTTATCAGAAATTGAGGGACTAAAAGAATCTTCAAAAAATCTTGATGTGAGGCCAGATTCTGAAGGATATCAAGACTTAATGCTTGCATTCGATCTTGAGGCATCGATCGCTTCGTCAGAAGCAACTCTAAAAAGTGCGCTAAATAGAGAAGAGAGTAGAGGAGCTCATCAACGTGATGATTTTAAAGATTTGAGTGAAAATGGAAATGTAAATATTAGAGTCGAACTTGATGACAACAAGGAAATAAAACTATCGAAAAAAGAAATCCCTCAACTAGAGAAAAAACTTAAAAATTTAATCAATAAGACTGTAGAAATTGATAACTTTGAAGGAATGCTTCTTGAATAGTAGTTTTGTTATATGACTCAAGTTTAGATCTCAAAAAACATCTACAAATTTAAAAAAATTTCTGGCATTGCAGAAGCCCAAGATGTCTCATTGTGAAGTCCATTTTCATCTATAAAGAATTTTACGTTTTTTTTATTTAGTTCAAGAGAATCATTTACATTCTTAACTCCTGAAAAATAAAAATTATCATTATTTGAAAAATCCAAATCTTGATTTTTTGGAAATATATTTTTGACATGATCCCCAAAAATATGTCCTTCTTTTTTGCCGGTATAAAGGTAAGTTGTCGTGTTGTTTCCAAGATTTTTAATATCATTTAATATCCTAGGGTATCCAAACCAAAATGCAGGAGATAAAGATATTATGTTTTCAAACTCAGGATAAATTATTGAGGTCTTGATTGACATTAAACCACCCATTGAAGCTCCTGCAACAGAAAATTTAGTTTGATCAAAATTTATGCCTAAAAAGTTTTTTACTGCTGGAATAAAGCTAAGGACAATGTTTTTAATATGCTCCTCAGCAAAATTTTTTTCTTTCTTAATGGGATATGGATTATATTGAAATTGTCTTTTAGAGTTTGACGTAACACTAATTATCAAAAAATTTTTTTTAAGCTGGTCTTCAAAGTTATTAATTAAACTTTCTAAATTAAAAATTGTTCCAAAGTGACTGGTTGAAGAATCGAAAAGATTCTGTCCATCGTAACAAAGGATCATATTATCTATTTTGGTAAGATCTTTTGGTACTCTAAAAATAATTTGATTAGTATCTTTAATTTCTTCATCAAAAATTTCGTTGCTTTTATATAGATTTTTAAAAATTTTATTCTTTGAATATTTTGTAAAATTTATATCGTCAATCATCTTTAATTATTATTCTATTCAATAAAAATTAAGTAATAATTTTAAAAAAACAAAGAAATAAATAAAAAGTTTTAGGTCATTTTAAAAGATTTGATATAATTAAAAAAGCATAAAGAGAAGGTTAAGACCTCGGCAACCTGGATGACTATCCAAGGTGCCTGAAGATGTGGCAGAAATGCAACTAAATAGTCAAAGCCCTTCTCCAAACAAAGGAGAATATTATGAAGTTTGATTCAAAACTTATTCATGCAGGTTGGGATTCAGATGCTGACTCTGAGGGGTCAATTACTGTTCCTATTTATAAAACAACTGCATATCAATTTAATAACACTGAACATGCAGCTAGCTTGTTTGCCTTAAAAGAGTTTGGAAACATTTACTCTCGACTCGGCAACCCAACTGTTGGTGCTCTAGAAGCAAGACTAACAGCTCTAGAAGATGGGGCTATGTCTGTTGCTTTATCGTCAGGTACATCTGCAGTTATGTACTCTCTTATTAATATTATGAGTCAAGGGGATAATTTTGTTACAGCAAACCAACTTTATGGTGGTACCTATACGATGTTCGATAATATATTACCTGAATACGGTATCGACTCAAAAAAAGTTGATATTACAGATTTAACTGCTGTTGAAAATGCAATTGATGAGAAAACTCGAGCAATATATTGCGAGACAATAACTAATCCAGGCTTGGTTGTGGCTGATATCTCTGGATTAGGAGAAATTGCTAAATCTAAAGGAATCCCTTTAATAGTTGATGCTACTTTTACTACATCAGCAATTTGTAAACCTTTTGATTTCGGAGCAGATATTGTAGTTTATTCTCTTACAAAATGGATGTCTGGACATGGAAGAGTAATTGCGGGAGCAGTTATTGAAAAAGGTGGTTTTGACTGGGGTAATGGAAATTTCCCATTATATGACAAGCCTGATACCAGTTATGGCGGAATGAGATGGGGACATGATTTAGGTGATTTAAGTAGTGTAGCTTACTCATTAAGACTTAGAACAGTACCGCTAAGAAACCTTGGTGCAAGTATGTCTCCAGAGACAGCTTTTGAAGTTATGAGTGGTCTTGAGACTTTAAGTCTGAGAATGGACAGGCATTGTGAAAATGCTATAAAAGCAGCTGAATATCTATCAAATCATGAACTTGTTGAATGGGTAAGGTTTCCAGGACTCAAAGATGATCCTGCTTATGACCTATCAGAAAAGTACTTGAAAGGTACTGGCGGAACAATGGTTGTTTTTGGTATTAAAGGTGGAAAAGATTCTGGACAGAAATTTATTGATAATTTAAAGATGTTTAGACATGTTGCGAATGTTGGAGATACTAGATCTTTAGCAATTCACCCTGCATCCACAACACATTCACAATTAGATGACGAGCAGTTAATAGCTGCAGGTTCTCCTGCAGAGTTAGTAAGGCTTTCTATTGGTATTGAAGACATAGATGATATCATAGAAGATCTATCTCAAGCTCTTGAAAGTACAAAATAAAACAAGCAAGTTTTACATTCCACAATTTAAACTTGATTCGGGTGAACTGCTTGAGAATGTAGAGATTGCTTACACTACTTACGGAACTTTGTCGGAAAAAGGCGACAATGCTGTATTAATATTTCATGCTCTAACCGGAAGTCACATGTTGGCGGGAAATTATTCTCAAGAAGAAAACCCAGAAATTCCTTGGAATGATGAATTAGAAATTGGCTGGTGGGACGAATTTGTTGGTGAAAATAAACTTATTGATACCAAAAAATATTTTGTAGTTTGTGCCAACTATCTTGGTGGATGTTATGGGACCACAGGTCCAAATTCTATAGATAATAAAACTGGATTAGAATATGGAGAGAATTTTCCAAATATTTCTTTTAAGGATATAGAGATTTCTCAAAAACAATTATTAGATGACCTAGGAGTTAAATCTTTAAAGGCCGTGATTGGTCCTTCTATTGGGGGCTTAATGGCATTAGAATTTTCCCTTTTATATCCAGATTTTGTAGAAAATCTTATCTCAATTTCAAGTGGATATAAACTATCCACAATTCAGTTACTCCACAACCTTGAACAAGCTTATGTATTGAATCTCGCAAAAGGTTCACCTGACAGAAGAGATGAGTATTTATCTTTAGCAAGAATGATTGCACATAAAACCTACATCTCTTTGGAGCTTCTTGCCTCAAGGGCTAAAGGTGAAAGTAAGTATAGTGAAGACATAATTAATGGTTTTTTGTCAACATCTCAGGAGTCTTATATGATGCACCAAGGAGAAAAGTTTATTGAGAGATTTACACATGAATCTTACAACTCAATAATTAAAGGTTGGCAAAACTTTTCTATAGATCTCGAGCAAATTGAAAGACTTAAAGACATTAAAGTTTTAGTAGTTTCTGTTGATTCAGATGTATGTTTTTATCCAGAAGAACAATCGGAATTTGTTAAGCTTTTAAATGCAAATAATATCAATTCAACTCATAAAACACTCAGCTCAACAAAAGGTCATGATTGTTTTCTTTTAGAGCCTGAACTATTTGAAAAAGAATTAGGGAAATTTATCTAAGTTATTTTCTAACAGTTGAGCCCACTACAAGAGCTGCTGAAATGATTATTAAGTTTTTAACTATGTATTGACCTTCAAGGGTAAGTCCAAAAGGAAAATTTGTAAAACATACCTCGGGAAAAAGAACTAATGGCAAGAATGTTCCAGGCATTTGTATAAATAATAAAATTATGGATATTCGAATTAATGGTTTTATTATCATCGTAATTCCTATAATTACTTCCCAAATTCCTAGAATTGGGACAAATGTTTTGGGATTTTCAAACCAGTAAACTGTATTTTCTACTAGCTCTTGGGCAGGGCTTAATCCCATAGGCTTTAGGGCACCAAACCAGATGTAGATAATTCCTAAAGAATATCTAAGTAATGTAACTCCCCACTTTGACATGAATTCAGTCACAAAAATATCTAAATCATCAAAACTTTTAATATTTCTCACAAAAACAATCTAGTTAGTTATTTAAATAATAAGAAAAAAAATATGTTGATTATCGAAAAATTACGTAGATCAAAAATGAACTACTTACCCAAGCCACAGAAAATGTAAAAACTACAAAAAAAAGTTTCACATTTTTGATTACACCAGAAAAAAACAATGCTAAAAGTAATCCAAAAATTATTGAAAACCCAATTATAAATGCATCGAGTAAACTCACTAGATATTAATTTGAGATTCGTGTTCTGTCTGTGAAGGTAAATGTTTATCAAGAAAATATCCTATTTGTTCAAAAGCAGATATTGTTTCGGGCATTCTTACATCTATATGAAAAACATGATACATCCCTTCCCATTCAAAATATTCATTTTCACATTTATCTCTATCAAGTATTTTCTTCAATGACTGCGAATCAGATAATAATAATTCTTCTGTACCGACCTGAATCATTATTGGAGGACTTGAAGTGAAATCACCTTTAAGCGGGACCATGTAAGGATTATTTGAATCAAATTCTCCTTCATTAATATAAAAGCCATGAAGTGAGTCTCCATTTGCCCAAATTCTTTTGAATATTGGACCTAAGAGCAAGTCTCTGTCTGCCATGTTTTCTGTATAAGTAGTTCCTGTTCCCGTTAAATCTGTCCACGGTGACAATAAAGCTAGTGATGTTGGTAAATCATTATCTGTATCAATTAGTTTTAATAAAGCTACAAGTGCAAGATTGCCTCCGGCAGAATCCCCACCAAATGCAATTTGGTTTGATTTGTAATTTTTTTCATTCAATAAATATTCATAAACTGTAAGAGCATCATTAAGTTGTGAAGGGTACTTGCTTTCAGGTCCAAGACGGTAGTCAGGAACGTAGATTGTTGTTTTTGTTATGTCAGCCAAATAGCTTACTAGTGAATAATGGCTTTTGGGACTACCTAAAGAGTAAGCTCCTCCATGAAAATATAATAATATCCTATTTGGATCGGATGAAGGTGTAGATATTTTCCATGTTTTTATTCCGTTAATGTAAAATTCTTCTTTGTTTGTTCCTTTAACTTTCGGACCAAATTTTCCTTGTAAGTCAACAAGCCATCTAAAAAGCTTTATTCTCCAATTTGTCATCTCATTTGGGCTTCTATATAAAGCACTCAAAATTTTTGCAAAACGCCTAAATTGTTTTATGCTTTTTTGAGCTTGTTTACTAACCATATAAATTAATGATATAGACTAAATCTCTTCTTTGCACTGTAAAAATACTTAGGAAGGTCTCCTAAAGTTCTTGGAGAGAAAAGTTTCTAATTCATCTAAATTTTCTACAATATTATCTCCATAACTAAATATCCCCCAAATAAAATTGTTTATTGGTTTTATTGAATTTGCACTTATCCCAATTAATGTTTTTCCAGATTTATATGCGTATCCAATCTCTGCAGCTGTTCCAGAATCTACATCTCTCCCAGTTAAAAGAGCAACTACTAAATCGGCTGGCTCAAGGTATTCCATATCTACATCAAAAATTTTTTCTTTTTTTTCACGAGTAAATTCACCAGTTACTAAACCAGCATCTCGGTGAGGAAGAAAACTATCAAAACCATAACTCTCAACTAACTTTGTAATTTTTTCTAGATATTTTCTTTCATGATCATCAAATAAAGGTCCAGCTATATATGCTTTTTTCATAAATCTATTCTATTTAAAAAATCTTTGATTTCTACTAGGCCCTTATAATTTAAGATACTGTCCGACATGGAGTTGATACTGCTTAAAATATTCTGATTCCATACTTCTTTTAGTGGAACAACATCGACTTTTATAAAGAAAATACTTGTTTCGGTATCAATGGGTGCTGACGTTTGTGTTTCTACTCTAAAATATAGATTTTCAAAATTTGATATGTTTGGTTTTTCAATCTCTGTGAATTCACTTAAGTTATTGTTAGTTGTTATTGTCCAAACCCATCTCTTTATTTCTTGTTTAGTCATATATTGTGACAACTTACCACTTGCCTCAATTAGTTGTTCACTATCAGCTATGGGTTCATGGATTTTAGATAAGGGTTTACCAAGTTTATCCATCGGTTTCCATCCACTGGGAAAGCAAACTGAAACTACTTCCATATTTCCAAGATACATTATTGAAAAATCTTCTTCAAAGCATAAAGTTGTTTCATAAAGTGAGAAATTTTTATTAAGTTTGCAATAACTTAAAAATTTATCAAGTAAATTTTTTTCTTCTGAAAGTTTTGTTTGGCCATATAATTTTTTGCCATATAGGTCTAATTGTTTTTGTTTTTCTAATATGTAGGTCTGGTTAGGAGTTTTATTAAAAATTTGGCCATGATGGCGAGACATTGTTGGTTTATTTGTAAATGGTGTTTTAACAAAATTTATATTCATTAATATTGATTTTAGAGTTAAAAGGAAAAATTTGAAAAAAGTAGGCATTCTTCTTATCCACGGTCTCTGGGAGCATAGAGGAAGACATGATGTTAATGCATCATGGTTTAAGAATTTAAATATAGAACCCTTTCTAGTGGACCTACCGGGACATGGAAAAAATGCGGATGTATTTGGTCACATTGAACAATGGGAAGAAGTAGAAAACTCTATAGTAGAAGCATATGAAGCAATAGAGTCTTATGATGTAAAAATTGTATTTGGCATATCCTTTGGTGGGCAAGTAGCTTTGCATTGTATATTAAAAAATATTATCGATCCAGATTTTTTAATATTGTCCGCCCCAAGCCTAGGTGATAATTATCCACAATTTATAAAGACCATATCCAAATCAATATCAAAACTATTTCCCAAATTAAGAATTCCATCTTCAGCTAACAAAAGAAATTTATCCACAGATGATGAAGTTGTAAAAGATTATTTTAACGATCCACTTGTTTTTAGATCAATAAGCGCAAAATTTGGAAATGAAACTATTGAATCACAAAAGTTTGTAAACGAAAATATTTCAAATTTAAAAACACCTACACTATATCTTCATGGAGATAAAGATAGTATTGTTCCAATTTCTTCAGGAGATGAATTGTCAAGATTAGCAAATGTTAAATTTATAACTGTTTCTAACTCCAAGCATGAAATTTTAAATCAAGATACAAGACCATTTGTATTAAGTGAGATTCATCATTGGCTTGTAGAAGAAAAAATTATTTAATATTTCTTATTGCAACTTATTTGCATTAACTTAATTAAATTTTATACTTTTAATATGCACGTGCCTGACGGATTTATAAATGCTCCAGTTTCTGCTGCATCTGGTCTGATAAGCTTAGGGACTATTTGGGCATATATTAGAAATGCTAAAAATTTAGTAGCTGATCGTTTGATTGCACTTACTGGAATGATGTCAGCATTAATTTTTGTATTGCAAATGATTAATTTCCCAATAGCAGCGGGAACCAGTGGTCATCTTTTAGGTGGTGCGTTAGCAGTTGTAGTTTTAGGACCTAGTCTTGGAATTATATGCATATCAATAGTTGTTGTAATTCAGTCATTGCTTTTTGCCGATGGTGGTCTAAGTGCACTAGGGGTTAATTTACTTAATATGGCAGTAGTTACCTCTCTTATTGGCTGGATAACAATATCTACATGGAAAAAATTATTTGGTGAAAGTTATTCTTCGACTATTTCAGGATCATTCATAGCTGGTTTATTGTCTGTTGTATTTTCTTCAATTGCATTTGTTCTTGAATATTCTTTGGGAGGAACAGTAGCAGTGCCTCTTGGAAGTGTATTAATAGCAATGGTCTCAAGCCATTTACTTATTGGTATAGGCGAGGGAGTCATTACCGCTTTGATTGTTTCTCTACTTTTAAGAGTTAGATCTGATTTAGTTTATGTAAATAAAAATACCGAGCAGAGCAACAAAGTAACTTCATTTTATGGATTGTTTATACTATTAATATTAGTTCTCACTTTAATTACTCCTTACGCCTCTTCGTCACCTGATGGTCTTGAGTCTGTAGCTGAATCATTTGGCTTTAATGAAGATGCAGGAATTATTTTGTTTTTAGAAGATTATGGTATAGAGAATATCAACAATAACTTCTTGTCTACAGTTCTGAGTGCGGTTTTAGGAATAGTTGTAATAGTTGGACTATTTAATATTTTTATAAAAGTTAAAAATCGAAATTAAAGTGGGAAAAAAAAGATAATTTTTTTTTGAAAAAAATTTTATTTCAGTGTATTTTTATATTAACTTTTTGTGAAGAAAGTCTTTATAGATAATCATTACAAGAAGAAAAAGAGATAGCCCTTGAAGCAAGTGAGTTTTGGCAACAAAACAAGCGGAGTATTCAAGGGTTTTCTCATTTTAAAATATATTTTCTTAGTGTTTACATTCTGTTTAAAAAAAGTATTCGTAATTATCAAATATTTAATTAATTCCTATTCAATTAGTACGTATACAAAACTCCCCAGTTCTTACTGGGGTGTTCCCAAAACAATTTTCTATTAGAATTTTTATATGACAGGAAATCAAGATCTCTTGTTGCTACATAAAGAATGTAGAAAGTGTAAATCTTGCGAACTTTCTAAAACTAGAAATAATGTTGTTGTAGCCAAGGGAAATACTAAAGCTAAGATTTTAATCATTGGAGAAGGACCTGGGGAGCAAGAAGATATTACTGGATTTCCGTTTGTTGGAAGAGCCGGAAAAATGCTTGATTCAGCATTAATGTCTGTTGAAATTGATCCTTTGGAGGATTGTTATATTACAAATATTGTTAAGTGTAGACCTCCTCAAAATAGGAAGCCTCATTCAAATGAAATAAATTCATGTATGCCTTGGCTAACAAAACAGATTAATTTATTAAATCCAAAAATTATAATTTTGGCGGGATCAACATCTGTGGAAGCATTTCTTGAGATAAAAAAACCAATTTCGAAGATAAGAGGTGAGTGGATAATAAAGGACAATATCAAGATTATGCCTATTTTTCATCCATCATATCTCTTAAGAAGCCCTTCGAAAGAGCCTGGGAAACCAAAATGGTTAACCTGGCAAGATTTAAAAAAAGTTAAAACTGCTTTTGATAATCTTTAGTTTGAAAATTCATCTTTTGTTGTAAGTAATAAAGATACAAAGATAAAAATACTGCAAATCAAAAGGTTCCTATTAAATGTTTCTCCTAAAAATATAACTCCAGCTGTTACTCCTACAACTGGTACTAAATAATCAATAGATGCAACCTGTAATGCACTCACTCTTTGAATTAACCAAGTGAAAGATAAAAATGCTCCAAGATTACATACAACTAGTGCTCCAAGTCTTATCAGCTGTGAAACATTTAATATATCTATACCTACTCCAGAAATTAAATATGTCAAAAAGGTAAGAATTATTACAAGTGGATATTGATAGGTTAGCCAACTACTTACTTTGTATTTAGGCGCAAATTTTCTATTAAGAACAGTAGCGAGAGCAATGCATTGAACTCCTAAGAATGCCAATGTACCTCCCAAGAAAATATTTCCTTGATTCAATAACCCTGTTTCCTGGGTAATAAATAAATAAGCTATTCCAGAAAAACCAATAAATACAGAGAGATATTTGAGTTTTGAAATTTTTTCTTCTTTTAAAATTAGTTTTACCCACATAACTGTAAAAATTGGAGCAGAACTAATCATTAAAGTTACTAATCCAGAGGAGATGTATTGAAGAGAAAATATAAAGGCCCAACTTACAAGAAATATTGAGGCTAAACCAGTAAAAGAAGCTTCTTTAAAAAGCTGCTTATTGAATTTTTCTTTATTAAAAATTACATAATAAAAGAAAAGTAGAGTACCAATAATTGATACTCTGACCGTTACTAAAAAAATTTCATTTAACCCTTCAATTAGCAAGCTTCGAATAATTACATTTGCAGAGCCCCACATAACTCCAGCAGTTAAAACTGCTCCTATAGTTTGAATGAGGGATGGTTTACTGTTCGTTTGATTATTATTAATCATTCTTGAAATACTAATGATAAATTAGAAATAGAGTAGGATTGTATTAACGGGAGCAAAGTGCTGAGAGGGTTTAAAAACCGACCGTCTGAACCTGTTAGGTAATTCTAACGAAGGGATATTCGGAACTCTTATCCCATTTATGAAATGAGGTAATTGTGCAGTTAAGTACAAACGTTTTAATTAATTACATACTTATATTCTTTATACTTTTTCTTTTTCTTTTCTTAACAAGAAGGATGGCAAACAAAACAGAAGATAAAAGTTATTTTGTTATGCTGAAATCCCAAAAGACCCTCAATCTATCCTTGAGTTTTTATGCAAGTGGTATGGGGTTATGGATTATTGCTTCTCCAGCAGAGGTTGGCTGGTATGGCTTAGGATTTGATGTTATAGGTTATGCAATTTCTGCCGCTACCCCTTTTGTGTTGTTGTATTTTGTGGGTCCACGTATTGTTCAAACAGTTCCAGACAAAGCAACTCTTCCTCAGTACATAAGTCAACAATATGGAAATTTTGCTCAAGTTTTTGTTTCAATAATTGCAACCATATATATGTCAGCTTTTCTAATTGCTGAATTCGCATCAATAAATTTTCTGTTTCCTGAAATAGCAGATACTTCTGGTTTGATTGTTTGTACAGCAATAGCAGTCGTAACTTTTCTTTACTTAAATCTTTCAGGCTTTAAGGCGTCTCTTGTCACTGATAGATTCCAAGGAATATCAATAATTGCACTTCTCATTATTGTTTTGGTTTTGTGGATAAGTCAAAATGGAATTAGTAATATTATCGAAGCTTCTTACGATGGAGGATTAAATACATTTACATTTGCAAGTTTTAAATCTGCTCTTGCTGTAATTCTTGCAGTAACTGCAGCAGAAATATTCTCTCAGGGTTACTGGCAAAGAACATATTCTGCGATTGATGAAAATGTAATTAAAAAATCATCCATTTATGCTGGATTGGGTTGTTTTGTAACAGTACTCGTTCTTGGAATTGCAGGTTCATCTGGAGCAGGTTTTGGAATTGAAAATCCTTCCTTAAGTTTCATCCAGCAAATAGAATTTAATACCTTTTCAAGAATTCTTGTAATTGTACTTTGCACAATGCTTGTTGCGTCAAGTATTGATACTCTTCAAAGTGCAATATCTTCAACAATGGCTTTAGATCTTGTAAAAAGAGGTGTGTCTGAAGCAAAAATAATAACACTTATAATTACTTTTGGCTCTTTAGGGTTATCATTTTATGTAACGAATATATTTTCAGTATTTTTATTTGCTGACCTTTTGGCTGTATGTTTAGTCTTCCCTGCGTTTTACAAAATTAAATCAAGAAAAACTAGCCAGGGTATAGTGATCCCCACATCTTTGGGTTTTGTTTCATCGGTGTTGTACAGATTTTATTTTATTGATTTAGATTTAAATCCAGGTGGGATATTTATACCAACTGATCTCTATGGGCTTGCAGACCTTAACACATTTGGAGTAGGGTTTATTTTTTCTATTATTGGTACTCTTGCTTACAACAGAATAAAATAGTAAATAGAAAATTTAAATGAAGCCAAAAAATATATCTGATTTTGTAAGCCTATCTGAAATAAGTAATAATAACTCAGACTTGCTACTTAAGTCTACGAAAATGAACCTGGATAAAAATTCATACGAATCTTCAATATGGAAATTTTCACAAAATCAATGGAGAGAACTAAAACAATCCTCGTATTGGAATTTTTCAGCACCGAAGTACTCAAACAATAAAAAATCATTTGCATTTATCAAAACACCTAAATCTACTGAAATTTTGGATAAATTAGAAAAGAAAAAAAAACTAGAAAAAAATAAGCTTATTTTTAGAAATAGGGGTAATGAAAAAATAGTATTTGAAACTGATGATTCTATTGTTAATTATTTATGGAGTTCTAATGATGAATTTATTTACGTAATAACAAAAGAGTGGTCGAGTGAATATAAAAAAATTGAAAATAAAACTGATCATCCTCTAGAAATTGATAAATTACCTTTTCGATTTGATACAACAGGAGTTATATACAATAAAAGATTTCATATTTATAAAGTAAAAACTTCTACTGGTAAAAGTCAGAAAATTATAGATGGAGATAAAGAACTGTTTCTCTCAATATCCTCTCTTCTTGAAATTGACTCTGATATGTACTTTATAGCAAGCAGGCATAATCAAGATGGAACAATGCTTGAAGATCAAATTATAAAATTTTCAGATTCACAATTAACAGTTATAAATAGAGGTGGTATGTGGAGCCAGTTATTTTCTTATCAAGATAATTTATACGGTGTCGGTCTTGATAAGAGATTTGATTGGCCGACGAATATTAGTATTTTCAAAATAAACAAAAGAGGTATTACCAACAAAGTTAGTAATTTTATTGATAGAGGTGTAGTTAATACAAAAGTTAGTGATAACAAAGTTTATGTTTTGTATGAAGATTCTGGAAAACAAAGTCTACTTAAAACTGATTTTGAAAGTTTTGAGATTTTATATGATAAAGAACTCCTAACCTCTGATTTCTGTGTTGATGGTGAAGATATTTATGCTCTAGTAAGCTCTTTCGATAAAAAAGATGAAGTATATTTAATTAGAAATGATGAGGATAAAAAATTTTCAGACTTTAATAATAATTTTCACAATAAAGTAAGTACTCATAATTGTGTATATGAAAGATTTGAAACTGGAAAATCTCAAATTGATACTTGGGGAATACTTGTAGATATCAATAAACCTACTTTGCTAAACATACATGGTGGTCCTGCCAGTCAATATGGATTTGGGTTTTTTGATGAGTTTCAGGTTTTTGCATCTTCTGGTTTTAATGTTGTAGCTTGTAATCCACGTGGTTCATCAGGTAGAGGACATAAGTTTGTTAGAGACGTTTGTGGGAGCAAATGGGGTGAGAATGACACTTATGATGTAATTAAAAGCTTTGAAATGATGATAAAAAAGCTTGGAATAAAAAATAAAAACTATGGAATTATGGGAGGTTCATATGGTGGTTTTATGACTTCTTGGGTAATTAGTCATTATCCAAAAATGTTTAAATCTGCTGTTGTCGAAAGAGCTCTGTTGAACTGGGAAACAATGGTCGGAACTTCAGATATTGGAATTGGATTTCCTGAAATGTATCTTTTGGATGACCTAAAAAGTAATTTGAATTTATACAGAAAGAAAAGTCCAATCACTTATGCAAACAACATTATTACCCCAACACTGATAATTCATTCAGAAAAAGATTACAGGTGCCCAATTGAGCAGGCTGAGCAATTATTTTCAAACCTTAAAAGGAGAGGTGTTTCATCATCAATGATAAGGTTCCCAGATGAAAGTCATGAACTTTCTAGATCTGGAAAACCAGAACATAGAGTTCAAAGATTTGAATCAATTATCAATTGGCATAAAAAACAACTTAGCTAGTCAAAATAAACTTATAAAATCTAATTAAAGTAAATATCAGGTGTTCATGAATAATGAAATTGTTAATCCATCAAAAGGTAAAGAACTTAGAGATTTAGCCCGTTCTAATCCAGAAAAAGCTTATAGGTATCTTGAAGAAAACAAACAATTGTGGATTCAAATAGCCACTAAAGATCCTTTCGATTCTGCTGATGCACTTGAAGAATTTGAACCTATTGAGGCGGGAAAATTAATTACCGAGCTTCCAACCTTAACAGCGGTAAAAATTTTTGAATCCCTGCGTCCACGTGCAATTATTGAAATTGTTGAATCTTTGGATGACAAAGATGTTGAGGAGATTTTTAAGCAAATGGATACAGAAGATGTTGTTGATGTTTTAGAAAGATCTACTGATGATGAAACTGATGAAATTTTAGAAATTTTAGACAAATCTACAAAACTAAATATAGATAGAAGGCTGTCTTACCCAGAAGACTCTGTAGGAAGACAGATGTCTGAAGAAGTAGCAAAAATATCAACTGGATTAACTGTTAAAGATGCTCTGAAAGAACTTAAGTCGCTTCACAATAATGTAGAGGATTTAATTTATGTATATTCAGTAGATAAAGAAAATAGACTCACGGGAGTGATTTCTTTTAGAGAAATTGTCTTTGCAAATGAAGACGACTTAATCAAAAATGTAATGATTCAAGATCCAGTATTTGTAAATCCTTCGTCTGATCAGGAGGAGGCGGCAGGATTAATAAGACAATATGAACTACTAGCTCTCCCAGTAATTGATAAAGATAATAAATTGATTGGTCAAATAACTATAAATTCGGCACTAGATGTTATACAAACAGAAATTGCTGAAGATTTTTCTCAATCATTTGGTGCAGGGGCTGAAGAAACAATTTTTACACCTATTCAAAAATCAATACAGTCTCGACTTCCATGGATAGCAATAAATATGGTCTTGGCTTTTATTGTTTCGTTTTTGATATTCCAATTTGAGGAAACAATTACTAGTAATGTATTACTGGCTGCTTTAATGCCGGTAGTTGCATTGATTGGGGGAAGTTCTGGTGCTCAGTCTTTAGCAATTGTAATAAGAGCTTTGGCACGAAATGATGTTTCTGAGGCAAGAGTTCTTGATGTAATTGGAAAACAAACACTGATTGGAATCATAAATGGCATCTTGGTTGGCACTTTTTCATTTCTTATATTGAGCTTTGTTGGTTTAGGTGATTTTTCTTTAGCTTTAGGTTCTGCTGTTTTTACTAATATATTTATTGGGAATTTTTTTGGTTCATCAATACCTTTGATTTTAAAAAAATTAGGATTTGATCCAGCACTAGCATCAAATATATTTCTTACATTAGTTACTGATATTGCGGGTTTTGGTGGCTTTCTGGCTATTGCGCTTTTATTGTTGTAAGTTCTAAGTTGGTTCTCTGTAAATTAATCTTGTACCTTTTTTATTGAAAAGGTAGGAAAATATCCACTCAATCACAACTAATATTTTTGATCTATATCCTATTAAATACAGAATGTGAATTGCACTCCAAAAGAGCCAAGCTAAAAAACCAGATACTTCTATATTTCCAATTTTACCTATCGCCTTATACCTGCCCACCGTTGCCATCATTCCTTTATCATTGTATTTAAAAGGTTTTCTATCTTTTTTGATTGTTTTACTCTTTATAACTTTTGCGAGATATTTCCCTTGTTGGATTGCTACTGGGGCAATGCCTGGAAGGGTGTTGTTTTTCTTATCTTTATAATTAGCAGCGTCTCCGATAACAAATACGTTTCCATCGTCTTTAAGTGAACAATCTGGGTCAACAATTGCTCTTCCTTCATTATCTGTTTTCGTATTTAGCTTCTCAATTATTGGGCTTGCTTCATTACCTGCTGCCCACACAACATTATCTGTATGTATGTCTTCTTTGTCCGTCGTGACTAGATCATTTTCTATTTTCACAACTTTCTCATTTGTTCTTACTTCAACTCCAAAGTCTTCAAGATACTTTTTTGCTTTTCCAGACAGCCTGTCGCTATACATTGGTAAGATTTTTTCAGTAGCTTCAATTAAATAAACATTAGCATCTGAACTCTTAAAATTTCTAAACTCTTCCTTCATATTGTTAAATGCAATCTCAGCTATTGAGCCAGCCATTTCAACTCCTGTAGGCCCACCACCAACGACTACAAAGTTTAAATATTTTGCTCTCTTATCAATATTTTTTTCATTCTCAGCTTTTTCAAACGCCCTCAATAATCTTTCACGAATTTGTAAAGCGTCATTAATTCCTTTAAGTCCATTTGAATATTTAGACCAGTCTTCATTACCAAAATAAGAATGTTTTGACCCAGTACTTACAATTAGTTGATCGTACTTTATATTGTCGCCATTTGATATGGTCACAGTCTTTTCGTCACGATTTATATCTACAGCTTCATCTAATATTACTTTTACATTTTTGTAATTTTTAAACATTCTTCTGATTGGAAAAGCAATATTAGCTGGAGATAAAACTGCAGTTGCTACCTGATAAAGTAACGGTTGAAATAAATGATGATTTTGCTTGTCTATAAGAGTAAATTGAATTTTGCTACTTCTAGCCCGTTGAAGAAATTTAAGTCCTCCAAACCCACCACCAATTACAACTACATTCAACATATATTAAATTATAAAACTTTACTGATTAATCAGTGATCTCTAGACCTAGAGGTTTTGGTCATTGTTTTTTCTAACTTTCCATTTCTAAATTCAAAAGAATCGACTCCCTCAACAAGATGTTTGCCTTGTTGCGATTTCTGGGATATTACCTGAACCTTCATCCCTTCAAAAGGTGAGATTAAAGTAATAGAGTGTTGTCTAAAATTTTTAGACGATTGGTCTCTTCTGATTACATCACTTATCATATGAGGCGATTCCCAAGACCACTCTTCGTCAATAACTATAAATTTACAAATATGGCGAGTTTTAGTTTTATCAATTCTTGCTCCAGGACAAATAATTAAGGAATTATCAATCCATGGGTTTAGTCCGACACCATCAATTTTTGGAAAACCTATGTTGAATGAATTATCTATTATTTCTTCAATATCTCCCTTTTCAAGATTTCTTTTTTTTATAATTTCAGTGATTTGATTTTGAAGATCAAAAAGCTCTACATCTTCCAAGTTTTCAATATTATTAAGGTCCATAAGTTAATATAAGTATTTTATTGTGACAATAATAAAGTTACTCTTCTTCAGTGACAAAAACATGTTTTTGATTAAATTTAGCAATATCCATCCTAATTATCCCAACAACGAATATTGTCAACGTCACTACAGGAAATATAAGGACTAACGTTAATGGATTTGATGTTAATGTTTCAATCATATAAATTAATATTAATAATCGTGTTAAATTATAATATTAACTGAAAGGATATAAATGATAAAATTAGGTTTATACGCAAGTATTGTTTCCGTTGTTGCATCTGTAATTATTTACGTTGTTTTGGATGACTCACAACTTGCAATATATATTGGATTATGGGCTCCTACATTAATTTTGTACAGCCAAGCATATGAAAGAGCAAACCAAGAGTAACTAATTAGGTAAAACTTTTTATTATTACTAGGATTCAACTGTGAGTAGATTAGAAAAACGTACCTTCTGGAGTTTTATGGGTGTAGCTTTTGTATTACATATGTACCTAGTAATTGATTCAATGGGGCTTCTCACAATCTCGTTGTGAGTAAATTAGAAAAAAGACTTTTCTGGTCTTTTATATTTCTAACATTTTTATTGCATCTTTATTTGGTGGTAACTTTAGTATTTCGTGGTTAGAAAAAGTTTAAAATTTTTTATAATTTCCTTACTATTTATTACTTGTAATCAATCAGAGCCTGCTGCTCAATCTATAGAAATAAGAGAGCCAGAAGAGATATTGGTTGAAATTATGGAAAGTTACCAAAACTTTTCTAAAAATCCAGATAAATCTGTAGAAATTATTTGGAACAATGCTCATAAAGATAATAAAGAAGTGACAGGTCCAATTGATAGATTCAAATTGATGCTTACCTCTGAACCATATAATTCAATAATTGATTTAACTGATTATTCCTATGAGATTATTCAAGAAGATAGTGAAACAGTCCACTACGAAATAAAAATATTAAATAACAAAAATGAATATTTTATTGTTACTTGGGTGTTTGTGTTTGATGAATGTGAGCTTAGTAGTGGGATGTGTTGGCAAACAATAGGTGTTAGTCCTCCTATGTATTTTGATTCTGGTATTTAATAAGTATTTTTAAAGATTGATTACTTAACCGTTTGGATCATTTATTGTAATTGAGACAGTTTTTGTAGAATCTGAATAAGAGCTATCGGTATTTTCATTGTATGCCGCAATATTAAAGTAAATTGTTAACTTTCCATTTTTAACAAATTCCTCTGCTAATTCTCGCTCGTCAAAAAAATATTCCGTTTCAAAAAAGTATTTAGTTAACAGCGGTTCATTTCCATCAAAATTAATATATCCACCTGCTGTACCTACAGAAAAAATAATACCAGTGTCATATGTTGAATCATTATAAATATATTCATCTGGAGTGTATCCAAACGACACCCAGTACTGTTCTGGTTCGACATTGTCGACCAACATTGGTTCCCAGCAAAGTAAAATTCCTGGATATTCCTCTCCCATAAGATAATTCATTGTTGCTTCTACAACAGTGACAGTTACCTGTGATGGATCATTTGAATACTCTTTTGATAAAGTCTCATCACATTCAGGGGTCACAGAGACTGTATACTCGTCATTGTCTTCATTGTCATAGTCTTCATTGTCACCTTCATCTTCATAAGTAGTGGTGGTAGTAGAAGTAGGAGTGGTGTCATCTGTAGTTGTTGTAGAAACCAAAATTTCAGTACACCTGTCTACAACTGTATCGAGCACATCATTGTCTACAGTAATGCTTGAATCACTATTGTTTTCGAGAAATGCTTGAACTGCTGCAGATTCATTTCGATTTTCTTCACACAATGTAGTTACTAACTCAGGATCTTCTCGTAATGCCTGATCAAAAATTTTATTAATATCATCTGAAGAAATATTTCCATCACCAATTGAGACATAAGCAGTATATGCAACAGCTCCTGAGATCAAAGCTGCAGCAGCCACAAACTTAAATAATAAATTAGAACTCGTAAACATACTGCTTTTCATAGGTTCTGACATTACTTAATACTACTCTGTTTATTCATCTAAATTTTCTAAAGGGTTTTCCGGTTGGCAAATCTCGAATGCTTCTTGAACGTCATCTGAAGTCCACTCTATTTCTGCATCTCTAAATGCAAAAAATCCAAATTCACCAGGTGTTGGATCAGGAAAATTACTAATTCCTTCCTCTCTCATGCACTGAGAAAACTCTAAAGATGCGTCTACTAGTGCTGCTTCAACCTCAGGATCTAAATCAAATTGTTCTGGAAGTGCATTTCTTAGAATATCTTCACAATTAGTAAAAGCTTCTTCGAATTCCTCTTCATTTTCTACATCAACATTATCAAACTGAGGGTTACCGTCTATATCAAACGTTGGATCTGGAAAATTAATACCCTCTTCTCTCATGCATTGTGCAAAGTCCAAGACTCCTTCTTCGAAAGTAACCTCATCAAATATTGTTGTTGAAACGGTGTTTTCATCAATAGAAACAACACCTTTTGTTTCTTCTTCACCGATAGTGCATGCACTCAAAGCAAGAACAATTGTAAAAAGTGCTACTTTCTTACTGCCTCTGCTGGTTGAATTTTTGACGCTTTTATTGCTGGATAAACTCCAGATATTGCTCCAATTAATAATGCTAAAAATACTGCTCCTAAAATTTGCCATACAGGTATTGAGAATACAATATTTGTGTAGTTAGTATAAGCCAAAGTAATAACAGCACCTAAACCAACACCTACTAAGCCACCAATTCCAGACAAAACGATACTCTCAAGTAGAAACTGATACCTTATTTCTCTTCTTGTTGCTCCTATTGATCTTCTAACGCCTATTTCCATTCTTCGCTCAAGAACAGACATAACCATAACATTTGCTATTGCTACACCCCCAACTAAAAGCGCTACGGAGCCTAAACCTAATAATAAATTTGTAAATGCTTCCTCAGCAGCTTGTTGAGCTTCAAGTGCGTCTGATGGCCTTGTAACTTCCACCTGGTCTGGGTTTTCCGGATTCATAGAAGGTGCTAGAACTTCAACTACGTCTTCTATAAAAGTTGGATTTGCTCTTAAATAAATTGTTGTTGGCTCTTCGTCAATATCAAAAAGAGTTTTTGCTACGCCATATCCAATAAAAACTGATCTATCTAAGTCAGGATGTATCTTCAGCTCTTCTAGTAAACCAACTACTCCAAACCATTCATTATCAATAAGTATTTTGGTTGGTGTTGAGAGATTAGTTATACCTAATCTTTGTGCCGTTACGCTTCCTAAAACAGTTACTGGTATATCAGATAAGTCATTAGTTATAAATCTACCTTCAATTAAATTTCCACCTATTACGTCTAAAAGCTCTGAACTAGTAATTATTGTTGATATTCCTCCACCTTCAAATTCAGAAATAAAATTACTTCTTCGTACTAGTAAATCAGTTTGTGTTGTAGATGTTACTTCTTCAACTGGACCTATTCTTTCAACCATACCCAAAACACCCTTTGGCAGTTCTTCCTGGGTTCCAAAAAAACCAGCCTGTGGGGATGCTTTTACTAAATTTGTACCTAGAGACTCTAAAGTTGATAATAGATCTGCTCTACCTGATGCTGAAATACCTGAAACTGCAACTATTGCTGCAATTCCAATGCCTATGCCAATTGATGTCAGGGTAGCTCTACCTTTTCTCGCACGAACACCGTAAAGCGCAACAAAAAACAAATCTCGAGTTCTTAATCTTTTTCTTTTCATTGTTTTACAATTTTTCCATCAACCAACTCAACGACTTTTTTAAACATGTTTGCGTGCTCTTGATTGTGCGTAATCATTATGACTGTTTTACCTTGGTTATTTAAATCCTTCAAAATATTCAAAATATTAATACCAGATTCTTTGTCTAAGTTTCCCGTTGGCTCGTCTGCCAAAACGAATGCTGGGTCCTGTACCAGAGCTCTTGCAATTGCAACTCTTTGTTGTTGTCCACCTGAAAGTTCTTTAGGTAGATGAGTAAGGCGATCCCCCAAACCAACTTTTTCAAGGACCTCTCCTGCTTTAAGAAGCCTGTCACTTCTAGAAATGCCCTGATATAAAAGACCTTCTGCGACGTTTTCTTGTGCATTTAAACCTGGTAAAAGAAAAAAGCTTTGGAATATAAATCCAATCTTCTCACCTCTAAATTTTGAGAGTTCATTGTCAGATAATTCAGATATATCTTTTCCTTCTATTTGAATTGAACCAGCGGTTACGCTATCAAGTAAGCCAATCATGTTTAACAAAGTTGATTTTCCGCTTCCTGATTGACCAACGATTGCAACCAGATCTCCCTGGTTTACTTCTAGTGAAACTTCATCCAGTGCTTTTACAGGAGGTGGTCCTTCGTAAGTTTTTGAGATATTATTTATTGAAATTACGGTTTTCGTATCAGTTATCATCTTGGTACGACTACAAGTTGTCCTTTTGCTATATTTCCTATGACCTCAACAAAACCATCGGTAAACACACCTATCTCTACTGCTACATAAATTGTATCTACTCCCGACTCTCCTTCAAATGTGCTTCCTTCTATTTCGCCATCATAAATTTCCAAAGCATAACCACCTTCAGCTAAAGCAATCAAGGCATTTACAGGTACATACAAAACATTTTGAGATATTTCGGTAGTTACAAAAACTTTTACAGGAGCTTGGTCATATGCTTCAATCTCTTCTGGGTTTAACACTTCAAGAATAACTTCAATAAAATCACCTGTTTGAGTTTGTGTAACAACTTGATCGATGAATGTTATAACTGTAGGAACTCTCTCGTCTGTTGGGAGCTCAATTTCAACATTATCTCCAAGCGTGACAGTCTCTTGATCTGATGCATCAACTTGGAAAACAACTTCAATCCCTATTGATGAAATATTATAAAGTTGGGAATTCAATACAACTGCTGATCCAACTTTATTTATGTAAGAACCAACAATAATCGGCGTTTCCGATGCATAAGCGTTTGTAGGACTAAATGTTTCAGATCTAGAAGCTAATTTCAACTCCTCAAGCTCTTCCTTAGCTTTTGCCAATTCAGCAACTTGATCGACACCTTCGTTATATTCTTTTAAGGTATCGTCATAAGCTTTCTGAGCAGTTTCAATTGCAAGTGCTTCTGTTGCATCTATCCCTGATTCTTTTCCTTTTTCCAAATCTTTAATTCTTTTCTGTTCTTCAATTGTTTGTTCTAGGTCTTCTATGGCAGCATCTAATGTTCCGTCTGCCTTTTTTTCTTTTGTCTTTGGATTAGTTTCGTCTCTGTAAAGCGTTAAAGTTTCTTCAGCATTTTTAATTGCAGTATCAGCTGCTTTCCATGCAGCACTTTCTTCTAGTGCATCTTCTTTAGCATCGTCTAATTTCTTTTTCTTATCGTTGACTTCAGTAATTGTTGTTCCACCGGAGTCAATAGTGTCCTCAATATTTTCGACCTCTGTTTGCTTTAAATTTATTGCGACTTGTTCAGACGGGGTTACTTCAGATTTTGTCTCTATTTTGTAATCTATATAAAGTTTATTCAACATATCTGAAGTTGTTTGGTCAAAAATATCATCGGCAATAAAACTTTCTGTGGCATAACCCAAATAAATAAGCGCCTGTTCAACCTGTAAAATATCTGGCCCAGGATCAGAATTCAAATCTAACGTTCGATAAAAAGGCACTATTCCTTCAACTAAAATTACAGGTTTGTTGTCTATGGCAAAAAGTATTTCACCAAATTGGATTATTGTACCTTCTTCAGGAATGAAGGTAATTACTCCTGATATTGGGCTGTTTAAAATTTTACTATTGGTTTGTCTTAGAGTTCCGTTGTACTCTTCCTTTTTTTCAAGATCACCTTGTTGAATCTGAACAGTTGTAAGTTGCAGCGTTTTATTAACAGAAGATGACTCGGTATTTTGAGTACCAAAATAATAAGCTGATGATCCAATAACTAGTAAGACAATCAAAATATAAAAGTTTCGATTTTTAAATATATTAAATTTCATTTTTTATTTTTCTACTTAAGGTATTTTATTGTATTTCGGTTGTTTCTGATAAGTTTTTATTGTAAGTTTTAATCATCCCATTCTTCTTTCAGTTCTTCTGGTAGCTTGTCTTCACACCCTTGCCATGTCTGTACTATAGGGTCTTCCTCTCTTAATTCCCAGTTCTCATCAATGTAAGCGTCCAAGTTCACTTCCCTATTAAAGTAATTTGGATCTGGTACTTTTTCATACCCTTGTTCACGAAAACAACTAGCAATAAACAATGCTCTATCCAGTTCTTTTGAAGTCTGAATTGGATCTTCGAATTGTGCTTCATCTGCAATTCCCCATAAATTATATTTCAAAGCACAATCTTCAATGGTTTTCCACAGTTCTTCGGCTTCTTGTTCTGTAAGTGTTTCAAAGTAAGTAGATATGGTTGTATAAAGATCTATAAAATTCTTTGGTTCATTAAATTTATAACCAGCTTCATTTGCACATTGAACTAATACAAGCGGTGCATCTTCGTCCGCAATTGTTTCTTTTTCTTCATCTATTTCTAATCCTGCAGCAATAGCCTCTTTCCCTTTATCGGTATCAACCACTGAAACTACGGCTGTGTCATTTTTTTGAAAAAAGGAGCAAAATGAGAAAAATATTAAAAATAAAATTACTTTTTTGTACACAAAAGAATTATAAAGTATTTTAAATTACCTGCCAGAAGGTGGTTCTATTCCTAGATCGTCGAAGCATTCTCCAGCAGCTTCTCTTATTTGATCTCCGGTATATTTTTCAGATTGAACAAGCTCAATAAGTATTGGTCGGAGTGGTTTTTCTGCGGTAGGGTCTGATACCTCAATCCCCTTCCCTCTTAAACATTGAGCAAATTCAAGTTCAGTATCTAGCCTGTCTGCAACGTCTTCAGGGTTTTCAAAATTACTATTTCCTTCCAGGGGTATTCCATTTTCTTCGGCACACAATTGTATGTTTTCAAATAATTCTTGTCTCTGTCTTTCATTAAAACTTATAAAGATTGGGGTTAATATTGTTCTTAATCCCTCGTCATTTTTCGGATCATCAACATCATAGCCTTTATCTCTTAAACATCTTGCTAGAACAAGTTGAGCATCTTCTATTGATATCTGATCATCAACTACCTCATCTTGAATAGTTGTGACGGTCACTAAGGTTGTTTGAGAAGTCAAATCTTGAGTAGAAAGAACCCTTATTGAATCTTCTGTTGCTGAACAAGCCTGTATAAGTAATAAAAATCCTATTAAAATAAGGTTTCTACTTTTCACTTTTCCCATTATAAATTCCACATTCTTCTAATAATGGCTCGATTTCTTCTTTTGATTCTACCAAGCCACTTAGATCAAGCTTGGGCATGTCCTGGGTTGGGTCAGATATCTTCAAGCCCTTTTCTCTTAGACATTTAGCTAATTCAAGATTTTCATCAAATATCTTTGCAAGTTCTTCTGGATTTTCACTGTCAAGTTCAACCCACAAGTTGTATTTTGATATACAATAATCAATATCTTCATCAAGTCGTAGCTGTTCTTCTTTGCTTTTACTTAGTTGGCTTATTGTTGTTTTCAAGTCATTTATGTCAAAAGGCGTAATTATGTCATAACCTTTTTCGTTATTTAAACAATCTGTTAAAACTTTTGGATAATCTTCTTCACTAATGGTTGAAGCTGGGATTGTATTGTCGGAAATAGAGACTATCCCTTCCTCGCTAGGAGATGAACAAAAGCCTAAAAATGTAATAAAAATTAATATATTTATTTTTTTCATTTTTTATCAATATTAGTTCTAATTTAGTTATTTGAAATTTAAACAAATATCTGAGTTTTTGGTTCTATGCCACCAGTTAATGGCATTGCGTATTTAAAAAATTCATTTGTTACATATGGTTTTTTATTGTCTAAAAATTCTTCTGGCATGTCTTTTGTATTTTTAGCAACTTTATCTAGGTCAACAACGTCTACATCACAGTAATAGGTTTCTGATAATTGTCTTTTTAATATAACGGAACCACTTTGTAGATCTAATGAGGCGATAACCGAATGTCTTCCAACTCTCTCAGCTTCTTCAGCGTCTACTTCGGAAATATCTGCCAAAAAAGATCTTTGAAGATATCCAAAAGTATCTGCCCTTACCCTTGCACCATCTATATGTTCTGACACAATATTCGTTAAAGTATCTCCTAATGCTCCAGACCCAGATAGTTGAATGTTTCCGTGACTGTCAGTCTTTCCGGCTAGCCCAGATCCAGTATCGCTAGCATATGTCTGAAGAAAATAATCTCCCTCTTTGTTATGGATTCCTTCCGAAACTGCAACAACACACCTTCCAAGTGACTCATAAACTTCTTTGACATCTTTTAAAAATTCATCAATATTGAAGACTTTTTCTGGAACATAAACAAGGTGAGGTCCATCTTCTTCACTCGACTTCCCAAGAGTACTTGCTGCAGTTAACCACCCTGCATGTCTACCCATCAGCACATTAATTTTTATTCCTTTAAGACTTCTATTGTCTGCATCGTCCCCTTGAAATGCATGAGCAACGAACCTCGCTGCAGATCCATATCCTGGACAATGGTCTGTTTCTAAGAGGTCGTTGTCAATTGTTTTTGGGATATGAAATGCTTTCATCTCATATCCGATTTGTTTCGCACCTTCTGAAACTAAATTTGCTGTTTCTGCTGAGTCGTTTCCACCAATATAGAAAAAATATCTTATATTTTGTTTTTCAAATATTGAAATTAGTTTTTCAATATCCTCTTCTGTAGGTTTTTTTCTGACAGAACCTAAAGCTGCTGCGGGGGTTTTAGCTATTCCGTAAAGTTGTGAGTCTGATAGTTTAGATAAGTCAACAAAGTCTTCAGATAACATGCCCGATAGACCATGTTTTGCTCCAAGAACTTCTTCATATTCTTGGTTTGTAGCTTCCTTGATAAAACCAACCAATGATCTATTAATAACAGCTGTTGGACCTCCTGATTGACCAATAACCGCTTTGCCAATTGGCATTACCTAACTCCCGTTTTGATAAACAGAAATAAAACTTAAGTACGATTCTGCTATTTCAGATACAGCTTCTTCTCTAGATTTTTGGTCTTCATGCCAGCCTTTAAGAGAGTTCCAAAAAATAGATCTACCAATTGCAAAGCCTTTATAACCATTCACTGAAGAGCCGGCTCTTAGCCATTGATTGACTTTTTCATCATTAGCGCCTCTTCCTAGTACTACTGCAATAACATCTTCTCTTCCACCATCTTTTATTGATAAAGCAACTTTTTCACAATCTTCTTTAGTATCTAGCCCTTCAATTTTCCAAATGTCCGGGTCGGCACCTTTTTCTCTCATTTCCTCTACGACCTGAACAGCTAATTTTGGTCTTATTTCAGAATCGTATCTTGATTGGTCACCATCAACACTTTCTAATTGCTCATCTGTTGCAGGAACTAAAAATTCAAGTAAAAATTTTCTCTCATTTTCTTCTATCCAGTCAGAAAGAATTTTAATTCTTTTTCCTTGTACTTCTCTCGTTTCAATATCATCATTTGGATTCCATCGAACTAAAATCTTAATAAAATCAGCATCAACTTCAATTATTTTTTCTCCAAATGCATCTCCATACTCAAAATCAAATACTTTTTGCCCTGACTTTTCAACAGGTGCAGCATATTTTATACCCATTTCTTTAGCTTTTTGTTGAACTTGTAGACCAAATGTTTCATCAACAAGAATTGCAGGATCTCCACCTGAGATACCAGAATTTTTTGCTTCAATAAATCCATCAAAAATAATATCTTTCATTGAAGAAACTCTACTTGCTTCATCAACTGTAGGTTGTCTTCCTTCCACCCCAAGCAACCCTTTTGTCAGAGTTCCTCTATGATCAAAAGCAAGTATGTAGAGTTCGTTTGAATAGCCCTTCATTTTATAAAATCTCCTTAACTTTGTACTTTACTTTTACTCCTTCTAGAAATAAGTATGTACGCTGTCAAGATTATCACAATTATTGTTGCGATGATAATGTTTTGGGTATTGCTGCCACTGCTTAGATCGTTGTCAGTATATTTTTCTTTATATATCAGTCCAGGATCATCGTTTGACTTTGTTGTTTCTGATAAAACATTAATTAAATCAACAGTGTTGACTCCCCAGTTGTTGGCTAGGTTTTCATCTAAAAAATAAACATTGTCGTTTGCTATAGCTTTAATGTTTTCCCAGCCTTGTCGTGTTGAAAGATCTTTATTTAAATAATCTGAATGACCAATGACTATTAGGTCTGGATCACTAGCTAAAACCTGTTCTTCTTCAAGAACTGGGTAGCCAGAACCATAAGGGTCTTCAATTGTATTTGCTATATTATCAACACCTAGAAGATTGTAAATTTCACCTATAAAGGAATTTTCGTTAACGGAATAAATACCATAAGTGTATCCAATTTCGTGGTAAACGGACAAAGGTGTACCAATCGAGTTTGCAATAATATCATCAATATCGGATTTCATCTCACTAACTAGTGAATTTGCCAGGTCTGATTTATTTATTATTGTTCCCACAGTTTCAATTTGAGAATAAACATCATCAAGGGTTTGTGCTGGAGGCAAAAGAGCATATTCTATATCTAGGTTTTCAAGTCCTTCTACTATTCCATTGAAATCGAATGCAACAAGTACAATATCTGGATCTAGTATTAGTAGTTCCTCTGCTGTAACTGTATAAGCATCGATTTTCTCAATTGGTAATTCGGTTTCTGAGAACGAATCTACACCAACTAGTAGATTTTCTCCTTCAAGCATTTGAATAATTTCAGTATGGGTTGTTGATAGGGAGACAATATTTTTGTCTTCAGCTACATCAGACCCCCCTGAACACATTGAAATTAACATGGCAAGAAGTAATATTTTTGTTTTCATATTTTCCTTTCTCACCACGAGAAAAAGTAAGATACTCCATTCCTTCTCTCGAGGATTGTTGTCTAAAAAGCAAGAAAGTCGACCTGACTTATCCGAAGAATCACAGTTGCGGGACAGTGCTAGATTTTCACTAGCTTCGCTTTTTTACTTTATTTGTTTTAAAAAGAGTAGCACCAAAAAGAAGACTATGTATCATCCTTCGGGAAGTTTTTAAATGTATCAGTAAGAGTTTCTTCTTCTATATCTCTCGGCACGTCGGGCCTTGGCATTTCCGGAGGAATAAAAGAGTCTTTTGTCTCTTTTTCTTTTCTAAATTTTCCTATTGTTTTTGAAAAAGTCATCATTGCAGTTTCAGTATTTTCTTTATTTTTTTCTCTGGGCTTTTGATTTGGGTCAGTATAAGATTCTTCTAAAACAATAACCTCAATTCCACCAACTAAGTCAGATATGAGATTGTAAAAAAATGCTCCAAGAGTAGTTATTGCCGTCTGTGTTAAAAGATAGACAGTTGCAAAAAATAAAACACTTGAAAAGAGGACTTCTACATTTCCAACCAACGAAGCGTTGTCGTCTAACAAGGCTAACCTTCTAGCAATTTCTTCAAGACCTTGTGGAACTCCAGCGTTTACAAGCAATACCCATAAAATTGAAAATCCTAAAACAATCGTTAGGGAAATTATAAAATTAAAAACAAATGACACTTTTAATACAGTCCATGGATCTACTTTTCTGATAATTCTTCTTACTCTATTAACTCTTACCATTACGACTCTGTTTTAATAGGAATAAATGCTGATATTTCTTCTTCTTTAGAAAGTTTCATAACCTTTACTCCCTGAGCAACTCTACTCATTTGTTTTATTTGCTTTACAGCACATCTTATAGCTGTTCCGCCAGTACTCATAAGCATAACCTCTGTGTCTTCATCCACCGATCTTGCTCCGACCAAGTCTCCTTTGGCTTCTGTAACTTTGAGAGCTTTTACACCGATGCCACCTCTTCCAGCTCTTCTAAACTCATCAAGCTTGGTCCTCTTTCCATACCCCTTTGCAGTAATAAATAAAAGTGTTTCTTCTCGTGAGGTTGCCGCGCCAACAACTTTATCGCCTTCTCTAAGCTTAATTCCCCTTACTCCCATTGCCGTTCTTCCTTGAGGTTTTAGGTTGTTCTCGTCGAATCTAATTGCCTGTCCTTTTTGAGAAACAAGAATAATGTCTTCTTTTCCTGAAGTTGTTTTAACAGATACGACTTTATCATCATCTTTAAGTTTTATTGCTTGTAAAGACTTGTAGTTTGAATCAAAGTCTTTAAATTTTGACTTTTTAACTGTACCTTTTTCGGTCATAATCAGAAGAAACTTTTCAGTTTCATAATCTCTTGTGTCAATTATGGCTTGAACTTTTTCATCCTGGCCCATTGATAAAACGTTATGAATTAAAGATCCCTTTGCTGTTCTATTAGTTTTTGGAATTTCATGTGCTTTAGCTCTATAAACTTTCCCGTTGTCTGTAAAAAATAATAAATAGGAATGTACAGAAGTTGATAAAAGATGTTCGATCACATCTTCTTCTGATGATGAGGCTTTTACTCCTTTTCCTCCCCTTCCTTGTTTTTTATATGATGTAGAAGGAACAGATTTTATATATCCTTCAGATGATATTGAGACGATAATTTCTTCATCTTCAATAAGGTCTTCGATCTTTACTTCTCCTACGTCTGGAACAAGTCTTGATCTTCGTTCATCTCCAAATTTTTCAGTTATTGCGTCCAACTCTTCTATAAGTATTTCGTTTTGTTTTGTTCTGCTTTTTAATATTGCAGTTAGGTCTTTTATTGTTTGCTTTAGTTCTTTCTTTTCTTCTTCAAGTTTTTCTTTTTCTAATGCCGTTAGTCTTCTTAGGGGCATGTCTAAAATATGAGTTGCTTGTATTTCCGAAAGTTTAAATTTGCTCATTAACGATTTTCGTGCAGCTTCAACGTCTTTTGAGGACTTAATGACTTTTATAATTTGATCAATTTTATTTAAAGCAAGCAATAGACCATCTACAATATGTAATCGTGATTTTGCTTTATCAAGCCTAAATTGAGACCTTCTCTGGATTACATCAATTTGGTGATCAATGTAATATCTTATTAATTCTGGTACTGATAGAACCCTCGGCACGCCCTCAACTAATGCAACGGAGTTTACAGAAAATGTATCTTGAAGCTGTGTGTATTTAAATAAATCGTTTAAAACAACCTGTGGTACTGCGTCTCTCTTTAGTTCAACAACAAGACGTGTTCCGTTTCTATCGCTACTTTCATTTCTTAAATCAGACACGCCCGTTAGTTTTTTGTCTTGAACTAATGAAGCTATTTTTTCCATAATCCTATCGGTTGAGGCTTGGTAAGGTAGCTCCTTCACTACTATTGCTGATCTGCCTTTTCCTAGTTCTTCGATGTCAGCAACAGCCCTTAACTTTATAGATCCTCTTCCTTTTAAAATTGCATCTTTTATTGTTGGGGTTTCAACAATTAATCCACCTGTAGGAAAGTCTGGACCCTTAATTATTTTCAAATAATCTCTAGGTTTTGGATCTTTTGTATTTAACGTAAATTTAACAGCCTCAGTTATTTCTCTAAGGTTATATGGTGGCATATTTGTTGCCATAGCAACAGCAATGCCCTCGGCTCCATTGATTAAAAGATTTGGAAATCTTCCTGGTAAAACTCTTGGCTCACTTGTTTCTCCTGAATAGTTGGGTTCAAAAACAACAGTGTCTTCATCGATGCCATCTAAAAGCTGGGACGAAAGCGATGACATTCTTGATTCTGTATATCTCATAGCTGCGGGGGGATCATCAGGGGTGCCAAAGTTTCCTTGAGGCTCAATCAATGGATATCTAGTACTAAAGTTTTGACCAAGTCTTACAAGTGTTCCATAAATTGCATCATTTCCATGTGGGTGATAATTACCCATAACATCCCCCACTACCTTTGAACACTTTCTAAAGGGACCGGTTGGGCGAATTCCTGTTTCATACATCGAATACAAAATTCTTCTCTGTACTGGTTTCAACCCGTCTTTAACGTCTGGCAAGGCCCTTGAAACAATAACGGACATTGCATAATCAAGAAAAGATTTTGAAATTTCATCTTCGACCGCAATTGCACCATTCATTTCTGCCTTTTTTGCTGCAGGTTTTTTTGCTGGTGATTTTTTTGCTGGTGATTTTTTTGGTGGCATATTAAACGTCCAGGAACCTTACATATTTTGCGTTTTCTTCTATAAAGGTTTTTCTTTTTGTCACGTCGTTACCCATTAAAACTTCAAACATGTTTGCTGCTTTTGCTTCAGCCGCTTTACCATCAGCAATGCTTACTTTGATTAGTGTTCGTGACTCTGGATTCATTGCTGTGTCCCAAAGCTCTCCAGCGTTCATTTCACCAAGACCCTTGAATCTGCTTATATCAAATTTTCGATTTTTATTTTCTTTTTTAAATGCTTCTAGATCCTCGTCGTCTTTAAGGTAATTTATTGATCCTGATGACTTTGCCCTATAAAGTGGGGGTTCTGAAATCCAAACCTTTCCTTCTTTTATAAGGCCGGGCATAAATTTGAAAAAGAAGGTTAACAATAGTGTTCTAATGTGTGCACCATCTACGTCTGCGTCTGTTAAAAGTATGATTTTGTCGTATCTTGACTCTTCTCCTTTGTATTCAGTATTTATTCCTGTTCCTATTGCTTTAATTAATGAGCTAATTTCTTCATTTTGTAATGCTCTGTTCTCTGTAACTTTCTGAACGTTTATTATTTTTCCTCTAATAGGAAGTATTGCTTGGGTTTTTGAATCTCTTGCCTGTTTTGCTGGTCCAGCAGCTGAATCTCCTTCTACAATAAACAATTCACTTTCAGAGGGGTCTGTTGATGAACAGTCTGCCAACTTGCCTGGAAGTCCAGAAGTTTCAAGTATGCTTTTTCTTTTAGTAAGCTCCCTTGCTTTTTTTGCACTCATTCTAGCTTTGGCGGCAAGAGCACACCTCTCTACGATTGCCCTTCCTTCTTTTGTGTTTTTCGACAGCCATTTAGGAAATTCTTGATTAACTAAAACCTGAACTCTTGATTTCATCTCGGTGTTTCCAAGTTTTGTTTTGGTCTGGCCTTCAAACTGGGGTTCTTTGACCCTTACAGAAACTACTCCTGTAATACCTTCTCTTATATCATCACCAGTTAATGAAATATCAGAATGAAGATTTCTTGATTTAGCAAAGTCGTTGATGGCCTTTGTTACTGCTGTTCTAAGGCCTTCCTCGTGAGTTCCTCCTTCAAGTGTGTGTATGTTGTTTGCAAAACTTTTAATGTTTATGTCGTCTTCTGTTTTCCACTGCATTGCTACTTCAATTTCTGAGTCTTTGCTTTGATCTGAAAATGAAATTGTTTTTTCATGAAGAACTTCGAAGCCCTCGTTTAAATAATCAACGAAATCAACGAGACCGCCTTTGTAGTGAAAATTTTCCTTTGTTGCTGGCTTTACTCTGTTATCAGTAAGATTTATCTTTAATCCTTTATTAAGAAAGGCAGTTTGTCTAAGTCTTTCAGAAACGATGTTGTACTCAAAAAGCTGTGTTTCATCAAAGATATTAGGATCGGGTAAAAAATTTATTTTTGTTCCTGTTTTTTTTGACACCTTCCCTTTTTTTATTTTTGTTTTTGGTTTTCCAAGGTCAAAGTCTTGATTCCAAAAGTGTCCGTCCCTTTGAACCTCAACCTTAACAACTGTAGAAAGAGCATTGACAACCGAGATCCCCACTCCGTGTAGTCCTCCACTTACGGTGTACGCTCCTGACTCGAATTTTCCACCTGCATGAAGGGTTGTAAGTACTGTGGTGAGGGCTGATTTTTTTGTTTTAGGGTGTGGCTTTACTGGAATTCCACTTCCGTTATCTTTTACAGTAACTGAGCCGTTTTTTTCAAGAACAACATCAATTTGATTACATCGTCCAGCCATAGCTTCATCAACTGAATTGTCTACGACTTCCCAAATTAGATGGTGGAGGCCGTTTGGTCCTGTTGAACCAATATACATAGCTGGCCTTTTTCTTACTGCCTCTAGGCCCTCTAAGACTTTTATGTCTTTGGAATCATAGCTTTTAGAATCTTTTTTTGGCACGGATCTCCTAAGATACGTTTCTATTTTATTAAGTACAGCCCCTTGCTGAACTCTTATTTTAGTAGAAATACGTTATTTTTGTTGGTTATTTTGCAATTGAACAAGTATAGAATTGACTGAAAATCCTAGCTTTTTTTCTATATTATTAATTATTTTTAAGGACTCAAGCTCTATTACGTCTTGGAGTCTTTTTGAATTTACATAAATAATGAATACATTGTTGACAAACGGGCCAGTTACAATATCGTTTTTCCACGGATATGAAGATTTGTTAAAATAGTTTTTGATCTGCTCAGATTTTTTAAAATTAATACCTAGACTGTTTTCTTCAATATTAATTCTTTCAGGCCCTTTTTGTTTTTTCAAGTTGATCTGACTGGCATTAATAAATATTTATAATTTTCAACATCTCCCTGTATAACAACAGGCTTTTCGTTTCCTGAAAATCTCATGTAAACAGTGTTCCCCTCTAAAACTTCAATTCCTTGTATTAAAAAGTTTGGATTAAAGGAAGCTTTAAACCCTTTTATATCCCCGGTTTCAATACCTAAAATTTTTATACCTATTTCTTCTTTTCCTCCTCCAACGTCTTTATTAAGGGTGGTGATTGTAAGCAGATCGTTGTTTTCAAAAACGAAAGTTACAGGAATGTACCCTTCAGCCACAACAGTAGCTCTGTCTAAAGATTCAAGAATTTCTTTTTTGTTAATTTCTACAGTGAAGAGGGTTTCTTTTGGGAAAAGGTTTTCGTATTGAGGAAATGTTCCCTCAACCTTACGAAGAGATGCGAAATATTTATCGTTAAAAAAATAAATATCTTTTTCATTTGAGTTTATTTTTAACTTCTCGTCTTCGTTCTCGAAAAGCTTAATAACCTCGCTTAAAGAACGATAAGAAACAATTCCAACATCATTAATTGGGAAGTTGCTTATTTCTTGTGTGGCGAGCCTGTAGCTGTCTGTTGCTGCTAGTTCTGTTTTCTCTCCTTGGTTGTTGAAATAAATTCCAGTAAGTATTGGTCTTCCGCCTTCTGGTGTTGACGCTATGCCAACATTTTTCAAAGAATCAAAAAGCTCTGAAACTTTAACTTCTTGGGTGTTTTCGTTTTCTTCGTGGTTGTTCAAAAAAACTTCGGGGTAGTCTTTGCTTTCAAGTTTTCTAAGGGTGAAGTCTAACGTTTCCGTTTCTATTTTAAGATCGCTTCCAACGTCTGAAAAAACAACCTCTCCTTCAGGTAGTTTTCTTATAATTTCTGATAGCTTATTCGAATTTACCAGACAATCTCCATCAAGATCTACTTCAACAGAAACTCTTGATTTAATAGTAATGTCTAAATCAGAACCGATTAACTCAACAAAGTCCTCAACTACACGGATATACAAACCTGACATAGCCGGAGTGGAGGGACGCGGGCTTACAACTCTTGAGACAGAAGAGACGGCCTCCCTAAGTTCCTTTGTTTTTGTTTTGAATTTCACTTTTTATCCTTTATATATTTAATAATAATAAGCATGTCTGAATTGTTGAGCTGGGTAAAAAGTCATAAAATAGTGGGTTATTTTAAAAACAACATATAACAAAACAGACAAAAACTAACCAACTTCTTTTAAAGCAAGTGAATTGTTGAAGTTGTTAGCTTCTTTGATGACAATAGGAGAACTTTTTGACTTTTCAATATATGAAAGAACCGTAGAATGACTTCTACCACCTAAGTAAATACCTATTTGGTTTAAAGAAAGATCAGTATGGTTTCTAGCAAGGTTTGCAAAAAGTTTTCTAGACTCGTTAACGTTTGAGCTCCTGTTTTTAGAAACTATTAGATCCTTGTCTACCTGAAAGACCTTAGAAACATAATTTAGAATATATTCAGGCTTTATAGCTTCTAAGTAGCCTTCACTCTTTTCGCTAATGAGTTCGTTGATATATTCGTTATTGCTTTTCCCCGTTTGTTTGTTTAGTAGAACTTTGTTAATAATGCCGTTTATGTCTCTAAAGCTGTTTATTTTTAAATTTTTTAATTTACTGATTTCTTCTCCGGACAAAAGGTAGCCGCCGTGATCTTTGTTTGCTTTTTTCAAAACCTTTAAAAACATTTCATCATCAGGCTTTTCAATATCTGTTACCAGACCGTTCAATATTCTTGAAACCAGCCTTTCTGGAAAACCCAATAGCCTTTCAGGTTTTTGATCAGAAACAAGAACAACAGACTTTTCGTTATTTAGAAAATAATTTATTGTGTGAAAAAGCTCCTCCGAAACTCCCTTTTTTCCCATAAAAAACTGTATGTCATCTACCAATAAAATGTCTACAGAACGAATTTTTGATTTAAACACATCAATATCTTTATTTTTAATTCCACGAATATATGAATCTAGAAAAGACTCGGAGTCAATATAAAAGGAAGAGTGATGAGACCTTTCAATTGTTTTTAATAAAAACGTTTTACCAACTCCGGGTGGACCATATATAAATAAAGGATTAAAGCGCTTTCCAGGGCTCGAGACAACAGATTTTGCGGCTGTAACTGCTAGGTTGTTAGGACCTCCAACAAACAAGTCATCAAAAGTTGAAAAATCTGGCTCAACTTTAATTGTTTCTATGGCTTCTACTTCACTATTTTCGTATTTATCGTCAAAAAAAATTTCACTATCTGGAATTTTCATATTTTTATCAAGAATAAAAACGCAATCATCAAATCCAGTCACTTTTTTGTAAGAGTCTTTAATTTTTTCATATAGTTTTTTTTCTATTGATGATTTAATGAACTCTGACCTTACATGAATATTTAAATTTTTATCTTCAAATTTAAAATCAACTTGATCTAGCCAATATTTGTCAGTTTTTGAAAGCTTTGACTGTTTTATTTCTAATTCGAAGGCATCTACAACATTACTCATTCTGATTAAATTTAATGAGTACGTTTTTAAAATCATAGAGTGTTAAAAACAAATTAAAGAACTTAAGATTAAGTAAATAGTAAAAAATAGCCAATAAATATAACGATTTAGCTTCAAAAAACCGTCTTAGAAAGTTATTAGTATCTAGATTGTGAAACTTAGTTAAAAAAGTTTTCGCGAATCTAATCCACTTTTCGCGAACTATTAAATTAAATACTAATTTTGTTTGTTTAAAAAATTTTTTAATATATTGTATTTAAACAGGATAAAAAATGAAAAGAACTTACCAACCTAGTAATAGAAAAAGAAGTAGAAAACACGGTTTTAGAAGCAGAATGAGAACCAGAGCGGGTAGAGAAATTCTTAAAAGAAGAAGAAAAAAAGGCAGAAAGATAATTTCCGCTTAAGCTAATTGGTTAAATTTACTGCACTAAATAAGAGAAATCATTTTTTCAGACTGAAAAAAGAAGAAAACTGTTTTACTGAAAAAGGACTTAAGGTTTACATAGAAGAAAATAACGATACAAATTCTAAACTTGGAATCAGCATTTCAAGCAAACAGACCACCGCAGTAGAGCGAAACAAATTTAAAAGAAGGATTAAAGAGGCAGTAAGGGGCTTAGAAGAAGAAAAAAATTTTGATATTTATATTGTTGGATATAAAAATAATTTAAATTTAAAAGTTATCGAGATGCAAAAAATTATATCTTCTCACCCAAAACTTATAAAAAAATGAAAATAACAAGTATTTTATTTACGGTGTTTCGAGCACTGTTGGGACTCTTTGGCATTGGTCAAGGGAACTGTCTTTATTATCCTTCCTGTTCAAACCAAATAAGAAAAAGTATGCAGGAAAAAGGTTTCGTAATGACAATTCCTTTAGTTTTTGAAAGATCTTATAAATGTAACCCGCTTTATAGAAAGTTTGGTAAAAATTGGCAATAATTGAACCTTTTGCGCTTGGAATTGGATTTCTTTTATCTTTTGTTTATGGATATGTTCCGTCTTACGGTTCTTCGATTGCAATTTTGACAGTAATAATAAATATTATAATTTTTCCTCTAACTCTTAGACAGACAAGATCTACTAAAAGAATGCAGGACGTTCAGCCAGAGCTCAAGAGACTCCAAAAAAAGCATAAAGACAACAAAGAAGAACTAAATAAAGAGATTGCAGCATTCTATAAAGAAAAAGGAATCAACCCACTCGGTTGTGTTGTTCCACTTTTGGTTCAAATGCCGGTTTGGTTTGCACTGTTCAGAGTTTTAAGAGAGCCTTTATTGTTTATACCCAAATCAGAATCGTTATTTTTAGATCTTGAAAACAACGCAAACATTCTCTTTTTTAATATGGATTTACAAATTCCCGCTTCTGAAATTTCTACTTGGGTTGAAAGGGTGCCTTATATCATTGTTATTTTAATGGTTGTTGCAACAGCGCTTTTTCAACAGCAACAAATAACGAAAAAGCAGGGAAAGAGTGACAATCCACAAGCTCAACAAATGCAGATGATTGGGAAGGTTATGCCAATATTTTTTGGTTTTATATCTTGGACCCTTCCTTCAGGTCTAGTTATTTATTTTTTAACAGGGAACATCTTTAGAATCGGTCAACAGGCACTGATAATTAGAATTGAAGATAAAAATGAAACCAACGATAAACAAGAGAAACAAAAAGAACAAGTAGAGGATAAGGAAGAAACCAATCAAGAACAAGATCCTCGTAAAAACAGAAAAAAAAGAAGGAGAAAATAATGTCAGACAAATGGGTAGAGGTAGAAGCAAAAACCATTGATGATGCAATAAAAGCAGGTTTAAAAGAACTTAATCTCGAAGACGCCACTGAGGCGAACATAAGTATTTTACGAGAGCCAGAAGGAGGAGTTTTTGGAGTTGGGGGAACAAAAGCATTAGTTAGAATATCAGTAAGGTCTGGATTTAAAAACAACTCTAGGTCCTATAAGTCAAGAAACAAAAGAGATACAAGAGATAACAGAGACTCAAGAAAACGAGAAAAAAGAAACTTTGAACCAAAAAAACCAAGAGTTGAAGCGGATCCAAAAGAACAATTAAAAGTATCAATAGACTTTCTACAAGGATTAATTGATTCATTTGGTTTGGACGGAAAGGTCGAAGGAGAATTAGAAGAAAAAAATCTTGTAGTAAACATAAAAGGTGAACAAACAGAGGCTCTAGTCGGCGAAAAGGGAATGATCATACGGTCCTTACACGAGTTAACAAGAACCGCAGTCCAACGAAAAACCGGAGCAGGAACTAGATTAAGGCTCGACGTAGCTGACTACGCTTTAAAAAGAAAAGAAGCATTAACAATATATGCAGAGAGACTTACAAAACAAATTTTAGAAGACAAGCAAGAAGTAATGCTAGAGCCAATGAACTCAGTAGACAGGAAAACCCTTCACGATGCAGTCAGTGAAATTGATGGTATAAGATCTTATTCGGAAGGAAGAGAGCCCTATAGGTCTGTAGTTTTTGCTCCAAGCAACACTGAAGAAGAATGACCTTCGAACCCCAAATGCCTAACTGGGGTTTAATTGAATTTGAACAACATAAAGAAAAACTTGTAAACTATCACGACTGGTTATATACAACCGGAATAAAAACCGGATTAATAAGCAAAAAACCCAAACAGTTTATTTGGGATGAATTTATAGTTCACTCACTGTATTTTCATCATCTAATAAAAAAATATAAATTCAAATCAAAAGAGATTTATGATCTAGGTACCGGTGGAGGAATACCAGGAGTACCAATATCAATTGTTAACAAAAGAAAAGTAAATCTTATTGATAATAAAAAAACAAGAATTTATGAGCTTCAAAGGCTTGTAAAGACCCTTAATTTAGAAAATGCGATTCCAAAAGAAGAAGATGCGAACTTCACACTTAAAAACTTAGAAAAAACAATAGTTGTTATGAGGTGCTATGTTTCTACGTTAAATATTGTGAAAATAATGCAAAAATACAAGCTTGAAAACAGAAATATAGTTTTTTTGGTTTCTTCAAGCTCTGAAAACAAAAAAGAGCTTAAAAGTTTGTTTCACGTGAAACAAGAAAAGTTTCTTATAAATAAAAATAATTTTCGTACTATTGATGTTATAACTGATATGTGAAATCTTTATCAATAATTTGCCAAAAAGGTGGAGTTGGAAAAACTACAATTGTTGTAAACATTGGTAAAATATTTGCAATAAATGGTATAAAAACCTTGATTATCGATCTTGATCCTCAAGGAAACACATCAACATATCTAGATTTTGATAAAAATAATAAATTTATTTTAACTTCACAAGATTTAATGAGTGGAAACAAATCAAAAGAAATTGGCTATCTTCACGAAAATATGGCAATAATTCCATCAAACCAATCAATTTTAAAATTTAATAATGAAAAAATACTTGGAGGTTCGGTATTAAAGAAAACAATTGATTCCTTTGAGTTCAAAGATTTTGACGTTATTTTATTTGATACACCCCCCACAATGAGTTCACTAGTTCAAGAAGCCTTATCCGCATCAGACTTTTACTTGATTCCAACAAAACCAGAATTTTTAGCCATTGAAGGCGTATCCCAAGCTATGAATTTTGCAAAAAAATCTATTTCTAATCAGATAAACATAAATCCAGTATTTTTGGGTGTCATATTAAACCAAGTAGACACTAGAAGATCTAGCTACGTAGATTTTGAAAATGAACTTTCCTACTTACTCGCCGATAAATTACTCGAAACAAAAATATCTAATTCTGTTGATATAGCTGATAGTCCCTATCACTTAAAAACAGTTGAAGATTTTAAAGACGACAGCAAGTCAAAAATAGAATTTTATCAACTAGCAAACGAAATACTTGAAAGGATGAACATAAATGAAAAGATCACTCAGCAGTCTCATTACTGACACAAACGTCAGAGACTACGACGTTAAAGAAATAAACATAAATATTATTTACGAAAGTGACTCCCAGGCTCGAAAAATCTTTGATGAAAATAAATTAGAAGAATTAAAAAATTCAATACAGAAAAATGGTTTGTTACAACCAATTATTGTTCAAGAAATAGAGCCAAATAAATATAGATTGATTGCAGGAGAGAGAAGATTAAGAGCATCGAAGCTTGCAGGTCTTAATAAAATACCCTGCTTGGTGAAAGATGTTGGCGAGAGAGATGCAGCAATTTTAGGCCTGATTGAAAACATACAAAGAGAAAGATTGAATCATATTGAAGAAGCAATGGCCTATAAAGAAATTTCTGAAAAATTCAGCTTAAGTCCGGAAGAAATAGGTCAACTTGTTGGAAAAAGCCGAGCTCACGTTTCAAACATTTTAAGATTAACTAATCTTAGTGAAAAAGTTTATGATGCCCTTAAAGATCAGACTGTTTCAATGGGCCAGGTAAGGCCGTTGATAAATTTAGATTCTGAAATACAGGATAATATTTTAAATGAAATAATTAGCCAAAAACTATCAAGCAGGGCAGTAGAAGATAAAGTTAGAAATCTAAATTTAAATTCTCATTCAGATGAAGAGGTATCTCATTATAGAAATTTTTTCGAAGACAAAACTGGTTCAAAAGTAAAAATAACTAAGAACATTGATAAATATAAACTTTTCTTAACTTTTGATTCAAAAGAAAACTTAGACGATTTTATTTCTAAATTAAGTTAATTTTCAAATTGCTTATTTAGAGTATTAACAACACTCTCAAGAATTAATTCAATATAATTTTTTTGGTAAAATTTACCATTAATAATTATTCCTACTGATTTTGTTTGTTTCAAAATAATCGAGGACTTTCCCATTGATTTTACTTTCAGAGCTGATGCCAAGTTTTCAGCTAGTTTTTTACCCAAAAGGCTTTCAGAAAAAGTTCCTTGGAAGTAATTAATTGAATCATCAACTTCGGGGTTAAAAGATATAAACAAAGTCGGTTGTAAGTTGTTTATATATTCAATTTTATTATTTAGATCCAATTCCTCATTAACTTCTGAAGCAAAAACTGCTACAACACCTTTTTCAATAGAATTTTTCTTAACTTGGTCATAAAATTTAATTTGCTCTTTGTAACTTCCAGAATTTGGGATATCAAAACATATATTGAAACCAATGATCCCAGTATCTAATCCTGGAGAAATAGATTTTATTGCTTCGTTTAAAGAAATATCCCTGCCTGGTCTTATTAGTTTTTTAATTTCATAAACAGTATTAAGTCCAACCACGCCATCAATTGTTATACCTCTATTTTCCTGAAACCTTGTTACGCCTTCAACAACAGATTTTGAATATTTTCCGTTTATAGGCTCAGAATAAAAACCCATTCTTGAAAGAAGTTCTTGTAATTCTTCAACGTCTGATCCATACAAAATTTTATTATTAAAACTAAGAATTCTATCTCCAAGTTTGTATCCAAAATTTATTAATTCAGCCCAAAAATCTTCTTTACTATTTATATTTTCAAGACCATTGTCCTCGATAAAAACTCCTACTACAGCCTTTAGTTCATTGATGTTCTCATTGGTTGAGTAGCCAACATAATTTAATTTTGTTTTTAAATCTTCAACCTCATCTGTTGATAAATTATCTACAAAAGTTGAAAAATCAAAATTAATTTTCAAGCCATCTTTCAGCATCAATTGCTGCTTGGCATCCAGTGCCAGCGGCAGTTACTGCTTGCCTGTAGATAGAATCAGCGACATCACCTGAAGCAAACACCCCAGACATACTTGTACTTGTAGAACTTGTGAAGCCAGTTTTAATGTATCCTTTTTCGTCTAGTTCAACAAAACCATCAAGAAACTCAACATTTGGTGTGTGACCTATGGCTACGAAAACACCATCAATCTCTTTTTCTTCCTCCTCATTTGAGTTACTATCTTTAAGAATTACGGAAGATACTTGTTTATCACCTTTAATTTCAATTACCTCTTTATTCCAGGCAACTTCAATTTGTTCATGGTTCAAAACTCTTTCTTGCATTATTTTGCTTGCTCTAAACTCATCTCTACGATGAACTACTGTAACTTTTTTTGCAAATTTTGTTAGAAATAGAGATTCTTCCATCGCAGAGTCGCCCCCTCCAACCACAATTACATTTTTATCTTTAAAGAAAAAACCATCACAAGTTGCGCAAGCTGAAACCCCATAACCTTGTAATTCTTTTTCACCCTTAACCCCGAGCCAATTTGCCGAAGCTCCTGAAGATATTATTACTGACTTAAACTCATAGGTATCTTTTGATGTTGTTAATTTAAAACCTTCTTCAATTTTTTCAATTTTATTGACTGTTTCAGTTAAAATTTTTGTTCCAAACCTTTCAGCCTGTTTTTTAAAAACTTGCATCATTTCAGGCCCCATAATGCCTTCATCAAAACCTGGATAGTTCTCAACATCAGTTGTCAACATCAATTGACCACCTGATTCTAAGCCCTCAAAAAGCACTGGTTTTAGGTTGGCCCTCCCAGCGTAAATTCCTGCCGTATAACCAGCAGGACCAGAACCAATTATTGCTAGATCATCCATTCTTTTTCTTTCTGTAACTATTTAGTGACAATATCATAAATACTAATCCTAATGCACCCATTGCAAACCCAGTCGGGTTAACACCTAACAAAAGACCAAGGCCTTGCATAATTTTTAATATTCCTGAAAATAAAAATATTACTGCAGTTATTAATAATACAACAAGGAGTAAACCCAAAGAAGCAAAACCAGTTAACCTCTTTACCGGACGAACAATCAAGTCCTTAACACTTTTAATAAGGCTTTCAACTGATTCTATAAAGCTATCTTCTTCCATAAGTTAATCATAAGCTATGTAAAACTATTCATGAAGTTTTCATAATTACGAGCTTTCTTGGCATAATCTGGAAATTATTCTTTTTGTAGAGACTCAGCGCAGATACATTATCATTTTGTGTATTCAGTTTTATATTTAAAAATTTCCTTTTAAGAGCAAAATCAACAACGCTTTGCAATAAATTATCTCCAAGACCTGATCCTTGATAGTCTTTCACTATTCCGATTCGTTGAAGGTAGGTGAATTTTCGAGTTTCTCCTAAGATTGCATACCCGTCAAGATCATTTCCTTCTCCACTTTTGAATAAATAATTGTTGTTGCAACTTTTCATTGTTTCTTCAAAACTTGCTTTGGAGTTTTTCCAATAATCATCAAATATTTTATGATCCAGATCAAGTAAGTATTGTATATCTTCTCCTTCAAGTTTTTTAATTTCTATATTTTTATGTCCGTCGACATTTTTAATGTTTAAATTTTTTAAATTTAACATACATACATTTAACTTATGACCAATAGCCCACCCTGACCTCAACCATGGTTTAATCGAATTTTCATTTATCATTGATGAGCTAAAACTAATTTTTGAATCTTTGGAAACCCTAAGTATTTTTTTTAAAAGACTCTCTCCACCATATAATTTTTCAAACAATATATCTTCAACGAAATTGTTTAGCTTTCTTGTGTAAAATATTCCGTTGTAAAAATAGTGGATTCTTTTATTTTCTGTTGAATACATATTTTAAAATTTTTTTATCTTCCTCGTAGGCTAATAACTCATAAGCCTCCTGAAAAGGAACAAGGGCAATTTCCTCTATTTCATGATCTGGTTCTTTAGAAAAACTCTCAATAACACTCATCTCATAAAACCAAACAGTTTTCTTGATTGGTTTACCATCTTTTTTTATCTCATAGCTTGATTCTGCAATAGGTTTTTCATTAATTGCAGAAACCTTAAAACCGGTTTCTTCATAAACTTCTCTCTCTGCAGCTTTTAAGGGGGTTTCTTCATCATTTAAGTGACCTTTTGGATAACCCCAAAATCCAGAATCGTAATCACCTGCATATTCTTCACTTAATTTATTCTTTACCAGCAGTATTTTTTCATCAAGTAAAATGATGCCACCGGCTGCAAAATCAACTTTTGAATTCATACTTTATTGTTACACCAAATTTCTTCTAAGCTATCCATATGGTACCAAGAAGCCTTTTAGATTTAATTGAGAATAACGGATATTTAAAATCCTTATCAAACCTTTATAAGTCAAATGGTCATGATTTTTATCTTGTTGGAGGTGCTGTAAGGGATGGCATTTTAGACATTCCAACAAAAGATTTTGATTTTACAACTAACGCATTGCCAGAAGAATCTATAAAAATACTCAATGATCAAGGATATAAAACTACAGAAGTGGGGCGAGCTTTTGGGACAATTGAGTTGCAACTTAAAGAGAGTTCAATTCACATTACAACCTACAGAAAAGATACATATGAAAATTCTTCAAGGAATCCATCCATTGAATCAGTACTAGATTTAAATTCAGATCTTTCTAGAAGAGATTTCACAATTAATTCAATAGCTTATTCAATTGACGAAAATGAACTTCTTGATCCATTTTCCGGACTAAAAGATTTAGCCCAAGGAACAATCAAAACACCTGATGATCCAGTTATTTCTTTTTCAGACGACCCTCTAAGAATGTTAAGACTTTGTAGGTTCATCAGCACTCATGGCTTTTCCCCTGAAAAGGAGACTTTTACGGCTATGAAAAACAATATTGAAAGAATCCAAATTGTATCAGTTGAAAGAATAAGAGATGAATTAAATAAACTTTTAGTTGGAAAAGATGCGCCGATGGGCATTCGTGCTTTAGTTGAGAGCGGTTTAAGTTTATATATTATTCCAGAAATAAATGAGCTGAAAATGGAGGTCGATCCAAAACATCACCACAAAGATGTATATGAACATTCACTAGAAGTTTTAGATGGGGTACCTCCTAAACTTTCATTAAGAATGGGAGCACTTCTCCATGATATTGCCAAACCAAATACTAAAGGAATAGAAAATGGCAAAGTACACTTTAGACACCACGAAGTAGTTGGTGCAAGGATGACAAAAAAAATATTAAAACGATTGAAGTATGACAATAAAACAATTGAAGATGTTGCACAACTTGTTGAACAAAGCGCCCGCCCGCATACTTTTAAGATGGGATGGACAGATTCTGCAGTAAGAAGGTATATTCTTGATGCTGGACATATGCTTGAGGATTTAAATGCACTAGTTAGAGCGGATGTAACAACTAAAAATAAACAAAAAAAACAAGAAATATACCAAACACTTGATGAGATGGAAAAAAGGATTGAGGAAGTTAAGGAAAAAGAAGAACTTGAAAAGCTAAGACCACCAGTAGATGGAAACGAAATTATGGAAATCTTAGAAATTGAACCGGGTCCATCTTTAGGAAAAATAATGAAATCCTTATATGAACAAAGAATTAATGAAGGAGAAGTTTCAAAAGAGGAAGCGATTAAATTAGCCAAAGAAGTTTATAAAAAACTATAGTTGTATAAATATTCAAATTAATGTATATTTATACAAATGTCAAAATCAACTTTGCAAAGGCAAAAATTAATTGCTGATTTAATCGAAGAGGGAATAATTACTTCTCAGAACCAATTGAAGGGAATCTTGAAAAAGAAAGGCATTCCAATTACTCAAGCTACTCTCTCTAGAGATCTCACAGAAATTGGAGCAAGTAAAAAAAGAGATTTAAATAACGATCTTAAATATATATTGCCCAAAGACGATGTTAACAGCGCCCAAAGATCTATTTCTAGACGGGCTTTAAAAGATTTTGTTTTAAGTGTTGAGCCAGTCCATAACCAAATAATTGTTAAAACTACAACAGCTGCAGCTCAGGTAGTCGCCGAATCAATAGACAATCTATTTTTTGATGGAATTGCTGCATCAATTGCTGGAGATAATGTTGTTTTAATTATTTCTTATGGAAACAAAGAAGCTTTAAGAATATCAAAACTTATAGATTCTTATCTGAACTAAAAAAAATTAGCTATTTTATACAAACCTAGATTATTCTTATTTGAATGATGGAATTGTCAAAAATAAATAGAAATAATATTGCAAAAAAAATTGGCCACGGGGCAGTTCTTCTTCATGGGGGGAATACTGTTTACAGAAATAATGATGTGGCTTATGATTTTCGACAGGATTCTAATTTTCATTATCTAACCGAATGGCCAGAACCTAGCGCTCACGCAATTATTATCGTGCAAGACAACAAAGCAGCTTTATATCTTTTTGTACAAGGAAGAAATGAAGAAATGGAAACCTGGGAGGGCAAAAGACTTGGGCCAGAAGGAGCAAAACAACAGTTTGGAGCAGAAGAAGCATTTCTATATGAAGAATATGAGAGCTTAGCCCCAAAATTACTATCTGGAATTGAAGATATTTATTGTGATTATACAAATGCTGCGTTTGAAAAATATGATAAGAAATTAATCAACACAGCAATTCCATACGATCAAAGAGGGTCAAGCTTTAGCAAGGCTACACTAAACTCTCTTTCACCTTTACTTTCTGAACTCCGTTTAATTAAAAGCTCCGAAGAACTTGAGCATCTTAAAAGAGCTTGCGATATTACCGTTGAAGGACATATATCTGCCATGGAATTTACAAAGAAAGATATGTATGAGTACCAAATAGAGGCTGAGATGGAAAAAACTTTTTATGATTTAGGAGCTGAAAGGTTAGGATACCCATCTATTGTTGCCTCTGGAGATAATGCTTGCATATTACATTACTCAACCAATAGAGAAAAAGTTGACAACAATGGTCTTATATTGATAGATGCAGCAGCAGAGTTTAAAATGTATTCATCTGATGTTACAAGAACTTTTCCTGTAAACGGAAAATTTACGAAAGTCCAACAAGATGTCTATTCAGAAGTTTTAAAAGCTCAAGAAATCGGCATAAAGAATGTTACAACTAAAAAAACGATGTCAGACATTCATACCTCAACCGTAGCTTCAATATCACAATCACTGGTTGACCTTGGTTTAGTACCAATGGGAGTAGAAGAAACAATTTCAATGATGCATTATTTCGAATTTTTTATGCACGGTACAGGTCATTGGCTTGGATTGGATGTGCATGATGCAGGAACCACAGAAGAAAAAAACAAACCAAGAAAATTAAAGCCCGGAATGGTTACAACTATTGAACCAGGAATTTATATTCGCCCAAACAAACCTGAAATAGAGTTTAAATTACTTGAAAGAGATCCTAAAAAAATTAGAGAAAGAAGAAAATCACTTGGAATGGAGAAAGCAACAAAACTTGAAAGTGAAGAAATGAAAGACGCTAAAAGTATTAAGCACAAAATACCTAAAGACCTTCTAGGTATCGGAATAAGAATTGAAGATGATATTGTTTGTACAGAAAATGACCCAATAAATCTAACCGTTGGGGCACCAAAAACAATTGACGATGTTGAAGCAATTTGTAATTAATAATGGTGACACCAAAGTTTGTTTATTCGTTATATGAAACAAGGCTTCAAAATAATTTAAAAAACGAGACTCTTCCAAAACATATTGGGATCATCCATGACGGACACAGAAGGTATGCAAGAAGAGAAAATTTGTTAAGTTACGAAGTTTCTTACCGAATTGGAATGGTCCGATTTAAAGAATGTCTGGCTTGGTGTGACGAGTTAGGCATTGACAATATAACAAGCTGGCTTTTATCTAAAGAGAATTTATCCAGACCTGAAGAAGAATTGAACTCTTACTACCTCGTACTAAACGAATTGTTCGAAGAACTTTTAATTGATGATCTTGTTGATAATTTTAAAATTAATTTTGTTGGTAGCATAGATCTTCTTCCTGATTATTTACAAAATTCAATCAAAAAACTTAAAGAAGTCAGGGGTGGAGGAGAAAAGCTATTAACTATTGCCCTTGGTTATGGGGGAAGACAAGAAATTGTTGATGCAATGAAAAGCTTACTACAAGAAAATCAAGAATTAGAAATTCAAGACTTAATAAAAAGCATTAACGACGAACAAATTAGAGATCATCTTTATTCACCAGATTCACCTGACATCGATCTGATTATTAGAACAAGTGGTGAGTCAAGACTCTCAGGATTTTTATTGTGGCAAAGCGCTTATTCGGAAGTAGTTTTTCAAGATGTTTATTGGCCGGAGTTCAGAAAGATTGACTTTTTAAGATGCTTAAGGGAGTACGTTCAAAGAGATCGTAGATTTGGTAAGTGAAAATAAATGAATTTGACCCTTTGATTAAAGTTGGCCAATTTTTTCTTTAGAGAATTTGAAAAGCGTTAATATTGACTGATATGGAAATTCAAGACACTCTAAACTCGACTAACTTTACATTTCTATTTCTGACATTTATAGGGTTAAAGTTCACAATAGAAACTTACCTAAAAGTTCGAAATATTAATTCTTTAAAGGTTAATGCGTCTAAGGTTCCTGAAAGATTTGAAAATCTTGTAACAGCAGAAGAATATAAAAAATCTACAGATTACAATCTTGATCGTCTAAAGTTTCAAATAATAGTTTCCTTTGTAAGTATTTTTATTCTTCTGCTGCTTACGATTGGTGGGCTACTAAATACTCTTACGTTTATTGTTTCAAGCTATACGTCTTCAAACATTTTAGGTGCTATTTTTTTAGGTCTTTTAATTATTCTAATTTCAGAAATCCTTGAAATACCTTTAGCTATATATTCAACATTCGTAATTGAAGAGAAATATGGATTCAATAAAACTACTAAAAAAACATTTGTAACGGATATTGTTAAAAACCTACTTATATCTTCAGTGATTTCATGTCTAATTTATGCAGTTGTAATTGGAATAATTGAAAATTTAGGAAACAATTGGTGGGTTTATGCTTTTGGTGCAGTTTTCTTTATTCAGTTAATAATCTTCTTCCTTTATCCCGTTTTGATAATGCCTTTATTTAATAAATTTGAAACACTTGACGACGAGGAGTATAAAAAGCCAGTTGAAAAACTTCTTGAAAAAATTAATTTTAAAGCGAAAGGTCTTTTTGTAATGAATGCAAGCCTAAGGAGTTCGCATGGTAATGCATTTTTTACTGGTTTTGGTAAAAATAAAAGGATCGTTTTTTATGATACATTACTTGAGACAATTACACCTGATGAAATGGAAGCAATATTAGGACATGAACTAGGTCATTATAAGTTAGGACATATAAGGAAATCACTCATAAGCTCTTTAATTTTTGGATTTATTGGTTTTTATATCTTGAGTGAAGTTTTAAAGTCTGACAATTTCTTTACTTCACATGGACTGGATGAGATTACGTTATATTCAAAATTTTTAATGTTCTATCTTGTGGCAGGGACGTATACTTTTTTTACGAGACCAATAACATCTTATTTATCAAGACAAAGAGAATTTGCAGCTGATGATTTTTCTTTTAAATTTACAGATGGAAAATATATGGTTTCAGGACTTTTAAAGCTTACAAAAGATAATGCTAGTAACTTAACCCCAGATCCTCTTTACAGTTCTTATTATTACTCCCATCCTCCAATTGCTGAACGAATCGCAAGCATTGAGAAGAAATTAGCCAACACTTAATACAAACAAAGCCTGCAGGGTTAGAGCAACAGTTATAAAAAGAAAAATGTATTGTGTTTTGTCACTTTGTTGATGGCCAAAAAGCTTAACAGCTAAGTCATGAGCCAAAACAACACTTAACATATGACCTAACAAGGTAACGGCTACTTGTATACCCCAAATAATTATTGGCTCCATAAAGTAATTTATTTCTGGTTCTCGCACATTAAATAGATTTAACCCAGTTCCTATTGGATCATTCAACCTATAAATAAAAGTTTGTGTTTCAAAAAGTAAGAGAGTCAAATAATGCGTTATGTGATATGCAAAGGCGATTGGAAGCATTGTGTGTCCAAAAAGTTTTGAGACTTCATTAAGCTTAAGTTCCGATCCACCAACTTTTATGGCAAAATAACAAGCAAAACGATAAAAAATAATTGTTCCTAAATTCATTGAAAGAAACATTATTGTTGAAAACCATATATTGTTTATTTGTTCACCAAATTGCTTGTACCAAAAAGTTGTTTCTCTCAAGCCATCATAAGTAACCGTTCCTATCATCAGCAGAATAAAATACTCAATTCCATTCAACTTTGCTAAATTTCCTATGTTGTTTATCAGTGAACGAAAATATGGTTTGGAATTAAATAATTTAAGTTTGCTATATAAATAATGAAGAAGAAGCAAGGGATCTACTTCAATAATTGATTTTTTATAAAAGTATCTTACTAAATTTACACTTACAAAAAGAATTATGAAAACAACTGCAATATTAAAAGGATTACCCGGCTCTCTCCAAACAAGCTCAAACCAAGTAAGGCCAAGAAATAAAAAACATGAAATATAAACTGACTTTGGTTTACTCGAAGAGATTTTTACAAGATTTAGAGGATTGAATTTTGCATACACATCACCAAAAAATAGTCCAAGAGTGGGAACACCTATCCATAGAAAAACCCACAAAATTAGAGGAGTAACTGAGGTTTTTGAGGATTCGCTTCCAATGATTCCTGGAGCTATTAGAAAAAATAAAATTGTAGCACCAAATATTTTTCCAATGATGCTTTGCCTGTCTTCAAAAATTTCTTTTGATGAAACAACAATTGACTCTTTCCAAGAAATTTTTAAATAGACAAATGTAATTACAACTACAATAGCTGCAGCGTTTAAAACCATATCAAAAGGAATGGGGAGATCTCCTACATTGACTACGCCATGATTAATAGTGTTATCAATTTTAAATTTCATTTACTGTTTACAATATATATAAAGTTTTTTAAAATTGCTGGTAACAGGGATAAATTATGTGTGTTGTATGTAACTTAACAAATCAAGGATATGAAACAGCCTATCTTGCTGTGCAGAATGAAAGTGCTGATACAGTCATTGTTCCTGTAGTTAACAGATTATTAGAACTACATAGCTATCAGATAATTGATTCAATGTTAATTCAGGCTTCTTTAATTGGAATTATACTCTAAAAAAACTATTTACAATTTAGACATAAGTCTGTACATTTACCAAACAATTCAAGCCTATGATCTTCAATTATGAAATTAAATTCTTTCTCTATTCTTTTAATTTCTTTTGATAATTTATTTTCAAATTCCTTTGCCATTTCTACGTCTATTATTTCTCCACAATCGCTGCAAAATAGGTGATGATGGTGCGTGTGATCTTCTAATATAAGCTCAACAACAGACTGATTGTCTGGTGTTGAGAATTCATTTAAAATATTTATATTTTTTAAGTCGTTTAATACTCTGTACAAAGTTGATTTAGCTACTTTATTTTCAAGTTTTGATAAAAGTTCATCAACAGTAATTGGATTTTTTGTTCCAAGCAATTCTTCTAAAACAAGAATTCTTGGATTGGTGATAGACACCTTGCGATCAGTTAGAATTTTTCTTGAATTATCCATGTGCAAATAATCATAGTTTATTTTTTATAAAAAAAAATAAATATTCTGACAAATATAGACTTGACAAAAACAAAAATGAGACTTAATCTCATTTACTGTTGTTTTAAAATTAGATAAGAGGTAAAAAATGAACAAAAAACCTATGTTCAAATATGCAATATTAGCACTTTCATTAGTATTGGTGGCTTGTACTGGAAGCGGTACAGATGAGTCTAGTTGCCGAGAAAGAGAAGATGGAGAAACTTTAAATGTACTTGCTACAACTCCTATGATCGGTGAATTTGTTAGTCAGGTAGGTGGAGATAATATCAATCTAACTGTTTTAATGCCTCCTGAAGCAAACCCACACACTTATGATCCATCACCTCAAGATGCTACGACTATCGCTGAAGCAGATCTTGTATTTTTTACTGGATTAAAATATGAACCAGCACCTCTTTTAAAACTATTAGAAAGCTCTGCATGTAGTCCAGAAGTATTAGCTGAAGTAGGCGAGAGTGTTTTTCCCGTAGAATTTAAAGAAGGTGGTCATGATGACCACGCGGGCCATGATGACGAAGAAGGTCATGATGATGAAGAAGGTCATGATGACGAAGAAGGCCACGATGATGAAGAAGGTCATGATGATCACGCAGGCCATGATCATGGAGCTTACGACCCTCACTTCTGGTTTGACCCAAACAGAGTTTCCTATGCTGCTGAATATATTGAAGGAAAATTAATACAATATGATCCAGCAAATGAAGAAAGTTACAAATCTCAGACAGACACTTTCACCAATGAATTAAAAGGTTTAGTAAACGAAGTTATTGAATTAATTGGAATGATTCCATCAGACAATAGAAAACTTATTACAACTCACGAGTCACTTGGATACCTTGAAGCTAAATTTGGGTTAGAAGTTCTTGCAACTATTATCCCTAGTTTAGATTCATCCGACGAAATATCTCCGTCCGATTTAGTTGAAGTAATTGAAGTAATTGAAGACGAAGGTGTGAAGGTTATGTTTGTTGAGGCAGAAACACCATCGGTTTACGCTGAAACACTTGCTCAAGAAACTGGTATAACACTTGTAACAGGTTTGTATGTTGAGACATTAAAACCAAATCAATCTTATAGCGAGTTCTTAATAACCAATGTAGAGTTGATTGTAAATAACTTGAAATAACAAGAAGGACCTTGACTAATTACAAATTAAGATAGTTTCCGGGACTTCTTAGAGGTCTTTATGCCTACAAAAGAGAATATTTACGAATCACAACAGATAATTGTCTCAGATCAATGTTGTGTTCAGTATGGTGAATCACTTGCACTAGATGATGTAACTTTCACAGTTACAAAAGGAAAAAAAATTGCAGTGGTTGGTCCTAATGGTGGTGGAAAATCTACTTTATTTAAAGCATTAGCTGGATTAATTCCATTATCAAACGGTTCATTAAAAATAAATGGGCTAGATCCTTTAATGGCAAAAGGAATGATCAGCTACATTCCACAAAAAGATTCTTTAAACTGGAATTTTCAACTTTCTGTAAAGCAGGTTGTTGAAATGGGATTAACAGATAAAAACAGTCTATTTAGCTTCAATAACAGAAAGAATGTAGAGAAGATAAACGAATCTCTCAATCAAGTTGGAATCCTAGATAAAAGCGAAGAAAACATTAACAACCTTTCAGGAGGACAACAACAAAGAGTTCTATTAGCAAAAGCTTTGATACAAGATTCTGATATTTTGTTACTTGACGAAGCATTTAGCGCTATCGATGTTGGAGCACAAGAAGACATAATGAAAATAATTAATGGAAGCGACCTTAAAGAAAAAACTATATTACTTGCGACACATGACATTAATAATCTGGAAGATAAATTTGATGAAGTTTTATGTTTGAATAGACATTGCTGTGCTTTTGGGAATCCCCTAGAAGTTCTTACAGAAGAAGTTATAGAAGAGATGTATGGCTCACACAATAATATGTTTCTTGATCATAAACCAGGTAGTCACGGCTCCTAATATGTTATCTGAACTCTTAATAGACCCTTTTCAATATGATTTTATGATAAGAGCACTTATCGCTGCTGTTTTTTGTGGGGTTACACTCTCGACACTAGGAACTTTTACAATAAACAGAAATATGGGATTTATGGCTGATGCTATGGCTCATGCGACTCTTCCTATAATTGCAGTAGGCGTTTTCTTTGGGTTTAGTATTTCAGAACTAGGAGCACCTGCAGCTATAGTTGTGGCATTATTTCTCGGCTTTATAGTTAAAAATACAAAAATTGGAGAAGACACCTCAATAGGTATAATTTTTTCAACCTTTTTTGCTTTAGGTTTCATATTGATCAAGCTCCTTAACGTAACAATTAATTTGGAAGACTTACTGTTTGGTCAAATCTTAGCTGTTAATAGAACTGATATTTACATCATCACTGCTTTATTTCTAATAGTGATCGGGATCATAATAATTTTCTTTAAACAACTTTTGTTTTACTCATTTGACCCAATAGGGGCAGAGGTAAAAGGTTTAAATACTAACTTCCTCAATTATTTATTTTTAATAACCTTATCTTTGGCCGTTGTAAGCGCTCTTCAAACAGTAGGAATTATATTAGTCCTGAGTATGTTGATTATTCCTGCTGCATCAGCAAAGCTAATTACAGATACTTTCATAGATTCAATTAAAGTCAGCATAGCTTTTGGCATTATCTCATCAGTTACTGGTTTAATCGTTTCATATCATCTTGATTTACCAACAGGCCCCTCTATGTCATTAGTGGCTTCAACAGTTTTTCTATTGTCATATATTTCAAGTAAATCAAGAATTAAAAATAGATAAATTATTTTGGAAGAACAGGCATTTTCAATATGGGTAAAGTCTTCTTCTGATGATGTAGCAAATATTAAAAATCAAATTGATTCTTTTGCCAATGAAGAGAACAAAGCTTCATTTGATCCCCACGTCACTCTGGTTACAAAAATTAATTCACAACAAAAAGCAAATGATATTTTAGATCAGATTAAAAAAGAAAAAATTACAATTACCTTTGACAGAATCAATGAAGGCAGAAGTTATTTTCAAAGACTTTATCTAGAAGCTTCTGATAACAATCAATTTTACAACTCAGTTATAAGCCTTGAAGGTTGGCCAAGTTTATGGGTCCCTCACCTTTCTCTTTATTACGGGAATGAGTTACCAAAATCTTATAGTTCTATAAATTTTGATAAGCTCATCCCCATAACTATTACATTTGATACTTTAGAGCTTTATAAAACTGGCCCCATAGTATCTGAGTGGAAGGAGATAACCACTCTGTCTTTAGGCTGACTACTAATAATGAATTATTTTTAAAATATCTATACATTTGAAAATCCCTCGTTGGAAAAATCTATCTCTAAACTTTTTGAATTTGATATAACCGTAAAGTTGTTTTCTCCAACACCAAGAATTGCTGGGATGTTATGTTCGGCACATCTAATGGCCATATGAGAGTTAGGACCTCCATATTTTGTAACTAAAGATTTAATTTTGTAGTTGAAGATCCAATCCCACCCTGGGTCTGCAGCTGGAATAACGACTATTTTATTCTCGAGATTATTTGGGCGATTAGCTTCATTATCTATTAATAAAACATCCCCAATTACCGTTCCTTGACCTATATAATTTCCATTTTTACTCATTTCTTCATAAAAATAAAAGTCTTCGTTAGAAGTAATTAAATCCGGCATTAATACATTCATTAATCTCATATCACTGGTATTTTCTTCATTAAATTCAATATCTAGTAAATCAAACAATTCTCTATCGCTGGTATTTTTTTCACCCACCTCATTTAAAATTCCATCTATACCTTTGGTGTAATAAAATTTAGAGTTTTCTCTTGTTGATATTCCCTCTTGAAACATATCTATCCAAGCAGATGCTTCTAAGGGAATTTCGTTTATCATGAAATATTTTTCAATATTCGTATATATATCCTTTGGTAAAATATTGTCTTCCAAAGGTTGCTGACTATTGTTAATCAGTGATTCAGTGAAATTTAAATTGTTTTTTAAGTTTGAAGATAAAAGATTATAATTTCCAGCTCTTATATGACCATAAACATCTAAAAAGTCTTCCAATGTTTTTTTTCCAATTTTGACTTCATAGGCATCAGCTTTCATTTTTGTACTAATGGAATTAACTGATAAAAGTAACAATTTTTTTTGATCTTCTGTAATAACTTCTTTTTTAAGAAGGCTATTAAGTTGAGCAAAGTATACAAATCCTAATCTCGAATGATGAGTAAAAGGAAGGGCCATAGTATCTCTTATCAATTTGATATTTTCTTTTTTTGAGTACTCAAAACTCTTGTCCAATTTTAAGAAAGTACTTAAAATAATTTTTTTATTTTTTTCTAAAGTAGATTTATTCTGTGTATCGATTTGAATTAAGTCATTATGCCATTTAATAATCTCACTCGGACTAATTATATTTTTGTACTCTTTAGAAAATTCTTCAACTGTATCAAAAACATAAGACGACCTAGAAATATCAAACTCTATCGAGTCATGCAGGTGAGGGTTATCTTTTAATTTATTTATCTGATAATTAATTATCTCTTCACAGCTTTCTTTTTGTAAGTTTCTTGTAAGGAAACTATTAAGACTGTGATTTACATTTATATATGCCACGTTATTAAAAAGTTCCATCAATTTTCCACCAGAATATTTTCGATAACCAAACTCTCCACGTTGTATATTCCATGTTGTATCGGTGAACATGAACTTATATAAACCAAAAGCAATATTGTCAGGTTTTTTACCTATCATTTCAGCTGGATTCATATCTGACATGTTGCTGTAAATTTGATTTGTTCCAAAGCGATCTGCTGTAGTTTTATTTAGTTTTTTGTAATTTTTCAAATTTCTATCGATAGCATTTTTTTCATCGAATATAGACTTTTTGTTAAGCTTTTTACCCATCAGAGGCCTCACTTGTAGCAATTGAGGAGAATTATTTTTATCAAGAACCATCTCAATATCTAGTTGTTTATTTTTAAATAAGTCTTCAAGCTGTGTAATTATTTTTAGGTAAACGTTATATTTTTCATATTTTTTCGGCAGAATATCAAAAGATCTATGCATAAAGAAATTGTTTATTTCGCTATATTTACCTGAGGTAATAGCATCAGTTTCCGAGCCATAGTATGTAGAAAAAGTTCTATATGCTGAATCAGAACCCACCTTATAAGAAGTTAAGACGGAGACACTTTTAGCATTTTCAATATAATTTTGAAATATTACAGATTGATTATCTTGTTCTTCGTAACTATTGATAACCATCTCCCATGATTTTTTTATAGTTTCTAAATCGTTACTCTCTATTGGTCCAATTGAGAGATATTTTCCTGCACTTGAAGAATATTCTTTATCTTCTGATGAGCTATTGCTTCTAATCATTATTTTTTGAGAAAAGGAACCTACAATATTTTCAATATTGTTTAAATCATTAAGATAGATCTCTTTAAAATACGGGATTTCAATGTCTGTATTTTTTTCTACATATTCTAAGTTTTTAGCTTTATTACCGTAACTTAATCTATTATTCATTATCACTCTTCTTTTTGGGTTTAGCCCGGAGATTTAATTTCAGTGACAGTAATAAAAAAACCGGGCTCTGCCCGGTTTAAGAACTAACTAGTGGGGCAGCTACCTATGTAGTTGTCCACCAATTCCAGCTAGTTACATTTTTCATATTTATTAATTTACCAAATAACTTCTAAGTTGCAAAATTCATTTAAGTAAATTCTTTATTTCTTCTATTCTTTATTAAATGGAAAAGATAATAGTCGCTAAAGATTTAACAAAGATTTATGGAGAAGAAGGAACTTCTGTTACAGCTTTAAATAATATAAATGTTGATTTTTATGAGAATAAATTTACAGCAATCATGGGTCAATCTGGGTCAGGAAAATCTACTTTGCTTCATTGTCTTGCTGGTCTGGACAAAGTAACTTCTGGATCAATATTTATTAAAGGTACTGATCTAGGCAATCTTAATGACAAGGAGTTAACAAAAATGAGGAGAGATTCATTTGGTTTTGTTTTCCAGGCATTCAATTTAATTCCAACATTGACTGCAGAAGAAAATATCACACTCCCATCTTCAATTGCTGGCAAGAAACCAGATGAGGATTGGATTAATCAAATTGTCAATGCTGTTGATATTGGAGATAGATTAAATCATCGACCTAATGAACTTTCAGGTGGACAACAACAAAGAGTTGCCGCAGCTCGAGCAATGGCAACTAAGCCTGAAGTAATTTTTGCAGATGAACCATCTGGAAACTTAGATTCAAAGTCAAGTAAAGAACTACTAACTTTTATGAAGTCAGTAGTTAGTGATTTGAATCAGACGATTGTAATGGTTACTCATGATCCATACGTAGCTTCTTTTGCTGAAAGAGTAATAATGCTCAAAGATGGAGAAGTAGCTAGCGACATGGAGGAACCTTCTCAAGAAGAGATTATTTCAAGAGTTACTTCTTTAAGCGATATTTAATGTTTGGATTTACTAAAAGACCACTTTTACTAATAGCTTGGAAGAATCTCAAGACCTATCCAGTAAGAATTTTCCTAACAACTTCTTCAATTATCCTTGGAGTTTCCGTAATCATCGCAGCAAATATTTTTTCTGAAAGTAACAAAAACGCCTTTGATAATTTATTTTCTGGAGTATTTGAAGGAATTGATCTAGTCGTACAACCCGTACAAGAAGATTTCGCAGAAGGGTTTGGGGATGATGGTGGCCAAGGTCCTATCTCTTTTGAATTTAGAAAGATTTCAGACAAAAAAATAAATGAAATAAAGAGTATTGACGGCGTAAAAGATGCTTGGGGTGATGTTTTGGGATTTGCTCAATTTATAAAATTTGGGCCCAGAAAAGATTGCCATGCTTTCAACCCAGAGTGTGAAAGAGAAACTATATTAATACAAAATGGTTTTGCGCCTACTTTTGGAGCAGCATGGGATACATCCCCTTATGCCTCTCAGTGGGAGATTATTGATGGTCAGCCACCTACAAATAATAAAGAAGTAGTCATGGACTCAACCACTGCGGAAGGAAATGGCTTTAGTGTTGGGGATAGAGTTACGGTTCTTGCAGGAGCTATTCCAGCAACATTTACAATTGTTGGTATTGCAGAATTTGCTAATACAGGATCCCCAGGAGGTGCTTCATTTGCTCTTTTTGACTTTAGAACAGCTCAAATTCTTCTGGACTCAATTGGAGAAGTTGATTTTATAAATGTTGTTGTTGACGAAAATGCTGATATAAATTTAGTTCGTAATGCGATAGCTAATATTGACGACCAAGGCTTAGAGGTCATAAATGCTCAAGAAGCAGCAGCTGAACAAGCAGACTCAATTAAACAAGGCTTAGATTTTTTTAATACGATATTGAATGTTTTCGCAGGTATAGCAATATTTGTTGGAGCTTTTATCATACAAAATACTTTCAGAATTCTTCTGCTTCAAAGAACTAAAGAACTTTCTTTATTGAGAGCACTTGGTACCTCGAAACGACAAATCTATAGACTTGTTGTTTCTGAATCATTATATATGGCAGTGATTGGTTCAGGCTTGGGTGTGGCTTTAGGAATTGGTTTATCCGTACTTGTCAAAGAGGGACTAAAGTATTTTGATTTTGGATTACCAGAAGGCCCTTTAGTACTAACCCCTAGTGCTGCAATCACTGGAATTGTCATCGGTGTTGTTGTTACAATATTTTCTTCATTATTGCCAGCAAGAAAAGCATCTCAAGTTAGTCCTCTTGAAGCAATAAGAGATAGTCAATCTACACCTAGAAGAAAATCATTATTGATAAGATTACTTGTAGGATCCTTAGTTTCATTAACTGGTCTAGGGGTTCTGTTTGGAGTCCTATATTCTTTCTTGAGACTTCCAACTTTATCTGTCCTACAACAAGTTGGTTTAGGTGCCAGTGTAATTTTTATTGGAATATCTGTAATCACCCCATCTATTACAAAACCTTTTGTGTCTATCTTTGATTCGATATATAGATCCATATTTGGAATTCTTGGAAAGCTGGCAACGGAAAATTCAAAAAGAACGCCACGACGAACAGCTTCAACAGCTTCAGCCTTAATGATTGGATTAACTTTAATTTCTCTTGCAAACGTTCTCACCACTTCATTCAAGGCACAGGCAGAGAAAGTTGTTAAAGAAGTTGTACTTGCTGATTATCAAGTAAGCGCAGCTCAAATTTTTGCATCACCTGGTATTCCAACTGGTCTATCAGAAGAACTTATTGCTCTTGATGAGGTTACGGAACTTTCTCGCACTAGAGCAACAGTAGTCGGTTACAACAATAGGCCATTAATTTTAGGCGCTGTTGACAAAGAGGTTTTTGATTTAATAAAGACTGTAGATATTGCTGGATCAAGAGAAGATTTTTATCAACAAGATGCAATTGGAGTATTAAATTTTAAAGCAGAAAACGATAATATTTCATTAAATGACAAAGTGACTTTGACAATTCCAGAAGTTGGAAAAAAAGAATTCGTTGTTAAGTATATTTTTGATTGGACAACTCAACCCCCAGCTGAATTCTTTCTTCTTTTAGAAAATCATGAATTTTTCTCAAACGAATCACTGGATACAGAGCTTTACTTTAACGTCATAAACAAAGATGAAGCAACTAAAAATAAACTTGACGATATTGTTGATCATTACCCAGGAGTAACATTACGTGATCAAGATGCTTTAATTGAAGAAGCAAATAGTCAGATTCAGTTGTTGTTGAATGTTATCTATGGATTCTTATCTATTTCTATTTTTGTAGCATTATTTGGAATTACGAACACTCTATCACTATCAGTTTATGAAAGAACCAGGGAGATTGGTTTAATGAGAGCAATAGGAACGTTAAGAAAACAGATCAGAAATATGGTATTTATAGAATCTTCAATTATTTCAGTATTTGGTGCGATACTCGGAACGGGGCTTGGTATATTTTTTGCATGGAGTCTAATTCAAGCACTTGAGGACCAAGGCTTTACAGAATTTGTTGTTTCTATCCAGCAAACAATCTTATGGATCGGAATTGCAATACTTTCGGGGATAATTGCAGCAATTATCCCAGCAATAAGAGCTTCAAGACAAAATATATTAGAGGCTATTTCCTACGAATAGTTAAGGCGCAGGAGGTGGCTCTGGCGCAGGAGCTGGATCTGGCGCAGGAGCTGGATCTGGTGCAGGAGCTGGATCTGGTGCAGGAGGTGGTCCTTGATCACCAGCAGGAGGAGGATCACCCTCTACGGGAGCAGGACCTTGATCACCACCAGCAGGTGGAGCTTCTTCACCACCACCAGGAGGAGGATTATAACCCTCTCCCTCAGGAGCAGGACCTTGATCACCAGCAGGAGGAGGAGCACCCTCTACCGGAGCAGGACCTTGATCACCAGCAGGAGGAGCTTCTTCACCACCACCAGGAGGAGGATTATAACCCTCTCCCTCAGGAGGTGGCCCTTGATCTTCTTGTCCAGGTTGACATCCGGGCGCAGCTGGGTTATTCGCACAATCTTCTTCAC
>CACKZW010000002.1 GCA_902604835.1 uncultured Candidatus Actinomarina sp.
TTCAAAACATTGAGGTTTTTCACTAAATCTCCATCTTTTTCGCTATAACAAAAACCTGAATAAGTACTAAAATAGAACCACACATTGTGAAAAGTTTCACAAATAGGGAGGGAATGTGATTAACTGGTTGCCAATCTTGGTAATGTTATTTATAGGCATTGGATTTGCACTTGCATCATTAGGTGTTTCGTATTTGTTGTCTCCCAAAAATCCAACACCTGAAAAGTTATCTCCATATGAGTCTGGAATATTTCCTGAAGAAGAACCCTCTCAACGATTCCCAGTGAAATTTTATATGGTTGCCATGCTCTATATAGTTTTTGATATAGAAATAATTTTCCTACTCGCTTGGGCAACTAGATTTGAGGAACTTGGCTGGTATGGAATTATCGTAATTTTCATATTTACATTTTTTGTTCTTGAAACTTTATATTATGTCTGGAAAAGAAATGTCTTAGATTGGAATGTACCTAGAAGACAAAGATATCACGAACCAGTCAAAGATTATGAGGGAAGTAGTTAATGTATTCACCTGATAATATTTTTACAACCACAATTGATAAAGCTGTGAGATGGTCTCGTACACAATCCATGTGGCCCGTAACCTTTGGTCTAGCATGTTGTGCAATAGAAATGATGGCAGCAGGTTCAGCAAAGTATGATTTAGCAAGATACGGAATGGAAGTTTTTAGAGCTTCTCCAAGACAAGCTGACCTAATGATAGTTGCTGGAAGAGTCTCACAAAAAATGGCTCCTGTATTGAGACAAGTCTATGATCAAATGGCCGAGCCAAAATGGGTAATTGCAATGGGGGCATGTTCCTCTACTGGGGGAATGTTTAACAATTATGCATTAGTTCAAGGTGTTGATCACATAGTTCCTGTAGATATATATGTACCTGGATGTCCTCCCGGACCTCAATCATTAATGCACGGAATTTTAACATTACATCAGAAAATTATGGACAGAGAGATTAATAGATAATGTTTGAAAATATAGAACTTAGTCCAAATGAATATTTTGATAAAGTTGAAGAACTAAAAAAAGATGGTTTTGAAATGATGGTCGACTTAACTGCTATAGATTGGTTTAGGAAAAAAGAACCCAGATTCGAAATTGTAGTTAATTTCTTATCTGTTTCCAAAAATAAAAGAGTATGTTTAGTGGTAAAAGTTAATGATGATTTAAATGTTCCCTCGATCACAAGCCTCTATCCAAGCGCTAACTTTTACGAAAGAGAAGTATTTGATATGTTTGGTATCAACTTTGAAGACCATCCTGATTTAACAAGAATTTTAATGCCAGATGATTGGAATGGTCACCCACTAAGAAAAGATTATGGTTCTGGAAGAATTCCAGTTCAATTTAAAAATGCACCGAAGGTTGAATAAATATGGAAGAAAATAAAGAATCCTTAAAAGACGTAGATTTTTGGGCAACAAATTCTGAGGAAGGTGGTTGGAATATTTCATCAACTGATGAAGGATCTCAAAAAATGCTTGATCAAGAGGATGATATTAACACAAAGATACAGATGGGTTCAGAGGTTGTTGATGATTACTTCATAGAAGAAGATGTATCAGATGATGAAAGAATGATACTAAACATGGGCCCACAGCACCCATCAACTCATGGTGTTCTAAGGCTTCAAGTGGAGCTTGAAGGTGAAGTAGTTAGAAGAGTCCAGCCTGTAATCGGTTATTTACATACTGGAATGGAAAAAACAGGAGAAGAGCTAAATTATTTTCAAGGTCCGACAAACACTACAAGAATGGATTATTTATCACCATTTTTTAATGAACTTGTTTTTTCTTTAGCAACTGAAAAATTGCTTGGTATAGAAGTTCCTGAAAGAGCATCAACAATAAGAATTCTTATGACAGAGCTGAATAGAGTTTCTTCACACCTGGTTGCTTTAGCTACTGGAGGTATGGATATTGGAGCTTTATCAATGATGATTTTTGGATTCAGGGAGCGAGAATTAATTTTAGATTTTTTTGAAAAAACAACTGGTTTAAGAATGAATCATAACTTCATTAGACCTGGCGGCGTCGCAGCAGACTTACCAGACAATTGGCAAAAAGATGTTGAGCAAATATTAAAAATAATTCCTGAAAAACTAAAAGATTATGATGAGATGCTTTTAGATAATCCAATCTGGCAGGGTAGATTAAAAAATGTAGGAATTTTAACAACTGAAGAATGCTTTGCTTATGGAATTACGGGTCCAAGTCTTAGAGCAAGCGGTTATGCGTGGGATTTAAGAAAAATGCAACCTTATTCAGGTATAGATAAATATGAATTTGATGTTCCGGTATTAAAAGAAGGGGATGTCTTTGCTCGTTGGAGAATTAAAGTCCTCGAAATTTTTGAAAGTCTTAAAATTGTCGAACAGGTTATGGGAGATATGCCAAAAGGGCCTTTCAAAATTCAAGATAAAAAAATTACACCACCTCCTCGTAAAAGATTAGATGAATCGATGGAAGCATTAATTCACCATTTCAAAATCTATACAGAAGGATTTAAAGTTCCACCAGGTCAGGTTTACACAACAGTAGAATCTCCAAGAGGAGAATTAGGTTGTTTTATTGTTTCTGATGGATCACCAAAACCCTACAGGATGCACGTTAGAGGTCCTTCGTTTTGCAATCTCCAGGCTTTACCAGTAGTTATGTCGGATAGCCCAATAGCAGATGCTGTAGCTGCGATAGCATCTCTTGATCCAGTTTTAGGAGATGTTGATCGATGAGTTGGGATAATGAACTGCTTGAAAGAGCTCATAAGATAATTGAATTATATCCACAAAAAAGATCTGCACTTGGTCCACTGTTATATTTAGCCCAAGAAAAAGATGGATTTATTTCTGATGATTCCATTGTTGAAATAAGTAATCTTGTTGACATAACGGAGGTTCAAGTAAAATCTGTCTCTTCTTTTTATTCAATGTATAAAGAGGAGCAAACAGGAACTTATTTATTAAGTGTGTGTAAATCAATATCTTGTGAAATTAATGATTCTAGAAGTGTTATCAACTCCGTAAAAGAATTCACAGGATTAGAAAATTACGAAACAGATCAAGATAAGCTATTTACTTTCGAAGAAGTCGAATGCATTGGAGCTTGTGGAGGAGCTCCTGCTGTACAAGTGAATTATGAAACGGTAGAGGGATTAACACCTGAAAAAACCATCGAAATGTGTGAGTGGTTAAAAAATGACAAACCAGAAATAATTGTTGCTGATCAATTACAGAATAAATTCGGAGGTACAAAATCTTTTGACTGGGCAATTGAAGACAATACCGGTTCAGCATATACAGTGCCAGGTTTTCAAAATATTGGAACAGCAAAAGAAAAGGATAATTAATGAAAGAAACTTTATTACTTACTAAACATATGCGCGATTTTCCTGAGAACAGTCACAACATTGAGGTCTATGAAAAAAATAATGGCTATAGTGCTTTAAAAAAAGTCTTAAAAGAAGACAATCCAGAAAATGTAATTAACGAAATTAAAGATTCAAACATAAGAGGTAGAGGAGGAGCAGGTTTTCCTACAGGGGTAAAATGGGGCTTTTTAGCCGAGGATGAGGACAGGTATTTAGTAATTAATGGTGATGAATCCGAGCCGGGTACATTTAAAGATAGGATTCTATTGGAAAGAGATCCACACCAATTAATTGAAGGTGTAATAATCACATGTTTTGCCTCAAATATTAAAAAAGCATTTATTTATATTCGTGGTGAATATGCAAAACCGGCAAGAAGAGTACAAGAAGCTGTAGAGCAAGCTTATGAGAAAGGATATCTGGGCGATAATATTCTTGGAACCAATTTATCACTTGATATTGTAGTTCACCTAGGGGCAGGAGCCTATATATGTGGAGAAGAAACTGCTCTTCTTAACTCACTTGAAGGAAAGAGAGGAGAACCGAGACTAAAACCACCTTACTTTCCTGCCGTGATGGGATTATACAACAAACCAACTTTGGTTAATAATGTTGAGACGATATCTTCAGTTCCATGGATCATAAATAATTCAGGAAAAGAGTACGCAAAGCTTGGAGTAGAAGGTTCAACAGGAACAAGAATCTTTAGTCTTTCAGGACACGTTAGAACGCCAGGAAATTTTGAAATAGAAATGGGAAAAAGTTTTGGAGAGTTTGTTGATACTTTTGGTAATGGAATTAAAGATGACAAAAAAGTAAAAGCATATATTCCTGGAGGTGCTTCAGCGCCATGGTTTACTGGAGATCAACTCGATATAAAAATGACAATAGACGATGTTGCTAATGCAGGATCTATGCTGGGTTCAGGCGCAGTTGTTGTAATGGACGAGGATACTAATTTAGTCTACGCAGCGAAAAGCATAGTAAGTTTTTTTGCTCATGAATCTTGTGGTCAATGTACTCCTTGTAGAGAGGGAACTACATGGTTAGAAATGATACTGGAGCGAATAGCAAGCGGAAGAGGAAGGCTGTCAGACATAAGCTTGTTGGTAGATGTTTGCGATAATATTTCACCAGGTTTGTCATGGCCACCTAAAATGACAACAATTTGTCCTTTAGGTCCATCTGCTGTATCTCCGATAACGTCTTTGTTAGATAATTTTTCAGATGAATTAATGAAGATGTTGCCAACAAAAATTCCTATTGCTCAATGAGTGATCAAATTAACATAAATGTTAATGGTTCAGAAATCAGAACAGATTCTGATCAGCTAATCATTGAAGCTTGTGAAGATTCTGGCATTCATATTCCAAGATTTTGCTGGCACAAACGCATGGATCCAGTTGGCATGTGCCGCATGTGTTTAGTTGAAATTGAAACCCCACGCGGAAAAGCTCTAGTCCCTTCATGCACTACTAAAGTTTCAGAAGATTTAGTTGTAGATACTGAATCAGAAGTAGTAAAAAAAGCTCAAGAAGGTGTTTTAGAATTTTTATTAATAAATCATCCTTTGGATTGTCCTGTATGTGATAAGGCTGGAGAGTGCCCTTTGCAAGACCAAACTATGGCTTATGGACCTGGTGAGTCTCGATTTGTTGAAGATAAAAGACATTTTGAAAAACCTATACCAATTTCAGAAATAATTCTCCTCGATAGAGAAAGATGTATTTTGTGTGCACGTTGTACCAGATTTTCTGATGAAATATCTGGTGATCCGTTGATTGAATTTATTCAAAGAGGTAACAAAACTCAAGTCAACACATTTCCAGATGAACCTTTTAGATCATACTTTTCAGGCAACACGGTGCAAATCTGTCCTGTTGGAGCATTGACTTCTACCTCATATAGATTTAAAGCAAGACCATGGGATCTTAAAAAAGTCTCATCTACCTCTAATTGTTCTTCAATGGGATGCTCAGTTGAATTAAATGTATCCCAAAACAAAATGCTACGAATTTTAGGTGAAGATAATGAATTCACAAATCAGGGTTGGTTATCAGATAAAGGCAGGTACAACTTTGAATATTTACATTCAGAAAAAAGAATTCTAAAACCTGTACTTAATAACGATTCAACAAATGAAATAAGCATAAATGAATCAATGGAATTAATTAGTAATGAAATATCTGTTGATGATAATTCAAATATCAGCTTTATAGTTGGTCACAACAGTACTAACGAGGAATATTATGCACTAAATAATTTTGTAGAAAATTTAAATAAAGTTAACAATGATCAAAACATGAATGTCTATTTAAGTGATGATTACTTATATGAAGGATTTTTTCAGAACACTGATTCATTGGGGAAAGTTCAAGACTTAGATTCAGTAGATACAATAATTTTATGGGCACAAGATATAAAAGATAACCTACCTACTCTTTATTTAAGAATAAGACAGGCAGTCAAAAATGGAAAAAAATTAGTAATATTCGGTCATACAAATACAGCTATGAAGGAACTAGCAGATTCATATTTTGGTCAAGAAATACTTTCAAAAAACTTAGAATTCAATGTAGAAATATCTAAAATACCAAATTTCAATGAATTAATAAATGATAAAAATGTATTAGCAATAATTGGAAAGTCGTCGCCAATTCAAAACACAAATCCAATTTCAAATTTAATTAATTATTTAGATAAAAACTCAAATCTAAAAATACTTAATTGTTTTTCAAAGGGTAATACATTTGGGGCTTTACAGAATATAGATTTAGTGAAGGGTTTAAATGAGTTTATTAATGAATTTGATAGCAGCAAAAACAATATTGTATTTACGATTGGATCTAATCCAGTCAACAGCTCAATTTACAGTAACCAAATAAAAGATAAATTAATAAATGCAAATTTTGTGGTTTCCTTAGATTTGTTTAAAAATGAAACAACAGAACTAGCCGATATAATTCTTCCAACAACTTCTTTTGGAGAAAAAGAGGGAACATTTACAAATCTTGAAATGAGAACACTTAAACAAAACAAAATACTACCTACTCCTGGTTCTGTCTTAAATGAATGGGAATATTGGTCAATGATGCTAAATAAAATAGATATTGAAAACAATTATGAATCTGAATTCGAGTTAAATTTACAATTATGCGAGGAGTATTTAGATAAAGACAATGTTCCCTCTTTTGACAATTTAAACAAGCCCTCAAATCTGGATGGAGTTTTAAATTCAAAATCTATCAACATTGAAATAGAAAATGTTGAGCCAGGAACGCTTGAACTACTATTTGTTAATAGACTTTATGGAGATTCCTCTACTCAAATTAATTCACCTTCAATTTCGATGTTGGGAGCCGAAAGATTTATAGAAATGAATAACCATACTTTCATTAAGCATAACCTGTCTACCTACACAGTGAACCTTGTACAAGGAGATAGTACGTTACAGGTAAAAATTAAAATTAATAATCATTTACCTAATGAATTGATAATTGCTCCTTTAAACAGAAGAGGATTTAGAGATATTGATACAACTAAACCATATGAGCTAATTGAAGTAAAAAATCTAGAGGAATTAAGTGTCAATTGATATTTTAGTTTCATTGATTAAACCTCTATTAGTTTTAGGGATTGTATTAACAAATACAATTATTCTTATATGGTTAGAAAGAAAAGTTGTTGCCGGGATGCAATCAAGGGTTGGACCAGATAGAGCAGGACCTTTCGGGATCCTTCAAACCCTTGCTGATGCAATAAAACTTTTATTAAAGGAGCAAATCCTTCCATTAAGGGCTGATAAAGCGATGTATTTGCTGGCTCCAATAATTGCGCTAATACCTTCTTTTTTGATTTTTATGATAATTCCATTAGGCCCAGGTTTTGATTTAACAATTGGAGAGGAAACTAGATTTATAAATTTAGTGGGCGCAGATATAAATGTAGGAGTTTTATTTTTTTTAGCGATCTCTTCTTTAGCTGTCTACAGTGTTGTTTTAGCAGGTTGGTCATCAGGATCTAAATATCCACTACTTGGAGGTGTTAGAGCATCTGCTCAAATGATCTCTTATGAGGCTGCTATGGGGCTTTCTTTAGTTCCGGTAATTTTATATTCAGGATCTATGTCAATGTCAAAAATTGTAGAAAGTCAGTCCGGAAATTTATCAAGCACTATTCCTGTAATTGATTCTATAGTTAGATTTATTCCGAATTGGAATGTGTTTCCTCAATTTTTAGCTTTTGGGATCTTCTTTGTAGCATCGATTGCAGAGGTAAACCGTGCACCTTTTGATCTTGTTGAGGCAGAACAGGAATTAGTTGGTGGGTTTCATACAGAATACTCAGGGTTTAGGTTTGCAATGTTTTTTCTAGCAGAGTACATAAACATGTTTAACATGTGTGCTATCACCGCAACTTTTTTTCTTGGTGGCTGGTTAGGTCCAACTTTTCCAGGAATTTTTCCTCCATTATTATCGGCAATGATGCCAACAATATGGCTTGGTCTTAAAACAGTCGGTCTTTTATTTGTCTATTTTTGGATAAGAGCTACATTACCAAGATTAAGATATGATCAACTTATGGAGTTAGGATGGAAGAGGTTAATTCCTATATCCCTTATTTGGCTACTAGTTTCTGCAATTGTTTTAGGAATTAGAGATTTTGGATTACCTTGGAGTTAGGAACGGTATGAGCGCAGGATATGATTTAGTAAAAGGTTTAAAAGTAACGTTCAAAGAGTTGTTCAAAAAATCTGTGACTGATAAGTACCCTAAAGAATTCAGGACCAAGCCACAAAGATTTCACGGACGACATGTTCTTAATAAATATGAAGATGGAATGGAAAAGTGCATAGGTTGTGAACTTTGTGCGGGGGTCTGTCCAGCACAATGTATTTATGTCAGAGGAGAAGATAATCCAGAAGAACAACCGGTTAGTCCAGGAGAAAGATATGGATTCATTTATGAGATCAATATGCTTAGATGTATTTATTGTGGACTATGTGTAGAGGCCTGCCCAACGGAAGCAATCACGATGACGTCTCTTTTTGAGATCAGTATTGGATCAAGAGATGAGGCATTATTTGATAAAGATGTCTTATTAGTTGATGAAGAGGGGATTCCAAATACTCATGAGGAACAGACTAAATTAACTAACTTTAATGAATTAAAAACTTCAGATGGATGGATGAGAGCAACTTCTTCAAACGGAAATCCGAACTATCAAAACTTAGTAAGTTGGACAGGTTCATTAGGAGTTGGCAAAAGAGATCCTGAAAAAGGTCAATTCTTAGAGGAAGAATAGTGTGACAGAGATACTACTTTTTGCGATACCAGCATTGTTGATAATACTAGGGGCGCTAATCGTAGTATTCGCTAAAAACCCAGTGCATAATGCAATGGGATTGGTTTTGACTTTAACATCTCTTGCTATCGTTTACATTACTTTAAATGCAACATTTGTAGCTATGGTCCAAATGCTTGTATATGCAGGAGCTGTAATGACATTGTTCCTTTTTGTGATAATGATGATTGGAGTTGATAAACCAGATCAATCTAAAGAATCAATTAAGGGACAAAGTTTGTTAATCTCTGGAACTCTAATTATTCTCGTTGCAATAGTTTTATTTGTTATTTTAGAAAATGGTTTAAATTGGGACTTATTTTTTCCTGAATCAGAAAACATTATTGATGGAACTCCGTCATTAATTGCAGGAGTGATGTTTACATCCTGGGTATTACCCTTTGAGATTATTTCGATTCTCTTGATTGTGGCTACTACTGCAGCACTAGCTTTGGCTTATGAGTTTAAGAAAAGTGATTCTAATGATTGAAGTAACCTCTGATTGGTATTTGACTCTCTCAGCAATTTTATTTTCAATAGGATTTTTAGGTATGATGTTTCGAAAAAATGCATTAATTATGTTCATGTGTATCGAATTAATGCTTAATGCTGTTAATTTAACATTTATAACTGCATCAAGACACCTCGGATTAATTGATGGCCAGATAGCTGTTTTCTTTGTACTTGTTGTAGCTGCTGCAGAGGTAGTTGTTGGTCTTGCAATAATTGTTTCAATTTTCAAAAAACAAGAATCTGCATCAGTGGATATGTTAAGTTCATCGAAAGGATGAATTTGGAAATTTTTATTCTTGCTGTAGTAGCTCTTCCTTTATTAACTTCTATATTTCTTAAGATATCTGGAAAGCTTTTAAATGAATTGCTGACAAATTTTATAACAATTAATGCTGCGTTGCTATCTGTGGGATTGTCTTCTTTCATGTTTGGTTATATTTTCTTGGGAAAATTTAAACCCTTAAAATTTGAATTTTTTGAATGGTATCCAAGTCCTCAAATAGTTATTGAATTTTATTTGGATGGTTTATCTGGAGTAATGATGGTTCTTATTTCTGGACTTAGTCTTGTAATTCAATTATTTTCTACTTCGTACATGAGTAAGGACGAAAAATATACAAAATATTTCGAGTACTTTAATTTCTTCGTTTTTTCAATGCTCTTGCTCGTTTTATCAGGAAACTTTCTTGTAATGTTTTTTGGTTGGGAGCTTGTAGGACTCAGCTCTTATTTGCTGATCTCATTTTGGTATGAAAAAAAATCTGCAGCAAAAGCTGGAAATAAGGCTTTCATTTTAAATCGTATTGGTGATTTTGGATTTCTAATTGGGTTGATGATGATTTTGAATCATTTTCAAACATTTAACTTCATTGCTATTTTTAATTCATCATTAATCTCTCAACCTAAAAATTTAGATTTAATAATTTTATTTTTATTATTAGGTGCATTTGGAAAGTCTGCTCAATTTCCATTATTTAGTTGGTTACCAGACGCGATGGAGGGCCCAACTCCAGCAAGTGCATTAATCCATGCGGCAACAATGGTCACAGCCGGTGTTTTTATGCTTGTGAGAATATCTCCAATGTTACAGTTCTCAGAAATTGGAAGTTTAGTAATAATTGGATTTGGACTTTTTACTGCTTTGATTGCTGCATTTGCTGCAATTAATCAAGAGGACATCAAGAAAGTTTTGGCATATTCGACAATATCTCAACTTGGTTTTATGTTTATAGCAATTGGTGCTGGTGCATACGTTGCGGCTATTTTCCACTTGGTCACCCACGCATTCTTTAAAGCTCTTTTATTTTTAGGAGCTGGAGCGGTCATTCATGAAATGCATCACGAACAGAATATTCATAAGATGGGAGGACTACGAAAAAAGATGCCAATTACTTCAGCAATGATGGGAATAGGAACATTAGCAATTTCAGGCATACCTCCGCTTGCTGGATTTTGGTCAAAAGATGAAATATTAGCTTCAGTCTTTTCAAAAGGTGGAATTTATTATGGCTTCTGGGCCTTATCATTATTAGCCGCATTTATGACTGCATTCTATATGGGTAGACACTGGCTGTTAATATTCATTAAAGAACCAAAAAATAATCTAGACAATGTTCACGAAGCTCCTAAAAATATGACAAGACCATTGATTATTCTTGGAGTCTTTACGATTTTTATTGGATTTATAAACACACCTTTTTTTCATGGGCTAGAAAAAGTATTAGAAGAGACCTTACATCATGTTGAAGTTACGCATTTACCAGAGGGCCTAACTCTTGCAATCTTAGCTATTTTGTCTATAGGAGCAGGATTTACAGGGCTTGCTCTTGCATATTTAATATATATTTTTGATATCATCTCATATTTCAAACTCAGAATTCCTTTCTCAAGTGAAATTAAAAATCTCTCAAAAAATGTCATCTACATAAACGATTTTGGTAATGCAGTCTTTGTAAAAGGTTTGAAGTCAGCTTCAAGACGGATAGCTGTAAATATTGAAGGTATGACTATTGATGGATTAGCCAATGGAATTTCAAATTATTTTCTTAAATCATCTAAGCGGATGTCATACGCACAGACCGGCTTAGTAAGAAGCTATGTTGTTTATTTTGGATTGTTCACTCTAATCCTTATATTCATATTTTTAATTTCCCCAGGAGTTCCAGCATGATAGGTTTAACATACAGTTTTGTTCTCATTCCTTTTGTAAGTACAATTTTTATATTTTTGATTCCAAAAAAAAGAGCTGAACTTTTTAGACCTTTAACAATTTTTTTAAGCTTAATTCCTTTGGGTTTGTGTTTATATATATTTTTAAATCAGAATCTTAAAACTAGTTTTAATGTTGTTGATAAATTTTCCTGGATAAGCGCATATGGAATCAATTTAACTTTTGGTCTATCTGGAATGTCCTTCTTGCTTATCACCTTAAATTGTTTGTTAGTATTACTTTCTATTCTTTCCTTAAATGAAAACCATGGCCTTAGCAAAGGATTCCTGGGATCCCTAATGTTACTTCAGGCTTCTGTAAACGGTGTTTTTCTAGCTGGTGATTTAATATCATTATTTATTTTCTTTGAGGCGTTGCTTATACCAATGTATTTCTTGATGGGAATTTGGGGCGGAGAAAATAGAAGATATGCAACCATAAAATTTATTTTATTCACAGTCTTTGGTTCAATTTTTATACTTGCTGGAACTATATATACCGGTGTCTTAAGCTATCTTTCATCAGGAAGCTTTGCGCTAGATTTTGAAACTATTTCTTCATTATCATTTACCTCCAGTCAATCCAAAATATTGTTTCTATTATTTACATTTGGCTTTTTGATCAAGGTACCAATTTTTCCTTTACATACATGGTTGCCTGATGCACACGTTGAAGCCCCAACAGCAGGAAGTATTTTACTTGCAGGAGTTCTGTTAAAAGTAGGAGCTTATGGAATATTAAGAGTATCTATCCCATTTTTTACTGAGGGATTTATTGAATATCAATTTTTGATTGCAATCTTATCTGTGATTGGGATTATCTATGGAGCAATAGTTGCAATAGTTCAAATAGATATTAAAAAACTTATAGCGTACTCATCCATCAGCCACATGGGATTTGTAATGTTGGGTATTTCTGCAGGAAGATTTTTAAGCTTAGAAGGAGCAGTAATTCAAATGATTAATCACGGCATAACTTCTGGTGCACTATTCATGCTTGTTGGATTTATTTATGACAGAAGACATACGAGAAGAATTTCGGATTTTGGTGGTCTAAAACAATCAATGCCAATTTATGCAGGAGTATTTCTTTTTACTTCATTTGCTTCTATTGGGTTGCCAGGTTTAAACGGGTTTGTTGGTGAATTTATGATATTGATGGGAAGTTTTCCAACCTTTCAATTCCTTTCATCAATTGCTGCTTTTGGAGTAGTCCTTGCCGCAATCTATATGCTCTGGGCTTATCAGAGAATGTTTAATGGAAAATTAATTCATGAAGAGAATAAAGAGATACATGATTTGAATTCAAAGGAACTAGCAGCTGTTGCCCCATTGCTTTTATTAATGCTATTTATTGGTATATACCCTAGCTTTATTGAGAGTTACGTACTTCAGGATGTATCAGTAATTTATGAATCAATTAATAATATTTTGGGAGAGTCTTAATGAACCAAATCAGTGAAGCCATTGGGTTTAACCTTATTGTTATTTCACCAACAGTCGCACTTGTAATTACAGCTTTGATTCTCTTGTTTTTTACAATCACTATTGAAACAAAGATGATTGTAAAAAAAGTAATTACGTTTTCAGGCATATTGGTAACTTTATTTTGTGTATTTTTAAAATTTGGTTTATTTTCTCAAAATGGAGTAAGTTCATATTTCACTCAAAAAATCTTACTAGATGAATTTTCATTATTTGGAAATGTGCTGATAGGCCTTATATTATTTTTAAATTTTATTCCAATATGGGGTACATCTTATGAATTAAATGAAAAAACTTCTGAGGCCATTATTTTAATTTTGATGAGTGCCTCTGGTTTCTTTTTAATGGTAGATGCAGAAAATTTAATTATGTTGTTTATTGGTCTTGAAATTGGTTCTATAAGTTTATACGCTTTAGCTGGTTTGAATAGAAGAGATAAATTAAGCAACGAAGCATCTTTAAAGTATTTTCTTCTTGGTTCTTTGGCTTCTTGTATTTTTATCTATGGAGTTGCACTTGTGTACGTTTCGTACTCTTTAATGAGTGTATATGATTTTGCTTTAGCCATTGCATACACTGGACCAGATTTAATACCTTTAACTACTTTTATAGGTGTCTTATTAATTTTTGTTGGTCTATTGTTCAAAATTGCGGCTGCTCCATTTCAATCTTGGGCACCTGACGTTTATCAAGGATCACCAACGGGATATGTCGGCTATATGGCTTCAGTTGCAAAAGCAGCGTCATTTATTGTTATTGCAAGAATATGTATGGTATCAATTCGTTTTATTCTTGAAGATTTTGAACCTTTTTTCTTTGCTGTGATTTTTTTATCTGTTTTGGTTGGATCATTTTTTGCATCAATACAAACAGATTTGAAGAGACTCATTGCATATAGCGGAGTTGTCCAATCAGGATTTATTCTCTCAGGTATAACCTCAGGTGTAAACGGTACAAGCTCTTCCATGTTTTATTTATTTGCTTATATTCTTCAACTAATTGGAATTTTCACAATATTTTCAATAATAAGTGGAAAATTATCATCTAACTTTGAAATGGATAATATGAAAGGGCTTATGAAAAATAATAGATTTTTAGCAATTTCATTTTGTGTTTTTATGCTTGGATTAGCTGGGATACCTCTAACGAGTGGTTTTGTTTCAAAATTTATTTTATTAACGAATCTTTGGGCATATGAAAAATATTTTTTAGTTTCAATTCTTTTACTTTCAACAGTTGTTGGTTTTTATTTCTATCTAAAACCTATTTGGATAGCAACTATTGAAAAAGTAGATGAACCCATAGAAACGCTTCTAATTAAAAAATCAGAGTATCTGTTAATTGCATTTTTAGCATCGTTAACAATCTTATTTGGTCTTCTTCCAAATACATTGATAAATATTTCAAGATGGGTTGTACAGAATTATCTATGATTTTTATTTATACAAATATTCCGCCAGTTTTTCATCATCAAGGAGGATGGGACGAAATGCTTATGTTTTTAATTCCTGCTCTTCTACTTACCTGGCTGAGAAAAAAACAAAATTCTGAAGACAACGAAAATTAAAAATTTATTTTTTATATAATTGATCAATGATTGAAATTCAAAACTTAACCATGAAATACAAAAATGGCAAAGGCGTTTCTGACATCAGTATTTCTGTTGACAATGGAGAAGTTAAAGGTTTACTCGGTCCAAACGGAGCAGGAAAATCAACAACAATGAGAAGCTTAATGGGTTTCTTAAAATCCTCGAAGGGTTCTCTTACAGTTGAAGGAATCAATACAATTGAAAATCCAGTTGAAGCAAAAGAAATCATTGGCTATCTTCCTGGTGACCCACAGCTTCCACAAAATCTCAATTCTAAATCACTATTTAAACTTGGTGCTGATATGAGAGGACAGTCAACTGACTACGCAATGGAATTAGCAGACAAATTTGAATTAGAAGTGGACCCATCGATTAAAGAACTGTCCAAAGGAAACAGACAAAAAGCAGCCATAATCCTTGCAGTGCTGCACAAGCCAAAAGCTTTAATTCTAGATGAGCCAACTTCTGGCCTAGATCCATTTCACCAGAGGTCATTTTTTGAAATAGTTGAAGAATTTTCAAATAATGGAGCATCCATACTCTTATCATCTCATATAATTTCTGAAGTTGAGAAAGTAGCTAACTCGATGGCCGTTTTAAGAGAAGGTGTAAAAGTTTATGATGAAACTTATGAAACATTTCTAAGTAAAGCACAAGAAGAAGGAAAAGATTTAGAAGATGCTTTCTTTGCGTTTTATGACAGAAAGGAAACAAATGCTTAATTATCTAAAATATATGATTAGGGTACCTAGAAAATTCATATTAAATTGGGCAATATCCGGGGGAGTTTATTTGTTGATACTTCCATTAGCTTTCGCAAACTCAAGTGTAGAAAGTCTACTTATTGATACTCAAAGAGAAGCTTTTAGAGGAATGTCTGAAAATGATACTGCGATGAGTTTATTAGGAATATCAGATTGGGATAATGTTTTTACACTAGAAGGGATGGTAACAACCTATTTCTTAGTACCATTTGTACCACTTTTGATTGGTACAGCGACAATAATTCTTTTAAATAAGTTGGGATCAAAAGCTGAGGAAGATGGAACTTTTGAATTTGTTGCTTCACTACCAATGACAAGATCAACAGTATATTTATCACAAGCAATCATTACAGTACTCTTTGGCTTGTTTATTACCTTCGCATGGACCAATATAATGTTTATTCCAATTGCGACAATGGAGCTTAGTCAAACACTTGATTATGGGCCGTTGATGAAAGCAACACTTCAAGCAGCATTAGCTGGTGTAAGCTTTGGTGCACTCGGTTTTGCACTTGGGGCTTTCACTGGAAAGTCTTCAATGGCATGGGCTTTTGGTGGAGGCTTAATGGCTTTTGAGTACCTAACAAATTCACTTTCAGGAACTAATGATTTCTTTCAATGGGTTGATGACAATATTTCATCCTTTGGAGCATATGGAAATCCTTATCAAGATGGTTTAGTTGCTGAGGATATGATCCTTGTAATAGCAAAAATTATAATATTCATAGCAATAGGTTTTATAGGATTTAGGAACAGATCCTTAAATCTTAGATAAATTTATTTCAAACTAAACATTCTTTCGCTTAAAATATAAACATGCCATTATATTCAAGAACAATAACTGTTAAAGGCGATATCGAATCAGCATTCAATTTCACTGCTGATTTTCGCAATCTTGAGAAATGGGATACCGCTAGTACTGCAGAGTTAGTTACTAATGAACCTATAAGAGAAGGAACTATTTTTAGAGCCACTACAGATTTTAACAATAGAGAAATGGTTTTAGACTACGAGGTGATTGAGTGGGGAGCACCTTTAAGAGCCTCTCTACAGGCCGAAACAAAGAACTTTAAGCTCATTGACACTATATTTTTATCTGCAAACTCAAGAGGAACTGAACTAACTTATAGTGTAGAAGTTAAATACAAAGGAATCTTTATTATTGTAGGCTTGTTCTTTGGACCAATTTGGACAAAGCTTATGAATACACAAATTAAAAATCTTGAGGAAGTCCTTGGTCCAGTTTAAATTTAAAAAATATATATTAATTTTTCTACTTACAATTAGTTGTCAATCAAGCGAAAATATATATATGAGTGGTGAAATTAATGAGTTTCCCTCAATTGAAGGAAATAATTTAAATAAAGAAAAGAAAATTGTTCCAGATGATTTTGTGGATAAAGATTTAATTATAATTGTCGCCTTTCAACAATGGCATCAAGGCTTAGTAGATCAATCAATAAATCTATTGGAAGGAAATGATATGGATTCCACTCACAATATTATTGAGGTTCCAACAATTAGAAAAACAAATAAATTAAACGAGCTTTACTTAGATGGCGTAATGAGGGCTGGAATCAGAGATGATAGAATTCGAAATCGAACAATAACTGCTTACCTTGATAAAGAGGCTTTTAAAAGTGCCCTAGATATACCAAATGAAGATACAATTTATTGGTTTTTAATTGAAGAAGGCTCAAGCAATATACTCCTTCAAGGAGTCGGTGTTATTACTGAGCAAGAATTAGATTTGATTAGGTCAAATTAAATATAAATTGTCGCTAGATATACAACAATTAAGGCACTCACTAACATAAATCCATTTAGCATACCTCTAATACCTGAACTTAAGTTTGAAGCAAAGCTGTGGAGCCCTATTAGAAGACCTGCAAAAGCTAAGACTGAAAGCTCTCTTCCCCATGATGACATGGGATTATCAACTGAAAAAAATAGCCCAACTCCAGTTAGAAAAGATAATGCGTAAGAACCCCAAGAAAGATTGCTGAAGGTTTTTCTTAAGACGTTTGTTGTATTTCTTGTCGGATCAATTTTATATAATTTTGGAGCAAACATTGCCCACATCACCATCGAACCAAGCCATATTGAAAGTCCTAGAATATGACCATACTTTAATAAATTTTCCATATTTATATGATACAAAAGGATAAAGATAACAATAAAACGGTAATATAAAAACATGGCAAAACTTTATTTTTATTATGCAGCAATGAATGCTGGTAAAAGTACAAACTTACTTCAGTCTGCGCACAACTATGAAGAAAGAAACATGAAAACATTAATTTTTACTCCAAAACTTGATGATAGGTTTGGAGAAGGAAAGGTTTCGTCTCGAATTGGACTTGAGAGGGATGTAGAAAAATTCGAAGGAGAAGATGATTTATATGTTTGGACAGCTCATGAACATCAAAGAGAGAAAATCTCCTGTGTTTTAGTTGATGAAGCTCAATTTCTTACTCCAAAACAAGTACTCCAGCTCTCCTTAGTAGTAGATAAATTAAAAATACCAGTCTTATGTTATGGCTTAAGAACTGATTTTAGAGGAGAACCATTTCCCGGAAGTATATATCTTTTAGGTTGGTCAGATGAAATAACTGAGTTAAAAACAATTTGTAAATCCGGAAAAAAAGCAACCTTTAATGCTCGATTAGATGAAAACGGAAACAGAGTTACAGAAGGCGACCAAATATCAATTGGTCTGAATTATGAGGCTCAAGCTAGAGAGGTATTTGAATTAGATAAAGTTTCACCAATAGATTATCAAATCCCAGAAGCTAATTAGTTTTAACTGGTTTCTAAAGGTGGCTCAGGTCTTGTAGCTAACCAAACACAAAGGGCTATTCCAAATGAACCAAATATTAAATCTCCAACGAGTGAAAATACTAGAAATATGGTAACAACGAAGGTTGGAATTATCATCAAAATAGCAAGCTTTTTAGCTCTTCTTGAAAGACCTCTGTATGTTTTCCAATTTAAAATCATTGGACCAAAAAGTCTATGATTTTCTAACCATAATGTAAATCTATCTGAGCATTTTGAGAAAGCCCATGCTGCAATCAAAATAAAAACAGTTGTGGGAAGGCCAGGAATTATTATTCCAATATAACCAAGTGATAATGACAATACACCAAGCGTAAAGAAGAATGGCTTATGTATCTTGATAAAAACTTTTGGAAAAAACCTATAAAGAATAATCAAAACAAAAATACCAACACCTATATATAAAAATAGATTTCTAGGAATTTGTTCTAAAAAGTTTGTCATATATTAATTATTAAGCAGATTGAAAATAATCATAAATTATATCAGACGACAAATACTCTTTTTGCTATAAACTGATCAATACCAAAATAATCATTTTTATTTGTACTGATGGTTATTGAATAATCTCCTGCATCCGCAACATTAATTGTTGATCCAGGAATCATTTCATGAGTTTGTAGAAAATCAATCATTGACGAGTCTTTTTTCAGCTCTTCTGTTATTTTTTCTATAGAGTAAGTTTTATTTGATTCTACATTTAATAAACTCAACATACTTTTTTCTTGATAATTTGAATATGGAATAGGGTTTCCAAATGGACCTGTTTTTGGATAACCTAACATTTTTAACATTGCTTTTTCAGTAATCGGGCTTAAAACATTTTCCCATCTCGAGGTTTCTTCGTAAACCTGGTCCCAAGGTAAGTTCAATATCTCGGACAGAAATCGTTCAGTTATTCTATGTCTTCTTGCAATATTCTTTGCAAGACATTCCCCAGTTTCAGTAAGTTTCAAGTCATCATTAAATTCAATTAAACCGCTGTTCTGCATTCTTCCAACTACTTGTGATACATTTGCTCTACTAACACCAAGCCACTCAGCAACACGAGTTTGTTTTATTTCAATACCGACTTCTTTCAGATGAAATATGGCTTCAGCATGGGTATAAAATGATTTAGGAAATTTTTCTATCTCTTCATAGCTCAATATTTGATCTTCATTTGAGATATTTTGAGAGTTTAAATCATCAATTTGCATATTGTAGATATGTTAACAGGTATTAACATAATCGCCATTTTGAGAAATTCTAAAATACAGGACAACCTACAACTGCGGTAAGGGCAATAAAGGCTAACCATACTAATGGCTCAAACTTAGTTATTAACTTGGGGTTATCCTCTAATTCTTTAATATTGTTATCCATTTCTTTTATTTTAACATTGTTGTAAAATAATAATATGGCATGTCCTTTTGCATATTTACTAGTAGCTTTTATGTGGGTAGTCCGTAATGGCGGAAAAATATTTCCACGCGCTTTATTCAAGCAATTTTCAAAGATTTAACTTTTAAACTTTCAGCATCATTAACTATGGAAATTATAAGATTTATAGTTTCTTCAGAATCATTTAAACAAGGTATGTAAGTCATTTTTTCTCCACCTGCATCAAAAAAAGTTTTTCTTCCCCTGATGTCAATTTCTTCTAATGTTTCTAAACAATCTGAAATAAAAGAAGGACATAGAATTCCTATTGATGATTTACCTTCATTTGGTAAAGCTTCCAATCTCTTATCAGTAAAAGGAGTCAACCATCCTGGACCAATTCTTGATTGATATGCAATTTCCCATTCTGTATCATTTAGACCTAACTCTTTTGCGATCTTAATTGAGGCTTGTACTGTGTGAGCCTTGTAACAATCAGCTGAACCAAGTTCTTCTACTTCGCAACATTCACTGCTAGCAAAACAGTGAGATCCAGTTTCGTCTGTCTTTTTTGCTTGCCTCTTTGGAATACCGTGGTAGCTGAATATTAACTTATCAAATTTTTCTTTATTGAGATATTTTTGAACAGAATTTGCAACAGCACTGATATATTTTTGATTTTTGTAAAAGGGTTTTATATATACCAATTCAGCATCAGGAATAATTTCTTTTGCGATACGATCCACTTCTACTTGAGTAGTAATAGTAGTTGACATAGCATTATGAGGATAAAGCGGTAAAACAAAGATTTTGTTATAACCTTTAGATTGTAAATTTTTAAGCGCTGACTCAATACATGGCTCTTCGTATCTCATCGCAACTTCTACATGCCAATCTGTTTTTCTTGATAACTTTTCCTTAATTTTTAATGTCGAAATTATAAGTGGGGAGCCTTTATCTGTCCAAATTTGTGAATATGCATGTAATGTTTGTTTAGGCCTAAAAGGTAAAATGAATAACTTTAAAATAAGTTGTTGAAGAAATTTTGGTATGTCAACTACATAGTCATCAGATAAGAAAATATTTAAATATTTTCTAACACTTTTTTTGTTTAAGTCTCTAGGTGAACCTAAATTAACAAGAAGAACAGCTTTTTTCATAAGATAATTAATTGTAACTTTTTATTTCAAAAATAAGTAATCAGGAGGCTAATAAAAAAAATTATAAAATAATTACTATTAACTTTATTTGTTAACTACTATTAACAAAATATAAGCTAATAAAGGTAAAAAATGAACAAAAAATTTATTGCTTTGATTTCTGTAATGATCATGGTTTTTGCAGCATGTGCCGCCGAAGGCGAGCAAGGTGAAGCAGGACCAGCAGGCGAAGCAGGGCCAGCAGGGCCAGCAGGCGAGGTTTCTCAAGAAGCTATTGACGCTGCTGTTGAAGCTGCTCTGGCTGAACCTGAGGCAGAAGTTGGAGGGACACTTGTTATTTATAGTGGTAGAAAAGAAAGCTTAGTTGCTGATGTAATTGCTGCTTTTGAAGCTACTTCAGGAGTAAAAGTTGAAGTTAGATATGCAAAAAGTGCTGCACTAGCTGGGACTTTAGAACTTGAAGGTGCAATTAGCCCAGCAGATGTTTTTCTTTCACAAGATCCAGTAAGTCTAGGCGTTGTAGCCAAAGCAGGTCTATTTGATAGATTACCAGCTGATTTACTTGATAACGTCCCATCATGGGCTGTTGACAAAAATGGTTTTTGGGTAGGTACATCAGGAAGATCTCGATCTTTAGTTGTTGACACAAGAGATGTAACAGATGCCGAATTACCTTCTGATATTTATGGTTTAAATGATGAAAAATTTAGAAATAGATTGGGACTTGCACCAACAAACTCATCTTTTATTGCAATGATTGCATGCATGATTGAGTCTGATGGTGAAGAAAAAGTTCTTGAGTGGTTAACTGCTATCAATGGACTGGGATATACAGAATATCCAAAGAACTCACCTCAAGTTGCTGCCGCAGCTGCAGGTGAACTAGACATTGGAATGATTAATCACTATTACACATTGAGAACATTGGCTGAAGCTGGTGATACTCCTATTAAGAATGTGTTTTTAGATGGTGGTTGTGGTGCAATGGTGATGCCAGCAGGTGCAGGTGTTTTGTCAACTAGTCAAAACAAACCAGCAGCTTTAGCATTTATTGAATATTTACATTCAACAAGTGCTCAAGAGCATTTTACTAATACCGTATATGAGTTCCCTCTCGTACCAGGTGTAACACCAAATGCATTATTACCAGATATAAACAGTTTGAATTCTCCATCGAATTTAAATTGGTCAGCGTTAGCACTTTGGCAGGAAAAAGCTGTTGAATTGATTGCGCAGGCAGGTTTCTAGTCAGTCATTAAATTAACTAGTAAGCTCGAAACCGAATAAGATTCTGGCCAAGGAAACTTGGCCAGAATTTTTCTTTTAATAACTTAAAATCATAGATATCCTTATAAATGTGAGGATCCCAAAAACTCTGTTAACAATAAATTCGCTAATTTTAGTAATATTTATTTCTCCTGTAATTTATATGCTTTGGAGATTTCTTAATTTTTCAAGATCTATTTCCAGTTTTTTCGAATCATGGGATGTTTTTGGTTTAGTGTTTAATACATTAATAGTATTTTTTGCTGTTGTATTTTCAAGCTTGATAATTGGTTTAATAATATCAATTATCACCGTAAGGTTTGATTTTCCTGGATCAAAAATCTTATTCACTTTGTGTGCACTTCCATTAGTTATACCCTCATATATAGGGGCCTTGACATATATTTCAGCATTTTCTCCCAAAGGATTATTCGTTCAAATTTTTAACAGGTACGGCATTAATGAAATCGCTGGAATAGAGGGTTTTTTAGGAAGTTGGTTAGTTTTAACTTTGTTTACTTACCCTTACGTACAGCTCATTTGCACAAGTGCATTGAGGAATCTTGATTCAACAGTTGAAGATGCTGCCCGTTCTCTCGGCGTAAATCAATTCAAGGTCTATACGAATGTTGTTATTCCCCGGCTTAAAAAGCCCATAATATATTCTGGATTATTGGTGGGACTTTATGTTATTTCTGATTTCGGAGCAGTTTCATTAATGCGATATTCTACAGTTACGAAAGCTATTTATGCATATTATGAATTGAGCATACTTGGAGACCCTGTAATATTTTACTCAAGCCTTCTAATTGTTCTAGCCTTAATAATTAGTTTTGCTCAAAGAGGATCTGATACCTCAAGGTCTGCAAAAGTATCAGGAACGCCAAGAATACCAAAAAAAATATTACTTAATGGTAAAGGGAAATTAATTGCTTACTCGTTTCTAGGCCTTGTAGTTTTTCTTGGCTTGATTATTCCAATTTCTGTATTGAGCTTTTGGTTATTAAGAGGAATTTATTATGGGAACGATGTTAGTTCTTCAATTCCTGGAATCCTTGGATCTTTTTCAGCTGCGATAACAACCTCATTTTTTGCAATAATTATAGCTATGCCTATCGTAATTTTGATATCTCAATACAAATCTAGATTTGGTGACCTCCTTGAAAAGATAATGTTGTCTCTTTATGGATTACCTCATCTCGCAGTAGGTGTTTCAATATTATTCATCTCCATAAAATTATTTCCTACTATTTATCAAAGTTTTTTTGCACTAGTAATTTCCTATTTGATTGTCTTTTTACCTCAGGCAATAGGTGGAGGTCAAGCTTCAATGGAACAAGTGAAGTCATCCTATATTGAGGCAAGTCTTGGCCTTGGACAGTCAAAAATAGATACATTTAGAAAAATTACTTTCCCATTAATATATAGAGGTTTATTTGCTGGTGGTGCACTTGTTTTTCTTTCAACAATGAAAGAGTTACCTCAGACCTTGCTACTAAGACCAACAGAATTCAGCACTATGGCAGTTGACGTATGGTCATTTGCATCTGAAGCGTTATTTACTCAAGCTGCATTTTCCGCCTTTATATTGTTGGCAATAAGTGCAATTCCGACTTATATATTAAGTACTAGGAATTTAGAGGTTTAAAAATGGTATTTGATAATTTAATTATTCGAGCTAGATCATTATCAAAATCTTATGGCGACGAAACCGTATTAGAAGACTTCAATATTGATATTTGGTATGGTTCAATTTTTGGAATCCTAGGTGTTTCCGGATCTGGTAAAACAACAGCTTTAAGACTATTGGCTGGATTTGAGAATCCTGACGAGGGAACAATTGAAATGCATAATAAAGTAATTTATGACAAAAAAATTAATATTCCACCAGAGGAGAGAAAAATTGGTATGGTTTTTCAGGATTACGCTCTTTTTCCTCATTTAACTGTTGAAAAAAATATTGCCTTCGGTCTTTCAAAGGACGAAATTAAAAATGGAAGATTAGAAGAAATAATCAACATGACTAACTTACAACTATATAGAAATAAATATCCACAAGATATTTCTGGAGGCCAACAACAAAGAGTATCTATTGCAAGAGCCTTAGCCCCAAAACCAGAAGTCATATTATTGGATGAACCTTTTACAAGTTTAGATGCACAAATGGCTAGGGACTTAAGAGAAGAGGTTGTTTCTTTATTGAGAGCAACAAAAACTACCGGAATTATCGTTACACATGATCAAGAAGAAGCACTATCAGTTTGTGATATTGTAAGTGTCCTTGAAAACGGAAAAGTCATACAAAGTGCAACCCCGCAAGAGATTTACTTAAACCCTATTAGTCAAACAGTAGCAAACTCAGTCGGTGATCCAAATATTATAAAAGGAACCTCTACAAATGGAAGAGTAAAAACTTCGCTTGGTACATTCAATTCAGCATATGACGGAGACTTAGATGTATCAATTAGGCCAGAATGTATAGAAGTTAATTTAGACTCTAATGGGGATTACATTGTAAAGGAATGTATATTCTATGGACATGATCAAGTGATCTCATTTGAAAATAAAAATGGTGAAGTTTTTAGAGCAAGATCCTTACCTTCAATGATTTTTGAGCCAGGGGATCAAGTATGTATCGATGTAACCGAAGTTACTACTTTTCCCTCAAAGCGCTGAATTAATTTTTGAAATTTTACCTGCAATATTTTGTAAATCGCTTTCTATTTCAGCTAATCTCTCTTTTGCTCTTTTATTAGAATTTTCTGATATAAATTCCCTTGATGAGGATAGAGATTTTGAGATAACCTCAATTTCATTAAGCATTTTTTGGATTTCTTGATACATTTCTTGTTTATTCATAATTAAGTAGATGTTTGTAAATTCCATATTAATATGTGAGTGTCAAAGGGGGGAATTTGATATCTGAAAAAATAGGGAAACTAAGACGTTTCAATATCATCATGGGCTTCATGCACTTGATTCAAGGGTCTGGATTATTTTGGCTAGGAACTGTTGTAAATTCAGATTTTGTTGTGCCTATTACGCTTACTCAACTGGTTGGTGTAGGCAGCCCTGAAGATCCCTCATCTTTTGCACTTGTTCCTGAGTTAGAAATCTGGAGAGAAATAACGAACTTTGGTCCAGCCGTGGCTACATTTTTGTTAGCTTCTGCTGTTGCACATTTTTTGATTTCTGGACCATTTTATAAAAAATATCAAGAAGATCTTGCAAAAGGAATCAACAAAGTTAGATGGATTGAATATTCAATAAGCGCTTCTGTAATGATTGTCCTTATTGCATTACTTGTTGGAATTTATGATGTTTGGGCCCTTCTTGGAATTTTCTTTATGAATGCTGCCATGTGTTGGTTTGGTTGGATGATGGAAGTTAATAACCAATATACTGATAAAGTTGATTGGACAAGTTACATTATGGGGTGTTTAGTTGGTGTTACACCATGGATATTTATATTTATCAATCTGATAGGTGACGGAGTAGCAACTGATTCCAATCCACAAGGAGTTCCTCAATTTGTTGTTTGGATATTTGTAAGTATATTTTTATTCTTCAATACTTTTTCCATAAATATGGTTCTCCAATATAAAGGTGTTGGAAAATGGAAAGACTATTTGTATGGAGAAAGAGCATATATATGGTTGAGTCTTCTAGCAAAAACAGCTTTAGCTTGGCAAGTATTCTTTGGAACCTACCAACCTAATTAAATTATTTAATTTTTTTAATTAAAAAAAACATTAAAACAAAAATAAAAACCATACCTATATATGACAAAACCATTTTTAACTAACAATCTCAATTAATGGGATGGCGACTTCTTTAGGTGTAAGTCCGCCGTGGTATCCTCTTAAATTTGCACTCAGATGATTTGGAAAAATAATATGACCATCATCAAGTAAGAACACATGTTCAGGAAAAAAGTTATTTCTTTCATCGTCATTTGGCAATCCAATGAGTGATTCTATTTCTTGTTTTTCTAGGAAATGTCCAGGGATATTTTTAAAGATATTTTTTATTTTTTTCATATCTCCATTTATATATACCGATCTTTGGTCTCCGTAAATCTTTACTGAATCATCATATACAATCTTGTGTCTATTTTTATCATCTACGTTTATGACACCATGATCAGCTGTTAAACAAGTGTATCGACCCACATCACTTTTTGTTATTTCCGATAGAAACTCAGAAAACTTTTTAACTTCTATTAACCATTCTTCGCTATTTGTACCATAAACATGTGCAGCAACATCGATCACGGGATAATATAAAAAGTTAAATTGATTATCTAAAATATTTGGTAAGGTGAATATTTCTCCAAGTTCATCTAAAGTTTCATATCCAATTTGATTTGCCCCTCTATATAAATGTTTTGACAAAGATGTGTTGATTAAATCCTTAGGTTGAATGACATTAAAAACTATATTTTTTTCATTAAGAATGTTCCAAATTGTTTTTTGATTAGAAAAAAAATTTTTATCCTGTAAATAATTTTCCGAACCTCTCCAATTCAATGTATTAATTAATTTATTTTCAGATTTATCAAAATGGTAATATCCAATCAACCCATTTTCTATTGGGTCGCTTCCTAAATTGACTGATCCCAGAGCTACACTTGTTGAGCTTGGAAATGTTGAGACAATTTCATCAGTCTGGTTCTGTGTAAGTATATTATCTAAATTCTCAATATTTTTACTACCAAGGCCATCTACTAATATGAAGTTAATTTTTTTCATTGAGCTTTCATATTTCTTTAAACGTAATTTACTATCTAATTTAAAAACCTCTTCAGAACATAATTTGTTCACAATTGTTTGTATCAAGTCTGTTATGTTTGGAGAATTGAGAAATTTTTTTTTATCCATCAAAAAATTTTACAAAAGAATTCCACCGATGTTTTAAAAAAAACTAAAATTTTAGAAGCATACTAAAGTTAATATATGATTTCTTATTTTCAAGATTACGTAACGGTTGGAGCAATGATAGGTTTGGGACTCTTATTGTTTTTAGTTTTTATTTCTTTATCTGCATTGCTTAGTCCAAAGAAACCTACTCCAGAAAAAATTAAGACATATGAGTGTGGTGTAGATCCTGTTGGAGGGGGATGGAGCCAAACATATGTTAGATACTATATCTTTGGGTTACTTTTTGTAATATTTGACGTTGAGGCTGTATTTATCTTTCCATGGGCATTAAATCTCGAGAATCTTGGATATTTTGGTTTAATTGAGATGTTTATTTTTATTTTTATTCTTCTGCTTGGTTTAATTTATGCAATTAGAAAGGATGTCTTGAAATGGGAGTAATAGACAAATTTGGAGTTCCTAAGCCTATTTCTAAAATACTTAATTGGGCGAGAGCATATGATATGTGGTATTTTCAATTTGGACTAGCCTGTTGTGCCATTGAAGTTATGGCCGCTAGCGGACCAAGACATGATTTTATGAGATTAGGAATCATTCCTCTTCCTGCATCTCCAAGACAAGCTGATTTGATGGTAGTTGCGGGTACTGTAACAGACAAAATGGCACCTTCTGTAAAAAGATTGTATGATCAAATGCCTGAACCAAAATATGTGATTTCTATGGGTTCTTGTTCTAATAGTGGGGGTCCTTATTGGGACTCATATTCAGTTACAAAGGGTGTTGATCAGCTCATACCTGTGGATGTATATGTCCCAGGTTGCCCACCTCGACCAGAAGCACTGCAAGAGGGAATTGTTTTACTTCAGAAAAAAATAAAAGGTGAAAATATGAATGAAAAGTGGAGAGAAAAAGACATTGAACCAGTCTGACCAAAACGAATTTATAAATTCAATACAAAGTTCTTTTAAAAACACGTCTTATAACTTTGATACTTTAAAAATAAATGTTGATATCTCATCTTGGATTGATACTCATAAAATTTTAAAAAAAGACTTTAATCTAAGTTTTTTTAATTGGTTGTCAGCGGTTGATTGGGACAATGAAGTAAAAACTGGGGATGCACCCAAAGAACCTGTAACACCAAGTTTTGAAATACTTAGCTGTCTTTCTCAAACAAATTCAAATAATTTAGTTATTTCTTCAACAGTAATTTCTAAAGAAAATGCTGAGATTGAATCTTTAGTTGATGTATTTGCTGGTGCTAATTGGCATGAGCGAGAAGCATATGAAATGTTTGGAATTAATTTTTTAAACCATCCAAATCTCACAAAACTTTACTTACCTGATGATTATGAGGGAAATCCTCTTTTGAAATCTTTTGAACTAATTAGTAGAGAAGTAAAACCTTGGCCAGGCGATGTTGATGTTGAAGGCATGCCTGAAGACAGTATCGTTGTAGAAGAAAAAGGTAGCTAATGTCTCAAACTATGGATCCAAATAATATGCCATTTTTATCTGAAGCATCAGTTTCTGTAGAAATTGAAACAGAGGATATGACTTTAAATATTGGCCCTCAGCATCCATCAACTCATGGAGTTTTAAGGTTAGTAGCTAAAGTCAATGGAGAAAAAATATCTAGTGTTGAACCTGTTCTTGGATACATGCACAGAGGTTATGAAAAGCTTGCAGAGGTCAGAACTTATCCACAAGTAACAACATTAGTTAATAGAATTGATTGGGTTTCAGGTTTTGCAAATGAGATTCCATTTATCGCTGGTGCAGAAAAACTTATGGAAATTGAAGTACCAGAAAGGGCACAATACATTAGATTAATTTTGACTGAAATGGCAAGAATAAGTTCACATTTTGTTTTTAATGGTGCCTTCCCTCTTGAAATTGGTGCACTAACACCTATATTCCTAGCTATGGAAGATCGAGAAAGAGTTCTTGATTTGCTTGAATCGGTCACTGGTGGAAGATTCCATCCAAACTTTAACCGTATTGGTGGTGTAAAACCTGTGGCAGGTGCTGGACCAACAACAAAAAAAGATATACAGGATTTGCCAGCAGGATTTTATCATGACACCAAAGTTGCAATGGAAAAAGTTTTGAAAGCTGTTGATACATTTGAAGATTTAATAGGCGGAAATGAAGTATTTCAAGCTAGAACAAAAAAGGTAGGTGTTCTAACCAAAGAAGTTGCTGAAGAGTATGGAGTGTCTGGACCAATATTAAGGGCATCAGGTGTTGAGTTCGACCTGAGAAAACAATCAGATTACTTGCCATATGACAAATTTGATTTTGAAATACCAATAGGTGAAAATGGTGACTGTTTTGACAGATGGTCTGTAAGAACATCTGAGATGAGAGAATCTGCAAAAATTATTTTACAAGCAATTGAAGACATGCCTTCTGGACCAATTCAAGCAAAGGTACCAAAAGTTATAAAAGTTCCTAAAGGACAAACATATGTAAGAGCAGAAAATCCAAAGGGTGAAATGGGATATTATATTATTTCTGAAGGTGGTTTAGGACCGTATAGATTAAAAATAAGAACAGCTTCATTTAGTAACATTTCAATTTTGCCAATCATGCTTGAAGGCGCATTGCTTCCTGACTTGATAGCAATAATGGGCAGTTTAGATTTTGTTCTTGGAGATGTTGATAGATGAGTTTTAGTAGTGAACTACTTATCAAAGTTTTGGTTGTTTTAGCGACAGCTCCAGTTATGGCCTTAGGACTTACTTTGCTAGAGGTTAAAGGTTCTGCCTGGATGCAAAGGAGACCTGGACCTCTTCATGTTGGTTTAAGAGGATTCATATTTCCACTTGCAACAGCTGCAAAATATTTTCAAAAGGAAACAATCATTCCAAAAGATGTTGATGAGCCCGTATTTAAGTGGGCGCCAGCTTGGGTTATAGCTGCTGTAGTAGGCCTTTTCACAATTATTCCATTAAGTCCAACATTAATTGTTCGCGACCTGGAATTAGGAGTTTTCTTTTTACTTGCAATCAGCTCCATCTCCACTATCGGAGTGCTTACCGCTGGATGGTCCTCTGCAAACAAATTTTCTCTAATGGGTGGTTTAAGAGCAGCGGGCCAACTTATTGCCTATGAATTGCCACTAATTTTATCTGTAGTTGGTGTCGTTATACAAGCTGAAACTATGTCAACAGTCGGAATAGTTGAAAAACAGATTGAATTTGGATTTCCTTTTGTAATAGCAGGACAGGGCATTGCTTTTATTATTTTTATGATTGCTGCAACTGCTGAAATGATGAGAACACCATTTGATATGCCAATTGGTGAGTCTGAATTAACTATGGGCTTTATGACAGAATATTCTGGGATTAGATTTCTAATTTTTTATATTTCTGAATATATAAATTTATTTGTAATGTGTGCAATTGCCTCAACTCTTTTCTTAGGTGGGTATCATATTCCACTTTTACCGACAGAATGGGTTAATTTTTATGGTCCACTGGTTCTAATCGGAAAGACATTTACATTAGCGTTTCTTCTTATTGCTATACGATGGTCATTTCCGCGATTCAGGGAAGATCAACTTCAGACTCTAGCTTGGAAAGTGCTTATACCTCTCTCCCTTTTGAATATAATGGTTACGGCAATCATGAAGGTAGTTTTTTAATGCAAAAATTTAAACCAAGGATTCCTGGATTTTTGATTGGATTAAAAATCGTTATTGGCAACATGTTCAAGACCCTTCTTCCTTTTTTTGAAAATCCAAACGTCAATTATCCTTTTGAAAAGGAAGTTCTTGCACCAAGAACAAGAGGAGTAATTGCTTTAGACTCAGAAGCTTGTACAAGTTGCATGTTGTGTGCAAGATCTTGCCCAGACTGGTGTATTTATATAGAGGGTCACAAAGAATTACAACCACCTTCAAAACCAGGGGGGCGCCAAAGAAGCAGAGCAGTACTTGATCGCTTCGATATTGATTATGCACTTTGTATGTATTGTGGAATCTGTGTTGAGGTGTGTCCTTTTGATGCCTTGTTCTGGTCACCTGAATATGAATATTCCGAGTTTTCTATGGGAGATATGCTTCACGACAAAGACAGACTTGATGAATGGTTAAAGACTGTTCCTGAAAGTCCAGGCTTAGAGAGCTAATGGAAGCAATAGACATATTTTCGTATTTTCTTTTATTGTTGCTTCTACTTAGTGGAATAAAAGTAGTGACTACTTCAAATGTTATTCATGCTGCTATATTTTTAGTTTTTACGCTAGCTACTACCGCTATTTTATTCATTTTATTATCTGCAGAGTTTGTTGCCTTGGTACTAGTTCTTGTATATATAGGAGCAGTGATTGTTTTATTTTTATTCGGGGTGATGATTACAAGAGCTCCTTTAGGTCCAAATGCTGAATTAGATAATGATCAAAACAAACTATTTGCTACTTTGATATCGCTCTCAATTTTTGGAATATTTACTTATATACTTTTACAAACATTCGATTCAACAGTTGTAATTAGTGAGGGAACATCAACTAAGCTATTAGGTGAAATTTTGTTAAGTAGATTTGTTTTTCCTTTTGAGTTAGTCTCTTTTGTTTTATTGGGAGCTTTAATTGGCGGAATAACACTAGCAAGAAAAGATAATGCATTAATGGACGAAGACCAAATATGAGCATTCAACCCATACTTATTGCAGCAGCAGCATTATTTTCCATAGGAATCTATGGAATTCTTGTTCGAAGAAATGCAGTAATGGTGTTGCTTTCAATTGAGCTAATTCTTAATTCCGTAAATATAAATTTTGTTGCATTTAATGCCATGCTTTCAGATGTTTTTTTAAATGGTCAAATATTTTCGATATTTATTATCACAATCGCCGCAGCTGAAGTTGGTATTGGATTAGCAATTGTATTAATGCTTTTTCGTAATCGAGAAACTGCAAATATTAATGAATTCGATTTGATGAAATGGTAAATCAAAATTTTGTAAATTTTCTTGCAGAAGGAAAACCAGAATATACAGATGGTGGCGTAATTGCAGAATTTACCTGGTTAATTGTTGTACTACCTTTTCTTGCAGCATTGTTTATAACTTTTCTAGGTAAATATCTTCCTTTAAAGGGAGCTGAATTAGCTTTAGGAACAGTCTTGTTTATATTTTTATATAGTTCAGCTTTACTTTATGAACATGCGACTAAAGGCATTGCTAACGAATTTTTTATCAATGTTGGAAGTATAGGGTCTTACGATCTTGAATTTGGTTGGGTTGTAGATGGATTATCAATAATGATGTATTTTGTAGTTGGAACTGTTTCATCTTTAGTATTCGTATATGCAACAAACTATATGCAAGGTGAAATACGTTACACATTCTTTTTTACTTCGTTAACTTTATTCGCTGGAAGCATGTTGGTTTTAGTATCTTCTCCAACTCTCCTTCAACTTTTAATTGGCTGGGAACTTGTTGGAGTTTGTTCATATTTACTTATAGGCCATTACTGGGAGAAAAAAGAAAATTCATCTGCAGCTATGAAAGCTTTTATCACTAATAAAATTGCTGACATAGGTTTAATGATCGGAATTATTGTTCTTGCTCTATCTACTAAAACACTTAGGATTTCTGAAATTTTATATCAATCAACTCATGACTATGAAGATATAAAGACGGTGGCTTATTTAGGAGGAGTTCTCCTTTTTATTGGGGCAATGGGTAAAAGCGCTCAATTTCCACTTCACGTCTGGCTACCTGACGCAATGGCTGGTCCAACTCCAGTTTCAGCACTGATGCACGCAGCAACAATGGTTACTGCAGGAGTTTATCTTCTCGGAAGGATGTTTCCTTTTTATCAAGGCATGGCTTCAGAGGCACTAGATGTAGTTCTTTTATTTGGAGTAATTACACTTTTAGGAGCAGGCTTGGTAGCGGTTGTACAAGATGACTTGAAAAAAGTTTTGGCATATTCAACCGTTAGTCAACTTGGATACATGGTGACAGCCATGGGCTCTGGAGCATACACTGCTGGACTTTTCCATCTTTGGACTCATGCTTTTTTTAAAGCTTTATTATTTTTAGGTGCTGGTTCGGTAATTCATGCAGTTCATACAAATAATATGTCGGAAATGGGGGGACTAAGAAAAGAAATGCCAAGAACATTTTCAACTTTCATCATCGGGACAGTTGCACTTGCGGGACTTCCACCATTAGCTGGTTTTTTCTCAAAAGATGAAATACTCGCATCACTCAATCACGAAGGGCATAATATTTATTTTATTATTTCTGTTTTGGGTGCTTTTATAACTGCTTTTTATATGACAAGAGCAGTTCTTTTAACTTTTTTTGGAGAATATCGAGGAGATGGACATCCACATGAATCAGATAAAATGATGACGATACCGCTTATTGTATTGTCAGGATTTGCGATTGTTGCAGGATGGGTAAATATTCCAGGTGTTTATACAGGTTTTACAACATGGGTTACAACAAGGAAGAATGCTATTGTAGAGTATCATCCGGAATCCTTCGATCTAGTTGCAATGTTTAGTGGTTTCTCAGCAGGAATTTTTGGGATAGGACTTGCGTATTACGTATATCAATTATCTGGCAAGGCCGTAGATGGAGATCAAAAAATCAAAATAAAACCTATTTGGAAAATATTAGAGAATAAATATTATTTAGATTTTATCTACTTCAAATTCATAATCGATCCAGTAAAAATTACCTTTGCAAAATTTATTGATTCATTCAATACAAATATTCTCGACAGATTTGTCAACGGTGTTGGAGTAACTGCATCTAAAGCTGGTGATATAGTCTATAAGAATCTGGATCAAGAAGGAATCGACAAGGTATTGAATTTATCCTCCTCAGGGACAGATACAATTGGAAGCAAGGTTAAATTAATTCAAACTGGAAAAACTCAGCAATATTTGATGTATTTTTTAGTTGGAGTAATAGTTATTAGCTTAATAATTTTGTTAGTGTTATGAATGAGAGTGGGACGTATTGAGTAGTTTTTCTTTTTTAGATAGTGGATTAGGTCTTACGGTTGTTGTATTCCTTCCTTTAATTTCTGCCATATTTATTTTTCTGATACCTAAAAAACAAGAGATGTTAATAAAGTTAATAACTTTAGGCTCAGCGATTGTGACCTTTTTAGTGAGTTTAGTTGTAGCCCTACAATTTGATTTTAATGATGCTGCTGAACTTCAGCTAGGAACAAAAGTCTCATGGATTAGCAGTATAAATTCAAATTATGAAATAGGAATTGATGGAATTTCGTTGCCTTTATTGCTTTTATCAACATTCATTTCTGTATTAGCAATTATTTATTCTTTCGAACATTTACCTGAACCAAAAAATGCAAAAGGAATGATGTCTTTAATTTTAATTCTAGAAACTGGAATGAACGGAACTTTTGTCGCACTAGATTTAATACTGTTTTTTGTATTTTTTGAACTTGTTTTACTTCCAATGTATTTCATGATTGGTATTTGGGGGGATAAAACAGTAAGAAGTGTCTCCGGACTAAAGAACGATATTGAAACAAGACTTTATGCAAGTATCAAATTTTTTGTATTTACATTGTTTGGATCCGCTTTTATGCTTTTAGGATTTTTAGGTTTATATTTCAGAGGAAATAAAACATTTAGCATTCCAGAACTTATTGAACTAGGTACCAATGGTGCTTTCACTGGAACATTTGCAACTCTAGTTTTTGCAGTTTTATTTTTGGGCTTTGCTGTAAAAGTTCCAATGTGGCCTTTACACACTTGGTTACCTGATGCTCATACAGCCGCACCAACCGTTGGATCAGTATTATTAGCAGCAATTTTATTAAAACTAGGTTCTTATGGTTTTGTAAGGATTGCTTTACCAATTCTTCCTGAACAGGCTGTTGCTTGGGCTCCAGCAATTGCAATATTATCTGCAATTGGAATTATATACGGGTCTCTCGCTTGTCTTGCTCAAACAGATCTAAAGAGATTGATAGCTTTTTCTTCAGTTGGTCATATGGGATTTGTAATGTTAGGGATTTCGTCTCTTACTTCAATTGGGATTAATGCAGCAATGATTGGAATGGTTGCGCACGGAATAATTACCGGACTGTTATTTTTTGTTTCAGGTTCCATGGCTCATACGTACCACACAAGAGATATGGGAAGACTAGGTGGGAATATGAAACTTCTGCCAAAGACAGGTGCAATCTTAGCTTTTACAGCAATGGCATCACTTGGATTACCAGGCTTGGCTGGATTTTGGGGTGAATTTATGGCTTTGCTTGGTGCTTATAATCCTTTACCAGGTCTTAATGTCACTATTTTTAGATCATCCATGGTTGCTGGTGCCATCGGTACAGTTCTAACTGCAGGATATTTATTGTGGATGCTTCAAAGAGTAAATCTAGGAGAACCTAAGGAAGAATGGATTGACCAAGAACTTCATGATGCTGATAATTATGAACTTGTTGCTTGGATACCATTAGTTATTCTTACTGTTTTAATCGGAGTGTTTCCAAAACTTATATTTGGGGCAACAAATGATGCAGTAATTGCTCTTGTCGCAAAAGCGTTCGGAGGCTAAAAATTAGTATCAATTATTTCGCTATCTCAAGTGAACTGATTGTTATTTTGACAATTGTAACTGCTATATCTTTAGATTTGTTACTTCCAAGAAAACTAAAGTACATTGTTGCACTTGTCTCGATACTTGGTTCCTTAATAGCTTTTGTGCCAATCATTTTTCAGTATGCAAACTACAGTTCACCAGAAATACTTTTTGAAGGAAGTTATGTAATTGATAAATTTTCCCTGATTTTGAAAGGGCTTTTCATATTAGTTACTTATTTAACCTTTTTACTATCTGTTAATTTTGTTGAGAGTGACGAATATTATCAAGGAGAGTATTACTTTCTGTTACTAAGCTCACTCCTTGGTGCTTTGGTTGTTACCTCCTCTAGAGATTTGTTAACTATGTTTATCGGTATTGAATTAGCGTCCACTCCAATGTTTCTTCTATCTGGATGGAAAAAAGGGGATCAAAAATCAAATGAAGGATCCATAAAGTTTTTTCTATTAGGGGTTCTTTCGGCTTCGTTAATTCTTTACGGATTTTCTTTACTTTATGGTGTTACTGGAAAATTAGTTTTTTCAGACATTGCAAATACATTAATCCAATCTGATTTAAACCAATCACCTGTTACATTACTTAGTGCAATCTTAATTTTGGCTGGTATTGGATTCAAAATATCAATTGTTCCTTTTCATTCATGGGCACCAGATACTTATGAAGGTGCTCCACTTCCAGTGACTGCTTATTTGTCTGTAAGCTCTAAAGCGACTGGTTTTGTTGCATTAATAATTTTAATTTCTAAAGTATTTTACGACTCTGGTCAGGGCTTAGGAATTATCCTCGTCTTTATATCAGGTATAACGATGTTTGTTGGTAATTTGTCAGCATTGCAGCAAACTAATCCTGTAAGACTTCTTGCTTACTCATCGATTGCTCAAGCAGGATTTATTCTTGCACCTATGGCAGTTGCAGGGATAACAAGTAATTATGAAGATGGGGTGTATGCAAGTGTTACATATTTAATAATTTACGCATTCATGAACATTGGGGCATTCTTAGTTATTAACCTACTCCAAAGAAATATTCAATCAGATGACATGTATGACTGGGGAGGCCTTGCTAGAGAGATGCCGCTAGCTGGCATTTTTGCTGTAATCTTTTTCTTTTCTTTGGCAGGGATACCACCATTAGGAGGTTGGTTTGCTAAGTTTGTTGTATTTAGAAGCTTATTGAGCACAGGTGAAATCTTTGGTCTTTCTCTTGGAATTATTGGAGCTATAAATGCAGTAATTGCACTTGTTTATTATTCACGAATTTCAAAAATCATATGGATGGACAGTCCAAATGAAAATGTAAAAAGTAATAACGATACTTTGATTCCAAGTCCATTAAGAGTTGTTGGTTTTGTAAGTTTAATTTTGACAATAGTTTCAGGAATCTTTCCAGGTATATTCAGCAATTTAGGGGAAGCGTCTTCAATATTTTTTAATAGTTAAAAAATTTCGTGAAAAATCAAAAATTTATAAATCATCTCAAAAAAAAATATGATAGAAATTTTTTCTACTTTGATGAATTTATGGAGGAATCTTTGTACTCCGAATTTGGTTATTTTTTAAATGGTAAAGTTCGCTCAAGCAAAGAAGGTGATTTCCTTACATCACCGGAAGTTTCAAATTTTTTTGGGGTCTTTGTCTCAAAATGGTTAATTTCAAATAATTTAGATAATGATTCAAATATTTTAGAAATAGGAGCAGGAACAGGTTCCCTTGCTAAACAAATCTCAAAATATTTATCAAAAGATATTTATGTAACTGAATTATCCAAAAATGCTCAAAAAGCTCTGAATCAAGAAAATATAATTCTTGAAAATAATCTAGATAGTTACATGAATAAGAACGTTGATGCAATTTACATGAACGAAATTCTTGATAACATTCCTTGCTCTGTTGGAAAGCAGATTGACAACCAATGGTTTGAGAAAACGGTAGAGATTGATAAAAATGAAAATCTAGTTTATGGACAAGTTGAAATGAGAGAAAAAAATATTGATTGGATTGAGAGATATAATTTTCTTAATAATCAGGATAATGATCTAGAAATACAATTAAATTCTGAATACTTCTTAGACGAGTTAATTAAACTAATTGATCCAAAATATTTGTTGATTTTTGATTATGGTTTTAGATATGATGATCGAAATTCAAAACCATATAAATCAACTGTAAGAACTTACAAGGATCATCATTTTTCATCTGAACCAATAAGCATGCCAACGGAAACGGATATTACTTATGATGTAAATTTTACTTTTTTAAAAAAGTATTTTTCGAATAATAATTTTGAAGTCCAATTGATCTATCAGTATGAATTTCTTGATAATTTTGGTTACGACCATCTGTATCAAGAACTAAAAGATAAATTACATCAAACCTCAAATATTGAACAGTTAAAAATTAAGTCAGAACTAGTTGGCCTTGAGGCAATTCATAATGAAAGAGGGCTTGGAGGATTTTATACCCTTGAAGCAAAAAAAGTATAAGTTCTTGCAATTTATAATAAAATTATGAACTTTTTAAAAACTACTACGTTGTTAACAGTAATGACACTGATAGTAGTATTTACTGCTCAAGCTTTAGGTTTCAGTTTGATTTCTTCATTATTTTTTGCATTTTTATTCAATTTTATTATGTACTTTAATTCAGCAAAAATCGCACTGGCTTCAACTAAAGCAAAAAAAATTGAGGATGGTACTTATCAAGAAGTCAAAGATATAGTTAAGTTTTTATCTCAAAAAGAAAAAATGCCAGTCCCTGAACTATATATTATTGAGAGTGATCAACCTAACGCTTTTGCAACAGGGAGGAATCCAAAAAATTCTGCAGTTGCTGTAACAACTGGAATTTTAAAAGTATTAAACCGAGATGAATTAGAAGGGGTCTTGGCTCATGAACTTTCTCATATCAAGAATAATGATATTTTAGTATCAAGTATTGCTGCGATGTTAGCCGCAGCTATTTCATTTATGTCAAGAATGTACTTTTGGGGAGGTGGGCGAAGAGATAGAAATGGACATCCAGCAATAATTTTGATAGCTTTTATTGCTGCACCAATTGCATCATTAATAATCAGGATGGCTATTTCAAGAACAAGAGAATATGGGGCTGACAAAACAGGTTCATTAATTTCTGGAAATCCTTTAGCACTTGCATCTGCTTTAGAAAAAATAGAGATGTATTCTAAAAATCCATTAGATGTTAATCCAGCTGTAAGTCAACTTTTTATCTCAAACCCTCTGAAGTCATTTTCAGGTTCTGGATTAGGAAAATTATTCTCTACTCATCCACCAACAAAAGAAAGAGTAAGAAGGCTTAGAGAGGGTGCTAGTGGAATCAGATATAGATAAAGAAGAAACCAATTCAGAGATTGAGCCTGAAGATCTTCAGCAAAAACTTGATGATGGTTGGAAGTTAGTTGATGTTAGAGAGGATGACGAGTGGATGTACGGGCATCATTCGGAAGCTGAACATATAAAAATGGGGGACATTACAGATAAATTAAATTTGTTTGAAAAAAATGAAAAATATGTCATTGTTTGTAGATCAGGACAAAGATCTGGTAAAGTTTCAGAATTTTTACGATCAAAAGATATAATTTCTTACAATTTACTGGGTGGAATGAAAAAACTATCCAATTTTTCAACAGAAATAATTTCTAGCAATGGAAATCCTGGAACAATCATTTAAAATCAATTTGTGATAGTTTGCATTGGAAACGCACTAGTTGACACGCTTCAGCAAATTGATGAGAATATCATTGAGAAGCTCGATTTAAACAAAGCTCGAATGACTCTAGTTGATAAAGAGAGATCTAATTTTTTATTAGAAAATATGCCAAACCCTACATATGCAGCTGGTGGATCAGCTGCAAATACAGCTTATTGGATTTCTGTACTAGGAGGACAGGCAGGCTTTATCGGAAAAGTTTCAAATGATGATTTAGGAAAACAATTTAAATCGAGTTTATCAGAACACGGACTAGAAGACCTTACTGTTTACGAAGAAGGCGATGATCAAACTGGACTGTGTGCAATTTTTATAACTCCAGACGGAGAGAGAACAATGAACACTTATCTAGGTGCAGGAGCACAGCTTTCGATGAGTGACCTCAATGAGCAAGCAATAAAGAAATGCAATATATTGTATATGGAAGGTTACCTTTGGGATAGATTACCAAGCAAAGAAGCATTTATATATGCCTCCAATGTTAATAAATTATCTGGAGGTAAAAATGCTTTATCATTATCTGATGTTTTTTGTGTTGAAGCGCATAGAGACAGCTTTTTAGATTTGATAAAAGAAAATATTGATTACGTTTTTTGTAATGAAGATGAATTGAAAGCTTTAACTTTACAAGATACAGCAGAAAAATCTTTTAAATTCTTTGAAGAGAATTTTCCTAAATTAGAACAATTGATTTGTACGTTAGGATCAAAAGGCGCAATTGTTATAAAAGACAATAAAGAATATTTCTTTGAAGCTACAGAGGCTAACGTGATAGATAAAACTGGAGCAGGAGATTTCTTTGCTGCTGGATACCTATATGGATTGCAAAAAAACTTAACTATTGATGAGTCTGCAAACTTTGCTAATAAAAGTGCAGCACATGTTATTAGTGAGATTGGCGTTAGACCAGAAAGAGATTTTTCTTAATTAGTCCAACCTAAAAGATTTAATATTCTTTTTTCCTCAAAATTTTCGAGTTCAAGATTTAATTCTTCAAATTGAACAATAACAGGATCGAATTCTTTATCTTTTGAAAACAATAGAAGATTATTCTCTGAATCTATTCCAACTATGCTATTTCCATCATGAGACCATTTCAATGATTCGAATCTATAATTTGTTGGTGCTTTTGAACGATATACTTCTATAGATTCATATCTGGTTTGATAATAAATAGTTATAACTCTTGAGTCATAATCTGATGTCTCCCAAGGGTCTATAAGCTTTTCACCATATATATTCATTTTTTCTGATTCTTGAGCAAAATTAGGGTTTTTAATTTTATCTAATATTTCTCCACTATTTAATTCGATAACTAAGCCCATTTCGGTGTTGGTTGATTCATCCCAATATCTAATTAAGATATCTCGCTCTTCATATAATTGAGCATCAAAAAAATTGATATTGTAACCTAAGTCATATTCGAGATCACTGGTACAAATAATTTTCTCCTCTTTAAGTAAATTATTATTTAGGTCTACAGAAAAAATACATTCATCCATAATATCTGGCGCCGGAGGAATAAGATTTTGGCTTTCAATCTCAACCCTATAAATAATTTTTCCATCAAATTCCATATTGCTAGTGAGGTTTCCGTATTCTGGTAAAGGAATAACACCAAAAACGGCAACAATTATTGTTGTTGTAAGGAAAATCATTAAAGAAAGAAATAATGGTAAATTAACTTTATTCATAAATCTTTAAGGTTTAGTTGTCTTTATATTTGCTCTAATAGAGTTTAGGTACAAGCCAACGACCACAAGGACACCTCCTACTAAAAAGAGAATTAATGGTGGCCAAATGTTATCTGGTAATATTTCAGTAATTAGTCTTGGTAAGTTGATGACAAGACCTAATCCTCCAATAAAAAAGATAACTTGTTCTGAAAGCTGGATGCTAGCCCAAACGTAAAATATAGAACCAAAGATAAGAATCAAAATAGTAATTATTTCACTATCGATCAAGTCTTCTATAAAAATGATTGAACCTATTGAAACAGTTGTAGTAGATAAAAAATAACCTAGCCAACTTGGCTTGAGCAATGTTGAATAAGTATTGATACCCCAGACACTTCCAATAGCAATTAAAAAAAGTCCTCCGGCCCAAGGTTCGATGTTTGGAAAAATTAAATTTCCAGTAGCTCCCAAGAAAAAACATAAACAATAAAATAATCCAGCATGTTGGAAAATTAGTTTTGTTCTTTGAAATAAATATATTGCATATAAGAGAACAAAGAAAGAAACAATAACATATAACAACTCTTCACTAACATATATAATCTCAGTTTCTTGAAGAATATTTAAAGTAAAAGTTATAGTTGCACCAAACGATATATTTGAGATTAAGAATAAAAATGAGCTCACTCTGTCAGTAGATTTAAAAATAAATAATTTTCCATCTTCCATCTTTTCGCTATATCCAGCTGTATAAAAAAGAAAATAAGTAGTTGCAATTAAAAGTCCTAGTTGAGCCCAGTAAGCAAGATTCTCCCACAATAATGGAATTGTGCCTAGTAGACCTGATAAAAGAAACAATCCTCCGATTAGTGTTATTGCTCTAGCAACTTTAGATTTTTGGTTTGGATCAGAATTTTCTTCGAAGTTAACTATCTCTTTATAAGTTTCTTGATTGATTAAGCCATTATCAAGCCATCTTTTTAGTAATTCTGCTACTTTTCTATTCACAATTTAATCCTAATCAAATTAAATTACCTCTTACGAAAATTCCTATATAATCTAAACTTTAAAAAGACTAATTATTGCCGGGATGCCCGAGCGGCCAAAGGGAGCAGACTGTAAATCTGCCGGCTATGCCTACGTAGGTTCGAATCCTTCTCCCGGCACTGGCCCTCTTAGCTCAGCTGGTAGAGCACTTCCATGGTAAGGAAGAGGTCTCCGGTTCAAACCCGGAAGAGGGCTCCCAAGTCTATAATTAATTAGGTTTGGCGGCGTAGCTCAGTTGGTAAGAGCGCACGACTCATAATCGTGAGGTCGGCAGTTCAAGTCTGCCCGCCGCTACAAAAAAATAGGAGGAATAGAAATGGCTTCAGACAAGAGACCACCAATCACATTGGTATGTACTGAAACTGGTGATCATAATTATGTGACTACAAAAAATAAAACTAATACCCCAGATAGACTGGAGTTAATGAAATATAGTCCAAGGTTAAAAAAACACACACTTCATCGAGAAAAAAGATAGAAAAAGTAATTTTTTACTTTATCCTTAAATAAGATGAAAAATATTGCAAAACTTAATCACTTTGGTGAAGAAGTATCTAATTCTGAGCTTGTAAAAAAGTCTCAATTAGGTGACAAAAGCGCTTTTGAAGAGCTTGTCAAAAGACATCAAGATTTAGTTTTTTCTCTTTCATTTAAATTAACTGGAAACAGAGAACTTGCAAATGATGTTGCTCAAGAGGCATTCATTAGAGCCTGGAAAGCAATTGAAAAATTTAGAGGTGATTCTACATTTGGGACCTGGATATACCGAATAACAGTCAACACGGCATGGACATTAAGAAAAAAAGCAAAAAAACACTACTCATTAAATATTGAAGATACACAAGAGCCAGTTGTGATAGATGAAAAAAAAGATCCAGAGTTAGTAGCAATTAACTCAGATCTTTCAGTTGTACTTCGAAAAGCATTAAATCAAATACCTCTTGAGCAAAGAATAATTGTTGAACTTAAAAATATCGAAGGAAGGTCACACAAAGAAATAGCAGATTATCTAGACATCAGTGTTACTGCTGCAAAAGTAAGACTTCATAGAGCTCACCAAAAGCTAAGAAATATACTTGAGGAGATTGAAGCGTGAGAGAATTATTAGATAGTTTAAAAGACAATTTCATATGCAGAAGAAAAAGAAGTCAAATGATGAGAACATATTTAAGTGGAAAGTATTTTCTTTTTGATTCTGACAATCATATTTCCTATTGTCCAAAGTGCCAAGTAGCTGGAAAACGATATAAAGCTTTCAGAGAAGAGCTTGAATCTGAGGTAAATAAAGAAGTTGAAGTACCTAGTGATTTTGCCTCCAAAGTAATTGATTCGCTTGATAAAAAAGTAAAAACAACTACAAATAAGGGTACAAAAATAATACTATTATCTTTAATTGGTTTAATATCATTGTTGATTTTAGTTTTTGGAATAAAGCGCTCTTCTAACGAGATTGATGATATTGATAAAGATTAGGGGTGTAGCTCTAACTGGCAGAGCGCCGGTCTCCAAAACCGGAGGTTGTGAGTTCGAATCTCACCGCCCCTGCTAAAGAGGTAATTATGAATGAAATGAATAGAGAAATGAGAAGAATGTCTGAGCGTGAAGAACGCTTGGCAAAAAAAGCCGATAGAAATATTGGTAAATACAACACTGAAAAAGTTTCAAGATTTAAAAGAATTTCTAATTATATAGGTGAAGTGAGGACAGAATTAAAGAGAGTAAATTGGCCCTCAACTCAAATTTTATCGACTTTTACAATCGTAACAATTGTGACAATAATAACGATGACTCTATTAATATTTGGAATGGACTTTGGTTTTAAAAATACATTAATTAGCATGTTATCTTCTGGAGAATAAATTATGAGTGAAGACACAGTTGTAGAATTAGAAAATGAAGAAGTAGAGCAAGAACAAGAAGCACCTCTTCACCCCTATGACCTTCCTGGTGAATGGTTCGTTTTAAATGCACAATCTGGCCATGAAAAAAAAGTTCAGACAAACATATTAACTAGAATCAAGAATCTTCATCTTGAAGATAATGTTTACGAAGTTGTAATTCCTACGGATGAAGTAGTCGAAATAAGAAATGGAAAGAAAGTAAATATTGAAAAGAAAACATTCCCAGGATATGTTCTTGTAAGAATGGATCTAGACGATACAACTTGGTATGAAATCAGAAATACACCATCAGTAATTGGTTTTGTTGGATCTGGTAAGGTACCAATTTCCCTTTCAAAAAGGGAAGTAGAGAGAATTTTAGGAACCAACGAAGAAGTAGAAGTTAAAAAAGAGAGTCCAAAATTCAAACCTGACTTTGAAGTAGGAGAAACAGTAAGAGTTACAACTGGACCATTTGCCGATTTCAACGGAATAATTGAAGAAATTAATCTTGATCAATCAAAAGTTACAGTTTTAGTTAATATATTCGGAAGAGAAACACCTGTTGAACTTGGATTTACAGATATAGTTAAGAATTAAATCATTATGGCAAAAGAAGTAAAAGCAAAATTAAAATTACAGATACCTGGTGGTGGAGCAACTCCTGCACCCCCAGTTGGTTCAGCATTGGGGCAATACGGTGTAAATATTATGGATTTTGTTCAAGCATTCAACAACGATACTTCAAGCAGGCAAGGTGAAACTGTTCCGGTTGAGATAACTATATTTGAAGATAATTCATTTACCTTTGTAACCAAAACAGCCCCAGCCTCATATTTAATTAAAAAAGCAATAGGTTTGGAATCAGGATCTCCGGAACCGCATAAAGAAAAAGTTGCTTCAATTACAAGATCTCAACTTGAAACAATTGCTGAAGCAAAGATGGAAGATCTTAATGCAAATGATTTAGATGCCGCCGTGAAAATTATCGCAGGAACTGCTCGATCAATGGGAGTAACTGTAGAGAATTAAGATTTTGGGAGACTAAAGTCGCATGTACCAAAAGGAGAAATATGACCAATCAAGGTAAAAGATATCAAAATATAAAGAAACAAATCCCTGAAGAAAGACAAGATATTTCAGAAGGTTTAAGAATTTGCAAAGAAACAGCAAGTGCAAAATTTGATGAATCTATAGATGTAGTTTTTTCATTGAATATTGATACAAAAGATCCAGAACAAAACATTCGAACAACAGTCTCTCTCCCTAACGGCTCAGGTAAAACAGTAAGGATTGCAGTTTTTGCTGGTGGAGAAGAGCTCACTGAAGCTGAAAAAGCTGGAGCAGACATAGTAGGAGGCAAGGATCTTGCAACTAAAGTTAGTTCTGAGGAAAAGCTTGACGTTGATATTGTTATTTCAACTCCTGAAATGATGGCAGAAGTAGGACAGTTAGGTAAAATCTTAGGACCACAAGGATTGATGCCCAATCCCAAAACTGGAACAGTAACTCCAAATGTAGCAAAAGCCGTAGAAGATTTTAAAAAAGGTAAAGTTGAAATAAAAAATGACAAACTTGGAAATATTCACTTAAGTATTGGAAAAGTTTCTTTTGATGAATCAGAGTTGTTAGAAAATTTAAATGAAGTAATTGCTGAAGTTAATAAAGCTAAGCCTGCTTCTTCAAAAGGAGAGTTTATTAAATCCATGCACATATCATCTACAATGGGCCCTTCTGTCCAAATAGATATTAATCAGTAATTTATCTCCATTAATATTCAGTTATATATATAATTTAATAACAATTTAAACCAAAGACCGATAGTGGCTTGCCTTAATTTCTATCGCAGGTAAAAAGATGGTCCTTGGTTTGCAAGGATTTTTTTATGGTAAGAAAAGATAAACAAGATAAAGTTAAAGAATTAGAAGATTTATTTAAAAAAGCCAACACTTTGGTTTTAGCAGAGTATAGAGGGCTTACTGTTAGTCAACAGACACTTCTAAGAAAAAATTTAAAAAATGTAGGGGCTACTTTTAATGTAGTAAAAATGAGCCTTGCTAAAAGAGCAGCCACTAAAGCTGGATTTGAAGATATTTTAGATTATTTTTCTGGGCCAACAGGAGTAACAGTTATAGAGTCTGATCCTGTAGAAGCTGCAAAAGTATTAAAAGAATTTTCAGACGAAAATGATTCATTTATTGTTAAAGGTGGTTTGATGGACAACAAGCCTTTAACAATTGAACAATTAAATGTTCTAGCTTCTATAGAGTCAAAAGACGTTCTTTTAGCAAAAATTGCTGGAGGATTTAATGCCCCGTTAAGCAAACTTGCTTACGCACTTAAAGGTCTTACAAACAAAACAAGTTTTGCATTACAGGCACTAATTGAAAAAAAAGAGTCTGGTGAAGAAATTAGTAAAGAGGAGGAATAATGGCAAAAATGACAACAGAAGAAATATTAGGCATTTTTGAAGAAATGTCTGTCTTAGAACTTAAAGAGTTCTTGGATGCTTTTGAAGAAAAATTTGATGTTACAGCGGCAGCACCAGTTGCAGTTGCTGCAGCACCAGCTGGCGGAGACGCTTCCGGCGGAGAAGAAGCAAAAGATTCATTTGATGTTGTTTTGGCAGATGCCGGTGGACAAAAAATACAAGTTATTAAAGAAGTTAGGGGACTAACTAGTCTTGGCCTAAAGGAAGCAAAAGAACTTGTAGATGGAGCTCCATCTGACATTCTCAAAGGTGCTTCTAAAGAAGATGCTGATAAAGCAAAAGAAGCCTTAGAGGGTGCCGGGGCAACTGTAGAACTTAAATAAATTTAACTTATTTGTTTACTTAAATATCGAGTAACTATATAATATATCTTTCGGATATCATTTTTACATTTTTGAGGAGGCTTATTGTCCGCTGTTCAGAATTCTAGGCTTTCGTTTGCAAAAATTCCAAAAGTTCTAGATATTCCAGATTTATTAATTGTCCAAAAAGATTCGTTTAAATGGTTTATTGAAGAAGGATTAAAAGAAATACTTGATGAGATTTCTCCTATTGAAGATTTCTCAGGAAGATTTTCACTAGAATTTCTAAATCATTTTTTTGAAGAACCACTTAAATCTTTGGAAGAATGTAAAATTACTGATTCAACCTATTCTCAACCACTATATGTGACTGCACAGTTTTTAGACAGAGAAACCGGCCAAATTAAGCAACAAACTGTATTCCTTGGAGATTTCCCAATCATGTCAGATACTGGAACATTTATTATTAATGGAACTGAAAGAGTTATCGTAAGTCAACTTGTAAGATCACCAGGTGTATATTTTTCACAAGAAATAGACAAAACCTCCGATAAAGAAATTTTTATTGGAAAAATGATACCTGGAAGAGGGGCCTGGCTCGAATTTGACACAGACAAACGAGATACTGTTGGAGTTAGAGTTGATAGAAAAAGACGACAACACATCACTGCATTTTTAAGAGCACTTGGTGTAATTGAAACTAAGGAAGAAGCTATCGAACTCTTCGGAGACTACCCATCAATCCAAAATACAATTGAAAGAGATCCTGATACTACTCCAGAAGCAGCCCTAATTGATCTTTACAGAAAACTAAGACCTGGTGAACCAGCAACTGTTGAATCTGCAAGAAATTTAGTAAAACAAATGTTTTATACCCCAAAAAGATATGACCTAACAAAAGTAGGAAGATATAAAGTTGAGCAAAAACTTGGTAGAGACTATGGAGAAAAAGATGCGGAAACATATTCAACTGAAATTGATGGCATGTTACAAATTGAAGACATAATTGATACCATAAAATATGTTGTAGCACTTCATGCAGGGGATGAAAATTTTGAAAATAAATTAGGAAGAACTATTCCAGTAAGACTTGATGATATCGATCACTTTGGAAACCGAAGGATAAGAACTGTTGGTGAACTTGTTCAGAATCAGGTAAGAGTGGGACTTAGTCGTTTAGAAAGAGTTGTCAGAGAACGTATGACAACACAAGAACCCGAAGCAATTACGCCTCAGTCATTAATTAATATAAGGCCAATACAAGCATCATTAAAGGAATTTTTTGGAACAAGCCAATTAAGTCAATTTATGGATCAACCTAACCCAATTGCTGCCTTAACTCATAGAAGAAGATTGTCAGCACTTGGCCCAGGTGGACTTTCAAGAGAAAGAGCAGGTTTCGAAGTTAGAGATGTACATCCATCCCACTATGGAAGAATGTGTCCGATTGAAACGCCAGAAGGACCAAATATTGGATTGATTGGTACTTTAGCTACATATGGAAGAGTAAATCGTTTTGGTTTTATTGAAACCCCATATTGGAAAGTAGAAAATGGTGTAGTAAAAACCAACAAAGCTGTTTATCTTACTGCATCTCAAGAAGATGAATATACGATTGCACAAGCAAATGCTCCTCTTAATGATGACGGAACATTTCAAAACAAAAGAGTTTTATGTAGACAAAATGGTGGTCAAGTTTCTTTCGTAATGGACAAAGATATTGACTATATGGATGTGAGTCCAAAACAGATTTGTTCAGTTACAACTGCATTAATCCCATTTTTAGAACACGATGATGCCAACAGAGCGTTGATGGGATCAAACATGCAGAGACAAGCCGTACCACTAGTAACAACAGAAGCACCTTACGTAGGTACAGGGATGGAAGAGAATGTTGCTCGAGATTCAGGAGAAGCCTTGATATCCCCAATTGCTGGTGAAGTAGTTTCAGTAACTGGTGATGAAATAACTCTAAAAGAGAATGAAACAAACAAAAAGTTTACATTTGAAGTCAAAAAATTCAAAAGATCAAATCAAGCAACTTCTGTTAATCAAAAACCACTCGTAAGAGTCGGATTAAAAGTTAAACCAGGGGACGTTTTAGCAGATGGACCAAGTACTCAAGGTGGTGAACTAGCTTTAGGTAAAAATCTATTGGTCGCATACATGCCATGGGATGGATACAATTTTGAAGATTCAATAGTAATTTCTGAAAGATTAGTTAAAGAAGATGTTTTAACTTCTGTCCATATTGCTGAGCATGAGATAGAGGCTCGTGATACCAAGTTAGGTGAGGAAGAGATCACAAGAGATATTCCAAATGTAGCTGAAGAAGTTTTAATGGACTTAGATGAAATGGGAATCGTTAGAATCGGTGCAGAGGTCACTCCTGGTGATTACTTGGTTGGTAAAGTCACTCCAAAAGGTGAAACTGAATTAACTCCCGAAGAAAGATTATTAAGAGCGATTTTTGGTGAAAAAGCTAGAGAAGTTAGAGATACCTCTTTAAGAGTTCCTCATGGAGAAAGAGGCAAAGTAATTGACGTACAAATCCTTAAAAGAGATGACGGAGCTGACTTACCTCCTGGTGTGAATCAAAAAGTCCGAGTGTATGTTGCCATACAAAGAAAAATTCAAGTAGGAGATAAATTATCTGGAAGACACGGAAACAAGGGTGTTATTTCAAAGATAAATCCTATTGAGGATATGCCCTTTTTGGAAGATGGCACCCCAGTGGATATTTTACTTTCTCCACTTGGTGTTCCAAGCAGAATGAACTTAGGTCAAATTTTAGAGACTCATTTAGGATGGGCAGCAAATGAAGGATGGAATGACTTTAAGGGTAAATCAAAAGCCTCAAATGGTGCAAAACCTGGAACTTTAGTGTCAACTCCTGTATTTGATGGTGCAGATGAAGATGAAATACATCAAATTTTAAAAAATGTTAATCCAAATAGGGATGGAAATCTTCTTGTTAATGAAGATGGAAAAGCAACATTATATGACGGTAGGACTGGAGAAAAGTTTGATTCAAAAATCACCGTAGGGTACACATATATATTGAAGTTAATCCATTTAGTTGATGAAAAAATACATGCAAGATCAACTGGCCCGTATTCAATGATTACTCAACAACCACTTGGTGGTAAAGCACAGTTTGGAGGTCAAAGATTTGGAGAAATGGAAGTATGGGCATTAGAAGCTTATGGTGCTAGTTATGCTCTTCAGGAACTTTTAACAATAAAATCCGACGATACCGTAGGAAGAGTTAAAGTTTATGAATCAATCGTTAAGGGCGACAATATTCCAGAACCAGGAATACCAGAGTCCTTTAAAGTTCTTCTTAAAGAAATGCAAAGTTTATGCCTCAATGTGGAAATACTATCTGCTGGAGAAGAAATCTCAATGAAGGAAATCAGCGACGAATATGTCAAAACTGCAGAAACACTTGGTATTGATATGACAAGACCAGAAGAAGATGAGGCAGAATTATAATGGAAAAAATTTTTGATGAATTAAGCATTAGTCTTGCCACTTCTGATCAAATGAGGAGTTGGTCTTTTGGTGAAGTTAAAAAACCAGAAACAATTAATTACAGAACTCTCAAACCTGAAAAAGAGGGTTTATTTGACGAAAGAATTTTTGGTCCAACAAAAGATTGGGAATGCTCTTGTGGACGGTATAAAAGAATCAGATATAGAGGGATAGTCTGTGAAAGATGTGGAGTAGAAGTAACAAGACGTGAAGTTCGAAGGGAAAGAATGGGGCATATCGAACTTGCTGCTCCCGTTACACATATTTGGTATTTCAAAGGAGTACCAAGCAGGCTTGGGTATTTCCTTGACATGTCTCCAAAAGAATTAGAAAAAGTCATATACTTTGCTGCGTATTTGGTTGTTTCAATTGATGACAAGAAAAGGACTAAAGATTTATCTGAAATTGAAGAAGCTGTTGAAGCAGAAGTAGAAATTGTTGAAGAAGAGTTTTCTGAGTGGGAAGTCAAAAGACTTAAACAAATGAAAGTTGAATTAAAAGCAATGGAAAATGCAAAAGTTCCTGAAGCTGAAATTCAATTAAGGACAAAAGAAATTGAAAAAGAGATCAAGCAAAAGAAATCTAAATCTGATGCAGAGATAAAAGTAATTCAAGAAGCTTTTTCTACGCTAAAAACTCTAAAACCTAAAACTCTTATAGAGAATGACACACTATGGCGTGAAATGATTGACAAGTATGATGAATATTTTACTGGTGGAATGGGAGCGGAGGCAGTCAGAGAATTAGTACAACTAGTTGACCTAAAATCTGAAATGCAAAAGCTTAAAGGAGATTTAGATTCAAAATCTGCTCAAAGACGACAAAGAGCAATACAAAGAATGAAAGTGATAAAACCATTTGCTGATGGAAAAAATCCACCTGAAGCTATGATTCTCGAAGTTATTCCAGTTATCCCTCCTGAATTAAGACCGATGGTTCAGCTTGACGGTGGAAGATTTGCTACTTCAGATTTAAATGATTTATATAGAAGACTTATAAATCGTAATAATAGATTGAAAAAGCTTATTGAACTCGGTGCACCAGACATAATTATTAGTAATGAGAAAAGAATGCTCCAAGAGTCTGTTGATGCATTATTTGATAATGGTCGAAGAGGACGAGCAGTAGCTGGAGCAGGCGGTAGAGGACTTAAATCACTATCTGATATGTTGAAAGGTAAACAGGGAAGATTTCGTCAGAACTTACTTGGAAAACGTGTTGACTACTCCGCCAGATCAGTAATCGTTGTAGGTCCACACTTAGATCTTCAGCAATGTGGATTACCAAAGATGATGGCTCTAGAATTATTCAAACCATTTGTTATGAAAAGGCTTGTTGAGCTAGGTTTAGCTCAAAATATTAAATCTGCAAAACGAATGGTTGAAAGATCAAGAGCTCAGGTCTGGGATGTTTTAGCTGAAGTAATAGAAGAACACCCTGTCTTATTAAATAGAGCTCCGACTTTACACAGATTAGGCATTCAAGCTTTCGAGCCAATATTAGTTGAGGGTAAAGCCATTCAAGTTCATCCTCTTGTTTGTGAAGCTTTTAATGCAGACTTTGATGGTGACCAAATGGCAGTTCACGTGCCTTTGTCAGCTGAAGCTCAGGCTGAAGCAAGGGTACTAATGCTCGCAACAAATAATGTTTTATCTCCGGCAAGTGGAAACCCAATAGTCTCTCCTAGTCAGGACATGGTAATAGGTCTTTACTACATAACAGAATGTCATGATGATTTAGAAACAGCGGAGCATGCTTTCGTTGATGCTAACGAAGCACAACTAGCTTATGAAGCTGGACACATAACTTTACAAACACCTATAAAGGTCAGAGTAGGCGATCTTGCAGGATCAGAACAAATTTATAATAAAATTAAAAATAGATTTTCAGAGTTATTAACTCCTGAATATACATCTGGAGACGTACTTACAAATACAACCCTTGGAAGATTACATTTCAATGCAATATTACCTTCAGACTTCCCATATATAGAAGCTTCTGTAAGAAAGCCACAAATGAAAAAAATAATTTCAGAAGTAATTGAAACATATAATAAAGCTGAACTTCGTGAATTCTTAGATTCTATGAAAAGAGTAGGATTTAATTTTGGTGCCAAAGCCGGCTTATCTGTTGCAATGACAGACGTAAAAACTCCTCCAAGTAAAAATCAAATTCTTGAAAAATATGAAAACGAAGCTGAAAAAGTCGAGAAATTATATAAAGACGACATAATTACTGAAACAGAGAGAAAACAAAAAATTATTGAAATCTGGAATGAAGCTACAGACCAAGTGCAATATGCCATGAGCGCAGAATTAGAATCTGAAAGATTTAACCCAGTTGATATGATGGTCAAATCTGGAGCACGAGGCAACATGATGCAAGTAAGACAGCTTGCCGGTATGCGTGGACTTGTTGCTAATCCTAAAGGTGACATCATTGAAAGACCCATTAAAAGTAACTTTAGAGAAGGTATGTCAGTGCTTGAATATTTTATTTCAACTCACGGCGCGAGAAAAGGTCTTGCTGACACAGCATTAAGAACTGCAGACTCAGGATATTTAACAAGAAGATTAGTAGATGTTGCAGCTGGAATTGTTGTTAAAGACAGTGGCGATGAAAATATTGACTGGAAGGGAACTAATAAAAAAACAGTAGATAAAAATGGCAAGCCTTCTAAATATCTACATTCAACTTTATTTGGAAGAGTGCTTAGTGAGGACATAAAGAAAGACAAAAAAACTATCGAATTTGCTGATGGAAGGAAATTATCAAAGGGAACTTACATTGATGCTGAGGCTTTAGATGTCATATCTAAGTCGGGAGTTGAATCGGTAAACGTCTTAACACCTTTTAACTCTTTAGATCCTGAGTCAATGGATGCGCTGTGTTATGGTTTTAGTCTTGCAACAGGAAAGCCAGTAGAAGATGGTGAAGCTGTTGGTATCATATCTGCACAGTCAATTGGTGAACCAGGAACGCAACTTACAATGAGAACATTTCATACTGGTGGGGTTGTAGGTCTAGATATCACATCAGGACTTCCTAGAATTGTTGAGCTGTTTGAAGCAAGAACTCCAAAAGGTAAATCAGTACTTTCTTTGATAGATGGAAAAGTTAAATCAGTTGATATGACCGAAGAAGGCAATCGTATCCTAACAATACAAAATGAAAAAGAAGAAATCGAACTTTTAGTTTTAAGGAGACAAACACTCCTTGTAAATCAAGGTGACAGCGTTGAGGCTGGACAAGCGTTAACGACTGGGCCAAAAGATCCAAAAGAAGTCTTACAAGTAAACGGTATCCGAAAATGCCAAGAATATTTGGTTGATGAGGTCCAAAAAACTTATCGTGATCAAGGAGTTGAAGTTCATGATAAGCATGTTGAAATGATTGTAAGACAAATGTTGAGAAGAGTAAGGATTGTTAGACCAAACGATTCTGACCTTCTACCAAATGAATTGATAGATGCAACTCTATTCAGAAGCATCAATCAAGGATTAGTTAAAGATGGAAAAACACCAGCTGAAGGCAGGCCTGAACTGATGGGTATCACAAAAGCTAGCTTAGCGACAGATTCGTGGTTGTCAGCAGCGTCTTTCCAGGAAACAACAAGGGTATTAACTGAGGCAGCTATGAAGAAAAGTACGGACTCACTTTCAGGGCTAAAAGAGAATGTAATAATTGGTACACTTATACCAGCTGGAACAGGTTCAAATGCATATCAAAAACTTGTGCCAACTCTTCCAGGCGCTCAAGAAGTATCAGAAATTGGGTTTGCAACTCCATCGTCTGCTTCAGAAGATTCAGAGGATGAAGGTTTACCAAATCCAGCTCAATGGCTAGCTATGTTAGGCGAAGAAGGAGACGAAGATACAGAGTAAAAACTTATGAAGAATTCATTGTTGTAAGTTCAAATCTGTCATATACTTCTTTTTCGGTAATAAAAAATTAACTTTTTTAGATTGGAATTTTTATGCCTACAACTCAACAATTAGTGAGAAAAGGACGTAAGTCAAAGGTGTCTAAAGAAAAAACACCTGGACTGAAAGGGTCTCCTCAGAGGAGAGGTGTTTGCACGCGTGTTTATACAGTTACACCAAAGAAACCAAACTCTGCCCTTAGGAAAGTTTGCAGAGTTAGATTATCCACCGGCACTGAGGTGACTGCCTATATTCCTGGTGAAGGTCATAATTTACAAGAACACTCTATTGTTTTGGTAAGAGGTGGCAGGGTTAAAGATTTACCTGGTGTCAGATATAAAGTTATTAGAGGAGCATTAGACACTTCAGGTGTTACCGATAGAAAACAGGCTCGATCAAGATATGGAAGTAAAAAAGGTTAAAAATTATGAGAAGGGGACCATCACTCAAAAGAAAAACTGAAGCCGATCCAATTTTTAACAGTGTCCTTGTATCTCAATTAACAAATCAAGTTTTATTAGATGGCAAAAAAGATGTTGCTAGAAGTATAGTTTATAAATCCTTAGAACTTGTTGAAAAACAAGCAGGAGGAGATCCTTTAAATGTTTTAAAATCTGCATTTGAAAATGTCAAGCCACAAATTGAAACAAAATCAAGAAGAGTTGGTGGGACAAATTATCAAGTACCTATGGAAGTTCCTCATAGAAGAAGCACAACTCTTGCAATAAGGTGGATTGTTGATGCTGCAAGAAAAAGAGGAGAAAAAACTATGTCTGATAGGTTAGGAAGAGAATTATTAGATGCAAGCAACAATACAGGAGCTGCTGTAAAGAAAAAAGAAGATGTACACAAGATGGCAGAATCAAATAGAGCATTTGCTCATTACAGGTGGTAGTAAATATGTCAGAGAGAACAGTTGAACTTAAAAATTTAAGAAACATTGGAATCATGGCTCATATTGATGCTGGCAAAACTACTCTTACTGAAAGAATTTTATACTACACAGGAAAAACCTACAAAATTGGAGAAGTTCATGATGGTGCTGCTGTTATGGATTGGATGGAACAAGAACAAGAAAGAGGGATTACGATCACATCTGCAGCAACTACCTGTAGCTGGGCCGATCACACAATCAACATCATTGATACTCCTGGTCACGTTGATTTCACAGTTGAAGTTGAAAGATCATTACGTGTTTTAGATGGAGCAGTGGCAGTTTTTGATGGTGTAGCTGGTGTAGAACCTCAGTCTGAAACAGTATGGAGACAAGCAGACAAATATAATGTTCCAAGAATATGTTTTATAAATAAGCTCGATAGAACAGGAGCTAATTTTGATGATGACGTTCAATCAATAGTTGAAAGACTTGAAGCTAAACCAGCAGTTTTACAAATACCTATTGGATCTGAGGCTGACTTTATTGGTGTTATTGACTTAATTGAAATGAAAGCTCATACTTGGACAAAAGATGATGGCTCTGAGTGGGATATAAGTGAAATATCAGAAGATAAATTAGAAGAAGCAAAAACAAAAAGAGCAGAATTATTGGATATTGTTGCAGAAGCTGACGATGAGGTTTTAGAAAAATATTTAAGTGATGAGGAATTATCTGTGGCTGAGATTAAAAAAGCAATTAGACAAGGAACATTAGCTGGCTTATTTGTACCTGTATTAGCGGGAAGTGCATTTAAAAATAAAGGAGTACAACTTCTTTTAGATGCCGTTGTTGATTATTTACCATCACCATTAGACATTGAACCCGTCTCAGGATTTAAACCGGGCAAAGAAGATGATGAAATCAATAGAGAACATTCTGATGATGAGCCATTTTCTGCTCTTGCATTTAAAGTAGTCAGTGACCCTCACGTTGGTAAATTAACTTACTTTAGAGTTTATTCAGGGACATTAAGTAAAGGTGACAAAGTTGTTAATACAACTACTGGAAAAGACGAAAGGCTTGGAAGAATTCTTAGAATGCATTCAAACTCAAGAGAAGATATTGATTTTATATCTACTGGAGATATCGTTGCAGGCGTAGGATTGAAAAATGCAAAAACAGGTGATACATTATCCGATTCCAGCAATCCTATTCAATTAGAATCTATGACATTTCCAGAGCCTGTTATTTCTGTAGCTATTGAGCCAAAATCAAAAGCTGATGAAGAAAAGCTTTCAGAGGGATTACAAAAGTTGGCAGAAGAAGATCCAACTTTTAGAGTCAATTCAGATGAAGAAACTGGTCAAACTATTATTTCTGGAATGGGTGAACTTCACTTGGATATATTAGTTGACCGATTAAAACGAGAATTTAAAGTTGAAGCAAATATTGGTAAACCTCAAGTTGCATACAGAGAAGCTTTGAAGAAGAAGACTGATATTGAAGCAAAATATATTAGACAAAGCGGAGGAAGAGGCCAATACGGTCATGTGATAATGGAGTTAGAACCAATTGAGGATGGATACGAATTTGTAGATTTAATTAAAAGCGGGCGAATTCCTAAAGAGTATATTCCTTCTGTTAATGCTGGAGTAGAAGCTGCAATGGAATCTGGAGTTTTAGCTGGTTATCCTCTCGTAAATATGAGAGCAACTTTGAAAGATGGTACTTATCATGATGTTGATTCCTCAGAAATGGCCTTCAAAATTGCTGGATCAATGGCACTAAAAGACGGAGCAAAAAAAGCTGGAGTAAAACTACTGGAGCCTATTATGACTGTAGAGGTAGTAACACCTGAAGATTTTATGGGAGATGTTGTCGGAGATCTTTCTTCAAGAAGAGGAAAGATAGCTGAAATGGGACAAAGAGGATCGGCAAAAGTTGTCAGTGCTAAAGTCCCATTATCAGAAATGTTCGGATACGCAACAGATTTGCGTTCAAGAACTCAAGGCCGTGCAACATTCACGATGCAGTTTGATAGTTATGAAGACGTCCCAGACGCTATAACTAAAGAAATAACTGCAAGTGTTCGTGGAGTAGAGGTTGAAGTTTAGGCTTTTTAAAAGCTTGAACTTTTAGAAAAGGAGAAAATATGTCAAAAGAAAAATTTGACCGAAGCAAGCCTCATGTGAATATTGGGACAATGGGCCACATTGACCATGGGAAAACAACACTGACGGCCGCAATAACTAAAGTTTTGGCTGATGCTGGTGCAGGTGAGGCAACTGCTTTCGATGAAATAGATAAAGCGCCAGAAGAAAAAGAAAGAGGAATAACAATTCAGATAGCACACGTTGAGTACGAGACAGAAAACCGTCACTATGCTCACGTTGATATGCCTGGACATGCTGATTATGTAAAAAATATGATTACAGGTGCAGCTCAGGTAGATGGTGCAATTCTTGTTGTTTCTGCAGCTGATGGTCCAATGCCACAAACAAGAGAGCACGTTCTTCTTGCAAGACAAGTTGGTGTACCAGCGATAGCAGTCTTTCTCAATAAAGTTGACCAAGTTGACGATGATGAACTACTTGATCTTGTAGAAATGGAAGTTAGAGAACTTTTAAATGAGTATGATTTCCCTGGAGATGACGTACCTGTAGTTAAAGGATCTGCACTTGCAGCACTAGAAGGAAAAGAAGATGGTGTCAGTGCGGTTCTTGAATTGATGGAACAAGTTGACACTTATATTGAAGAACCAGTAAGAGTAGTTGACAAGCCTTTCCTTATGCCAGTAGAAGATGTATTTTCTATAACTGGTCGAGGAACTGTTGTTACAGGAAGAATCGAGCAAGGCATAGTAAATGTAAATGATGAAGTAGAAATTGTTGGTATTAGAGAAACAACCAAATCAGTTTGTACAGGTGTTGAAATGTTTAGAAAACTCTTAGACGAGGGTAGAGCAGGAGACAACGTTGGCTTGCTATTAAGGGGTATAGATAAAGAAGATGTAGAGAGAGGTCAGGTTATTGCTGTACCAGGATCTATTACACCTCATACAAAATTTGAGGCCGAAGTATATGTTCTTACAAAAGAAGAAGGTGGAAGACACAATCCTTTCTTTAAAGGATATAGGCCGCAGTTTTATTTCAGAACCACTGATGTTACCGGTGAGGTAACTTTAGGTGATGGAACTGAGATGGTTATGCCTGGAGATAATGTTGCGATATCAGTTGAACTTATATCTCCAATTGCAATGGAAGAGGGCGTTAAATTTGCAATTAGAGAAGGTGGAAGGACTGTTGGAGCAGGACAGGTGACAAAAGTTATAGAGTAAATAAAACTTAACCGGGAGTAGAATTCTACTCCCGGTTTTTTTTGAGGAAAAAATGGCAAAACAAAAAGATCAACAAATAAGAATAAAGCTAAAAGCTTATGACAACTATGTTGTTGATGAATCTGCACGAAAAATTGCAGAAACTGTTTTGAAAACTCAAGCAAAAGTCAAAGGACCCATTCCATTACCAACTCAGATACATAGATACTGTGTAATTAGATCACCTCATGTTGATAAAAAATCTAGAGAACATTTTGAAATGCGAATACACAAAAGGCTCATAGATATAGTTGAGCCTACTCCAAAAACAGTTGATTCTTTGATGAGATTAGATTTACCCGCAGGTGTTGAAGTAGAGATTAAGTTATGAAATCAATTATTGCTAAAAAAATAGGAATGACTCAGTTATTTGATGAAAATTCAGTTGCTTTAGGAGTAACTTTATTGGATGTTTCCGGGTGTCGTGTTGTTCAGATAAAGTCTGATGAAAATGATGGTTACAACGCAGCACAATTAACAATTGGTTCAGCTAAGAGAGTTGTAAAGCCTTTACAAGAGCATTATAAAAAATACAATGTTGAGCCTGGAGAAGGTTTATTTGAAGTTCCTATTCACGAAGAAGGCACACTTGAGTCAGGAAAAGAAATCAATGTAAGTGATTTCTTTGAGGTTGGAGACAAAGTTGATATAACTGGATTTTCCAAAGGAAAAGGATTTTCAGGAGTAATGAAAAGGCATAATTTCTCTGGACAGAAAGCAAGCCATGGGGTCCATAAAGTTCATCGAGCCGGTGGTTCTATTGGAAATGCATCATATCCTGGCCATGTATTTAAAGGCACAAAAATGGCTGGAAGAATGGGAAATCAAAAAACAACTATTCAGTCAGTGACAGTTGTTGAAGTAAATAAAGAAAAAAATTATTTACTTGTAAATGGATCTGTACCAGGAAGTAAGGGAAATGTAGTTCAAATATCTTCAGCAATAAAGGTAAATTCATGAGTGTAAAATTAAAAACCTTTTCCTTAAAAGATAAAAAAGCATCCGACAAACAATATGATTTTAATCTAGAGGAAGATGTGAATATCGGACTTTTACATCAAGTAACAAAAGGGAATAGAACGAATGCAAGAAATAACACTGCATCTGTTAAAACAAGGTCCCAAGTTTCTGGAACAGGCGCAAAGCCTTGGGTTCAAAAAGGAACAGGAAGGGCTAGACATGGCTCTTTACGTTCTCCAATATTTGTTGGAGGAGGTATAGCTCATGGTCCAGGTGGAAGAGTTTACAAAGATAGAACACCAAAAAAAATGAAGCAAAAATCTCTAAACATGTCACTTTCAAACCGAATATTAGAAAATTCAGTTTTTGTTATTGATGGCTCAGGTATTGAGAAGCCTTCTACGAAAGTAGCATCAGAAGCCCTTAAAGAATTATCAATATCCAAATCATTTGTTTTTGTATATGCAGAAAATGATGATTTTTTAATAAAATCATTTAGAAACTTAAAAAAAGCTAAAGTCACATCAGTTAAAAAACTTTCTACTTTTGATGTGATTTCTAATGAAGTAGTAGTTTTTAGTGAAAATGCAATGAACAGTATATTGGATAAAAAATGAAGTATTTAGAAGATGTATTAATTCAACCATTAATATCTGAAAAGTCTTATGATCGGATCGCAGATTCAAATTCCTATACTTTTTTTGTTCACACAAGTTCTACAAAGCCTGAAATAAAAAGAGCTGTTGAAGAAATATTTGAAGTTGACGTACTGTCAGTTAATACAATGTATAAAAAAGGAAAAAAGAAAAGGTTTGGATATGTTTTAGGTCAACAAAGCACTAGAAAAGTTGCAATTGTTACCCTCGGAGAGGGTCAAACTATAGAGGCTTTTGGGGTATAAATATGGGATCAAAAAAAATCAGACCAATTACTCCAGGAATGAGAGGACACGTAACAGGGGATTTTAGTGAAATTACTAAATCTAAGCCTGAAAAAAATCTTTTAGAATCAAAAAAATCAACTGGTGGTAGAAATAATAAGGGCAGGATTACCTCTAGACATAGGGGCGGTGGCCATAAGCAAAAATATAGAGTAGTAGATTTCAAAAGGACAAAAGACGGTATACCAGCTAAAGTTGCTGGAATTGAATATGATCCAAATAGAAATTCGAGAATTGCTTTATTGCATTACGTTGATGGTGAGAAGAGCTACATAATTGCTCCTGATGGTGTATTTGAGGGAAGCATGGTTGAATCTGGATCTAAAGCTGAAATTAAAGATGGTAATTGTTTACCGTTAAGAAACATTCCGGCAGGAACTTTTGTTCATGCAGTTGAGTTAAGACCAGGTGGTGGTGCAAAAATGGCAAGATCCGCTGGATCATCTGTTCAGTTAATGAGTAAAGAATCTGGATTAGCGTTACTTAGATTACCTTCTGGTGAGATGAGAACGGTCTCAATGGACTGTAGAGCAACTATTGGAAGTGTTGGAAATGCTGAAGCAGAATTAACCAAACTCGGCAAAGCTGGTAGAAAAAGATGGAAAGGCGTAAGGCCACAAACAAGAGGTGTTGCAATGAACCCTGTTGACCACCCACTTGGAGGTGGCGAAGGAAAATCATCTGGAGGAAGAACTCCTGTGAGTCCTTGGGGTAAACCAGAGGCAAAGACAAGAAAAAAGAAAAAATACAGCAATAAATCAATTGTTCGAGGTCGATCACAAAAAGGCAGAAACTAATAATGACAAGAAGTTTACGAAAAGGACCATTTGTAGATAACCATCTATTGGTAAAAGTAGAAGATGCGCAAAACTCTGGTAATAAAAGTGTTATCAAAACATGGAGCAGAAGATCTACTGTAGTTCCAGAAATGGTAGGTCTGACAATAGCTGTACATAATGGAAAACAACATATCCCAATCTTTATAACTGAGGCAATGGTTGGACATAAATTAGGAGAGTTCGCGCCTACAAGAACTTTTAGAGGACACCCAGGACAAAGCTAATGGAAAACGAAACAATTACAGCAAAAAGCAAATATATTAGACAATCTCCTTACAAATTGAGGCTTGTCTTAAATTTAATTAGAGGTTTACCTGTTTCCGAAGCTCTAGATATTTTAAAATTCACAAAAAGAAAAGCATCTGATGAAATAACAAAAGTAATTCAAAGCGCAATGGCAAATGCAGAAAACAACTTTGGATTAAATTCTAATGATCTATACATTTCAAAAGCTATCGCAGATGAAGGACCTACGCTAAAAAGATTTAGACCTAGAGCAAGAGGAAGGGCCGGAAGAATAAATAAAAGAACCTCTCACCTATTAATTGAACTAGCAAGTACAGGGGAATAGTTATGGGTCAAAAAACACATCCTTACGCATTTCGAATTGGAATAGTAAATGATTGGAAATCACGATGGTTCAGCGATAAAGACTATACAAAACTAGTCAATCAGGATTACAGGATAAGAGAGTTTTTATCTTCTCAACTAATTAAAGGAGCAGTATCAAGAATTGATATTGAAAGAACAAGAGACAAAGTACAAGTTGATATACATACAGCTAGACCAGGTGTTGTCATTGGTAGAAAAGGTGCGGAAGCAGATAGATTAAGAAAAGGGCTCGAAGATCTATCTAGTCAACCTGTAAAACTCAATATTATTGAAGTTAGAGAGCCTGAACTAGATGCTCAGCTTTTAGCTAGAGCAGTTGCTGATCAACTTGAAAGCAGAGTCGCATTTAGAAGAGCCATGAAGAGAGCAGTTACAGGTGCATTAAAAGCTGGTGCAGAAGGTGTGAGAGTTGAGTGTTCTGGAAGATTAGGTGGAGCTGAAATGGGAAGAAGAGAATGGTATAGAGAAGGAAGAGTCCCATTACATACTTTACGCGCTGATATTGATTTTGGTCGAGCTGCTGCACAAACTACTGTTGGATCAATTGGGGTAAAAGTTTGGGTGTATAAAGGTGATGTTGTAGCTTCTAACAAACTTAGACAAGACAAAATAGCAGCAGAAGCTAATTTAGCAAGTGGAGGCCCTACAGCAGGAAGAGTGAAGTCAGTAAAATCAAGAGTAGAAGCTGCTGTTGGGGAGAAAAAGAAATCAAAAATTTTAGAAGCTGGCGGAGGAAAAAAGACTAACGAATCATCTTCAAAAATAGTTGAAGCTGGCGGAGGAAACAAAATAAGACCAAATGAAGCAACCCAACAGTTTGAGCAAGAAAAATCAATATTGGAAGAAGAATAATTATGTTAATGCCAAAGAAAACAAAACATAGAAAATCACATAGAGGTAGAAGAAGAGGTTTATCAAAAGGGGGCAACGAAGTAACTTTTGGAGATTTCGGTTTACAGGCAGTAGAAACATCCTATATTACAGCACGCCAAATAGAGGCAGCAAGAATTACAATAACAAGAACCATGAAGAGAGGTGGAAAAGTATGGATTAACATATTTCCACACAAGCCAGTTACTCAAAAACCAGCTGAAGTAAGGATGGGTTCAGGAAAAGGTAATGTAGAGTATTATGTTGCAGTAGTAAAACCTGGAAAAATAATATTTGAAGTCTCTGGAGTCTCTGAAGAAATTGCTAAAGAAGCTATGAGAAAAGCAGGACACAAATTACCAATTAAGACAAAATTTGTAAAGAGGAACATATGAGCGTGAACGATTTAAAAGAATTATCAATAACTGAGTTAGAAAATAAGATTTTTGATCTAAAGCGTGAATTGTTGGATTCAAGGTTTGCGTTGGCAACAAGTCAAATTGAAGACACATCTGTATTCAAGAAAATAAAAAAAGAAATTGCACAAGCCAATACAATTCTTAATCAAAAAGTAAAACAAGAAAGCATAAATGAGGATTCTAATGAATAGTATTGAGAGAACTTCTAGAAAAGTTAGAACAGGAGTAGTTGTTTCCGATAGTAGAGATAAGACTGTCACCGTATCTATAGAATTACAGTTTCAACATCCTAAATATGGAAAAATTGTTAAGAAAACTAGAAAACTTCATGCTCATGATGAAAACTCTGAAGCAAAGGTAGGAGATACAGTAAAAATAACTGAAACAAAACCAGTATCAAAAACAAAAATGTGGAGAGTTGTTGAAATAATTGAGAGAGCCAGATGATACAAAAAGAATCAAGATTAAAAGTTGCAGATAATTCAGGAGCTAAAGAAGTGCTTTGTATCAAGGTAAAAGGAAGTTCTAGGATTAGATATGCTGGATTGGGTGATGTATTTACTGCAACAGTAAAAGATGCTGTTCCAGGAGGTCAAATAAAAAAAGGTGATATTGTTCAAGCCGTTGTTGTAAGAACAAGTAAAGAAACCCGAAGAAAAGATGGAACATATATAAGATTTGATGAAAATGCTTGTGTTATATTAAATGACCAAGATCAACCACGTGGTACACGAATTTTTGGTCCAGTCGGAAGAGAATTAAGAGAAAAAAAATATATGAGAATAGTTTCGCTTGCACCAGAGGTTTTGTGATGAAAATTCAAAAAGGTGACACAGTAAAAATAATTTCCGGTAAAGATAATGGTAAAGAAGGTAAAGTCTTACAAGTTTTTCCTAAGAAGAACCAAGTCTTGGTTGAAGGTGTAAATGTGAATAAAAAACATCAAAAACCACAGGGGCAAACCATGCAGGGTGGTGTAATTGATAAAAGCATGCCAATTCATGTTTCAAATGTAGCACTAGTTGTTAAAAAAAAGAGTGGAAGAGTAAGATATAAGTTTGATAAAAATGGAAACAAATTTCGAGTATTAGCGCAAACCGGGGATGAAGCATGATTCCAAGACTAAAAAAACAATATAGAAATGTATTAATTGATGACTTAAAAAAACAATTAAATATAAATAATACAAATGCAGTACCAAATTTAGAGAAAATAGTAATAAATATTGGAGATGGAAAAGCAGCAACTGATGGTCGAGCACTTGAATCAATGGTTGATGAATTAACTGCAATATCTGGTCAAAAACCAGTCATCAAAAGAGCAAAAAAATCAATTGCCGGTTTTAAGATCCGAGAAGGAATGCCAATAGGTGTCTCTGTGACTCTCAGAGGAAATAGAATGTGGGAGTTTTATGATCGTTTTGTTCAAGTTGTTGTTCCAAGAATTCGTGACTTTAGAGGATTTAGCAAAAAATCTTTTGATGGCAATGGTAATTTCTCTCTTGGACTTAACGAGCAGCTTGTATTTCCAGAAGTTGAATATGATAAAGTTAGGGACATAAGAGGTATGAACATAACTATTTGTACAACTGCGAGTGATAATCAAGATGGATATGGCTTACTTAATGCACTTGGGTTTCCATTTAGAGAGGAATAATTATGGCTAAAACAAGCAAAATAGTTAAAAATAATAAAAGAGAACAAACTGCTAATTTTTATTCCTCAAAAAGAAAAGAATTATTAGACATTATTAGAGATCCAGAATCTTCATACGATGAAAAAAGAGAAGCTCAAAAAAAGATTGCAAAAATGCCACGTGATGCCTCAGCAACAAGACATCGAAATAGATGTCAAGTAACTGGAAGACCAAGAGGAAATCTAAGAAAGTTTGGCATGTCAAGGAACACTTTCCGTGATTTAGCATTAAAAGGTGAGCTTCCAGGAATAAAGAAAGCATCTTGGTAAAAATGGTTAATGATCCAATTTCAGATTTTTTAACACGATTAAGAAATGCAACATTAGTATCAAAATCTAATGTAGAAATACCTCATTCAAAATTTAAATATGAACTTGCGAAGCTATTTAAAGATGAGGGTTACGTAAGTGATATTGAAATAAAAGGTGAAGGAGCAAAAAGAGTCATTGACTTAACAATTAAATTTTCTGAAGAAGGTAAGTCAGTAATAGCTGGTTTGAATAGACTTTCAAAACCTGGAAGAAGAGTTTATTCATCTTTTAATGAGCTACCAAGGACTAATGGTGGACTAGGAACTGTGGTTGTTTCAACGTCAAGAGGCTTATTATCAGATTCCGAAGCAAGGAAAAGAAAACTTGGTGGAGAATTGATATGTGAGGTCTGGTCATGAGCAGGATAGGAAATAAACCAATCGTTATTCCAGAAAATGTTGAAGTTAAATTAGATGATAAAAAAATATTTGTCAAAGGCTCAAAAGGAGAATTAACAACTGAAATTTTAGATGATAGAATTAAGTTTGAGATCAATGAAGGTATTCTAAAATTTACTCGAGAATCTGAGGATAAATCTGTTAAAAGTTTACATGGATTGTACAGATCATTAGTTGCAAACAACATTATTGGTGTAAGTGAAGGTTATTCAAAAACTTTAACTCTCCAGGGAGTTGGGCATAGAGTTACACTGAAGGGAAACGATTTAGAGATATTGTGCGGGTTTTCACATCCAGTTTTATTTAAGAAAGTAGAAACTATTTCATTCGAGGTACCAGATCAAAATACAATTATTGTTTCTGGAATAGATAAAGGTCTTGTAGGACAAGTTGCTGCTGATATAAGGTCTATAAAACCTCCAGAACCTTATAAAGGCAAGGGAATTAGATATCAAGACGAGTATGTTAGAAGAAAAGCTGGAAAAGCAGCTGTAGCAACTACAGGAGCTTAATATGAGAAAATCAGATCAAAGATTAAAAAGAAAAGTTAGAATTCGAAAAAAAGTTTATGGTGATTCCAACAAACCACGTCTAGCCGTTTATAAAAGTAATAAAAATATCTATGTGCAAGCCATAGACGACTTGAATCATACAACTATTGGCTCAGCAAGCACTTTATCAAAAGAATTAAAGGTCGAAAGACTTACAATTGATGCCGCAAAAAAAGTGGGAGAACTTATGGGCGACATTCTAAATAAAAATAAAATAGAAGAAGCTGTTTTTGATCGCGGTGGATACATCTACCATGGAAGAGTCAAAGCTTTAGCTGATGGTATAAGAGAAAAAGGAATTAAATTTTAATGGCAGAAGTAGAGTTACAAGAAAACGTAATACACATAAACAGAGTTGCAAAAGTTGTTAAGGGTGGAAGAAATTTTGCTTTTACAGCTCTTGTAGCTGTTGGAGATGGAAATGGTAATGCTGGCATTGGCTACGGAAAAGGTTCAGAGGTTCCTTTAGCAATACAAAAAGCTATAGAAAATGCAAAGAAGGATATTCATCCGATACCAATGGCAGGCTCAACGATAGTTCATACAATAACTGGTGAACACGGATCTTCTAAAGTTTTACTTAAACCTGCAGCTCCTGGAACAGGGGTTATTGCAGGAGGCGCTGCTCGTCAAGTTTTAGAGGTCGCCGGAATCAAGGATATTCTTGCAAAATCTCTAGGATCTCCAACTCATTTAAATGTCGCTAAGGCAACATTAAACGGACTACTAGGTCAGCGAACACCTGATGAGGTTGCAAAACTTAGAGGTAAGAAGGCTATGGAAATTGCACCCAAAGGATTGGTCGATGCTTATGAAAAAACAAAAGCAGAAAGAAAGCTTAGAGAAGATGCAAAAGGTTAAAATTACTTTGAGGAGATCTCTTATTGGTCAAGGATTTAAAGCTAAAGAAACTATAAAATCTTTGGGTCTAAAAAAAATTAATTCATCTGTAGTGAGAGAAATGGATGATAGTCTTGCCGGAATGTTAGATAAAGTAAAACATCTAGTTGAAACAGAGGATGTAAAATAAATGAGTAAAATAAAATTTCATCATCTTAAACCAACTCCAGGATCATCTAAATCTAAGCTTCGTAAAGGACGAGGAGAGTCTGGTAAAAGAGGCAAAACTGCAGGAAGAGGAACTAAGGGTACAGGAGCGCGTAAAACAGTACCTGCTTACTTTGAAGGTGGTCAAATACCGCTTTATAGAAGAATACCAAAGTTAAAGGGTCTTAAAAATACTCCAAAAATGTCATATGTTGTAGTGAATGTTTCAGATCTTCAGGAAAAAAATTTAAAAGGAGATATTGATCCAGATGTCTTGCAACAAAATGGTCTAACAAGAAAAAAAGGACTAGTAAAAGTTTTGGGCAATGGAGATATCACAAATACTGTAAACATAAAAGTACATGCCGTCAGTGAGTCTGCAAAGAAAAAAATTGAAGATGCCGGCGGGACTGTAGAAGTTATAGAGGTTTAAAGTGAAACTTTCAATTTTTAGATATATGTTTAAAATTCCTGATCTAAGAAAACGTATAATTTTTACATTGATTATGTTTGGTGTGTATAGGCTGGGAGCTGCAGTACCAGTCCCAGGAGTTGACTTAGAAGCTGTACAAAGATTGACAGACTCAGGTTCACAAGCCGGAATCTATGGCCTATTAAATTTATTTTCTGGAGGAGCCTTAGAAACATTTTCTGTTTTTGCACTTGGAATTATGCCATATATTACTTCAAGTATTATTCTTCAACTTTTAACAGTTGTTATTCCACGATTACAAAAACTTCAAGAAGAAGGCGAATCTGGTAAAAAAGTTATCACACAATGGACTAGGTATATAACTGTTGTTTTAGCATTACTTCAATCTACTGGGTTAACCTACATTTTTTCAAGAGGAAGTTTAACCGGAGGAATATCCTTGATTCCAAACTATACCCCATCAAGAGTTGGATTAATTGTACTAACTATGACTGCTGGGACAGCATTTATCATGTGGCTAGGAGAATTAATTTCACAAAGAGGGATTGGTAATGGAATGTCTTTAATTATCTTTGCAAGTATTATCAGCCAATTACCTGCAAGCTTTGGTGGAGCATACCAGGTTACTGCTGGTCAGGGAAGAATTGGTCAATTTAGCTTTCTCGTTTTAATGTTTTTTCTTATGATTGTAGGAATTATTTACGTAGAACAAGGTCAAAGAAGAATACCAATCCAATTTGCAAAAAGAGTTAGAGGAAGAAAAGTTATGGGAGGTCAAAGTACATATATACCATTGAAAGTGAACAGTGCTGGCGTGATTCCTGTTATTTTTGCTACGAGCGTTCTCTTTTTTCCAGCTTTAATAGCTACTTCACTTCCACAAGATAATAATATTACCGCAGGAATAAGAAATTGGATTGATGTAAACTTAGCCAACTCCCAAGGAACTAGTTGGTTTTATATATTCTTTTTAGGTATGTTAATAATTTTTTTCACCTATTTTTACACCACAATACAATTTGATCCAGTAAGACAATCTGACATGATAAGAAGACAAGGTGGTTTTGTCCCTGGTGTGCGTCCAGGTATTTCAACAACAAATTACTTGTCTCATATAATTAGCAGAATTACATTACCAGGTTCAGTATTTTTAGCATCCGTAGCAGTTTTACCCTCTATAGCTTCAGCAATTTGGGATATTCCTTTAGGTTTTAGCGGTATATCTATATTAATAACCGTTGGTGTGGCTCTTGAAACTATGAAACAAATCGAAAGTCAATTAAGTATGAGAAACTACGAAGGATTTGTTGATTGACGGATATCACTATTTTTCTTGGACCACCTGGTGCAGGAAAAGGGACTCAAGCTGAAAAAATATCTGAAAAATTTAACATACCTCACATCTCTACTGGTGTGATGCTTAGAGAACATGTTGAGAACGAGACAGAATTGGGCCTTGTTGCTAAAGAAATATTGAATAAAGGAAATCTTGTTTCTGATGAGCTAGTTACTTCTATGCTTATTGAAAGATTAGAAAATGATGATTGTGAAATAGGTGCAATTTTAGATGGTTTCCCTAGAACAATTGCCCAAGCTGAAAGTCTTAATATCGAAGGCTTGAATATAAAAACTGTCATTTTATTTGAAGTAAATGAAACTGAGTTAATAAAACGAATGGTTGAAAGAGGCAGAGAAGACGACACAGAAGAGTCAATAAAGGTTAGGTTAGATGTGTATCGAGATGAAACATTACCTTTAATAAAATTTTATGATGATAAAGATGTACTTAAAACTGTTGATGCATTTGGAGATATAGATGAAATTTTCAACCATATCTCAGGTCATATGAAAACATGATTACATACAAATCAAATGATGATTTTATGAATATGAAAAAAGCAGGAAAAATAGTGTCCACTATTCATTCTGAACTTGAGAATATGTCTTCACCTGGAACAAGGATAGAAGAGCTAGACAAAAAGGCAGAAGAGATAATTACTAAATCTAACTCTATTTCTAACTTTTTCAATTACAGAGGATTTCCATCATATATATGTGCTTCTGTTAATGATGTTGTTGTACATGGGATACCAAAAAATTTTGTTATAGAAGAAGGTGATATTTTATCTATTGATGTTGGCTGTATAGTAAACGGTTATCATGCGGATGCTGCATTAACTTATGGAGTTGGAGAAATTTCTGACGAGGATCAAAAATTAATTGATGTTACCAAGAAAGCACTTTATGAAGGAATAAAGCTTGTTAAGGATGGACAAAAACTTGGAACAATCGGAAATAAAATTGAAAAAATAGGAAATAAAAATTCTTATGGTGTTGTTAGAGAATATGTTGGTCACGGCATTGGGCTCTCGATGCATGAAGATCCACAAGTACCAAATTATGGTATCAAAAATAAAGGATTTACTTTAAAAACAGGTATGGCAATTTGCATAGAGCCTATGTTTAATCTTGGTTCGGCAGAAACAAAAGTTGACCCCGATGGCTGGACTGTGAGGACAGTTGATGGAAAAAAATCTGCACACTGGGAGCATACAATAGGAATAATGGAGGATGAAGTATGTATTTTTACAGAAAGGTAAATTTACGAAAAATGTTGGTAATACTTTATAATCTGACTAATCTAGTAAATCGGTCTTAAAATCGGGTCATTTTGGTAGAAAAAGAAAAAAATATAATTAAAGTCCAAGGGACTGTTAAAGAAACTCTTCCAAATGCCTCATTTAAGGTTGAACTTGAAAGTGGAGCTGAAATTTTAGCTCATGTGTCTGGGAAAATGAGAATGAGGTACATTCGTATTTTGCCCGGAGATGTAGTTGAAATGGAAGTTTCACCATATGATCCCACAAGAGGTAGGATTACTTGGAGACATAAATGAAAGTAAAAGCAAGTGTTAAAAAAAGAGGTCCTAACGACCAAATAGTACGTCGAAAAGGAAAGCTTTATGTTATCAATAAAAGAAACCCAAGACACAAACAGAGGCAAGGTTAAGTTTGGCTAGAATTTCAGGTATTGATATACCAAGAGAAAAAAGGGTGATTGCATCACTTAGATACATACATGGTGTTGGCGCAAAGAGAGCAGAAGATATCTGTAATGACTTAGAAATAAATCCAGATACAAGAGTAAATAACCTCACTAATGATGAAGTTGCCAAGATTAGAAAATATATCGAATCAAATTTTAGAGTAGAAGGTGATCTTCGTAGAGATGTATCTCAAAATATACGAAGAAAGACTGAGATTGGAACTTACCAGGGTATGAGACATAGAACTGGACTTCCAGTCAGAGGACAACGAACTCATACAAATGCGAGAACAAGAAAAGGTCCAAGATTTGCAATTGCTGGTAAGAAGAAAGTAATGAAATAATGGCCGAGCAAAAATCAAAGAAAAAAAATAAAAAAAATATTCCTTCTGGAATTGCACATATTAAAGCAAGCTTCAACAATACAATTATCAATATATCTGACACTAACGGAGAAACAGTAGTTTGGACATCAGGGGGTTCAGTTGGATTTAAAGGCTCTAGAAAGTCCACCCCTTATGCTGCACAGGTTGCAGCCGAAGAAGCTGTTAGAAGAGCAACAGAATTTGGAATCCATAAACTAGATATCATAATAAGTGGTACGGGTGCTGGAAGAGAAACAGCTGTAAGAACATTGCAAAATATGGGAATGGATGTTGGATCAATTAAAGATATTACGCCAACCCCACACAATGGATGTCGCCCTAAGAAAAGGAGACGAAATTAATGGCTAGATATACTGGGCCAAGAGTTAGAGTCTCAAGAAGATTAGGCTTTAACGTATTTGAAAATAGAAAAGGCGATAAAGCTCTTCAAGACAGACCATACCCACCAGGGGAAAATGGTAAGAAAAGAATGAGAGAGACTGATTACGGAACTCAATTAAAAGAGAAACAAAAAGTCCGATATATGTATGGAGTTCTTGAAAAGCAATTTAGAAATTATTACAAAGAAGCAACAAGGATGCCAGGCATAACCGGAGAAAATCTTCTTGTTTTGCTTGAATCAAGAATTGATAATGTTATTTATAGAGCAGGATTTGCTGCTACTAGGCCTCAGGCAAGACAATTAGTTTCTCATAGACACTTCAAACTTAATGGAAAATTAATTGATATCCCTTCCATACAAATAAAGCCTGGAGATAAAATTGAACTTAAAGATCAAAGTAGTGACCTCATTGTAATCCAACATACTTTAGATACGGGACAAGATAGAGAAGATGCATCATGGTTAAAAGTAGATGAAAAGAAAAAAAATATTGAAGTTTTGAATCAGCCAACAAGAAATGACGCTAGTCAACAAATTGAAGAACAATTAATAGTAGAACTTTATTCTAAATAGAATATAAGAAAGGAAAACACGTGTTAATTTTACAAAGGCCAGAAATATCTCAGGAAAATCTTGATAAGTCAAGAGCAAGTTTTACAATCGAACCACTTGAAACTGGATTTGGTTTGACCTTAGGTAATACAATGAGAAGGGCTTTACTTTCTCGAGTACCTGGGGTTGCAGTTACAGGAGTAAAAATTGATGGAGTAAATCATGAGTTCACATCAGTACCTGGTGTAGTTGAAGATGTATTAGATGTACTGCTGAACCTTAAACGCTTAGTTCTTAAAGTTGATGATCAAGAAAGTCATACATTAACAGTTAAGGCTAAAGGACCGGGTGAAGTTAATGCAGCACAAATTCAATGTCCTGCAGGTGTAGAAGTTGTAAATACAGATCTGAAAATTTGTACTTTATCAAATGATTCAACACTAGACATGGAAGTTTCGATAGCTCATGGAGTAGGGTATCGCTTGGCAGATAAGAACAAAACTAGTGATTCAAGTTTTATACCTATTGATTCTATGTTCTCTCCAGTAGTCAAAGTCAGTTATGCAGTTTCTCCAACACAAGTTGGTCAGGTCACAAACTATGATAAATTGATTCTTGATGTTGAAACTGATGGATCCATTGAGCCAAGTGAAGCAATATCTTCAGTAGGAAAAACTCTTGGAGAACTGTGGAAGCTATTTGCAGATATTGATGAGGGAATTGGTCTTGAATTAGGAGAATTAACTATTTCAGAAGGAAGTTCCCCAGACCTTTCATTGTCTGTAGACGCTCTTGATTTATCGGAAAGACCAAGAAATTGTCTCGGAAGAGAAAATATAACAACTGTTGGACAAATTCTTGAATACACAGAAGACGATTTGCTCAATCTAACAAACTTTGGTCAAAAAAGCTTAGACGAGCTAGTTGCAAAATTAGATGAGCTTGGCCTCAGCTTACCAACTAGTTCAGACTTGAATTCGGAAGAAAATTCAGATGCCTAGACCAAGAAAAGGAAAACTTCTTGGAGGATCTTCATCTCATGAGGATCAGATTATAGGTAATTTAATTGCTTCTCTAATTCAATTCGAAAAGATTGAAACTACATTAACCAAAGCTAAAGTTACTAAACCCTATGTTGATAAAGTAATTACTAAAGCAAAAAAAGGCTCACTTCATGATAGAAGACAAGTTTTAAAATTTATACAAAATAAAGCAGTCGTAGCAAAGCTCTTTGATGAGTTGGGTCCAAAATATCAAGATAGAGATGGTGGATATACCCGAATAACTAGAACAAGTTATAGAAAAGGTGATGGAGCTGAGCTAGCTGTACTAGAGTTAGTTTAATTTGAATACATTAAAAGATGTTTGGAGACAATTCAAACTTTTCATAAGATTTGACTCTGAAACAATACTAAAAATTACCCAAGACAGATATGAGACAGGCAATGCCTTTTTAATTGTTACATTTAGTTTATTTGCTATTTATATTCCACTTTTATTTAGTTCAAATATAAATAATATTTTTGATTTAATTTTTTTTGGAGTTTTAGATGGTACATTTTCATGGGTATTTTCAAGCCTTGTTATGTGGTTTGCACTCGGCAGAGTATTTAAAGAAAATGTAGATTTAAATTCAATAATTACAATTACGGGTTACTCCCATGGATTAGTTGGATTTGTCTCGATTTGGTTTTTCTTACAAAACTCTTTCATGAATTTTGGAGATAGAGTTAACCAAGTCTTTATATTGCTTCTTATCTTTTGGATTTATAATGCTGTTGCAAAATCACTTGAACTTGGTTTTTTTATGGAAAAGAGAAATACAAAACTTTCTTCTGCCATTTTTATATTTATTTTATTTTGGACGTCAGACCCATTAAAAATAATAATATAAATTGCTTTCTTATAAATTAGATATCTCTTACGATGGAACCAATTTTCATGGTTTCCAAAAACAAATCAACAACAGAACAATTCAAGGAGAAATAGAAAAAATTTTATATAAATTATTAAAAGATTATGATCTAACATATTCTGGTAGGACTGACGCAGGTGTTCATGCCAAGTCCCAAATACTTTGTTTAAAAGTCAATAAACTACTAAATGATAATTTTATGAATTCTTTTAATTCTTTAATTTCTAGTGAGATAAAAGTTAATAAAATTCTTAAAGTAAGTAAAGAATTTAATCCTAGACATGATGCAAAGTCAAGAGTGTACAAATACTTTATCTTAAATAAAACAAAAGATTTACCATTCTCAGAAAATCAAGTTTACTTTATTAATAAAAAATTAGATTTAGGTTATTTAAATCGTATTTCAAAAATATTTTTAGGAAATAATAATTTCAAAAATTTTTCAAAACTAAGACCTGGCCAATCTCCCGAACGGTACATCAAAGTTAGTAAATGGACTTATCAAAATTCAAAGTATATATACACAGTTGAAGGTAATTCTTTTCTTCACAATATGGTGAAGTCAATAGTAGGTTCTCAGTTGGCAGTAATTGATAAAAAGATAAGTATCGAAGATTTAAAATTATCTTTAAAGAATCCATCTGAAACTCGACATCGATTTATGGTTCCAAGTAGTGGTTTATATTTATGGAAAATCAAATACTAGTCTCCATAAATATAAATACAATTTATACTTAAGTTTCGTTACGATTCTTTAAGGTTTTATGAGTACAAAAACGACATTTGATGGAGTAGATTCTTCTGAGCGAAACTGGCATTTAGTCGACGCTAGTGGCTTACCTGTAGGCAGATTGGCTAGCGAAATAGCACAAATTTTAAGAGGAAAACATAAACCGAAGTTTGCACCTCATCTAGATGTTGGTGATTATGTTATCGTAATAAATGCCTCAAAAATACAAGCAACATCAAAAAAACCAGAACAAAAAATGTATTATGACCACTCAGGTTATCCAGGCGGATTAAGAGAAGAGTCGTTTAATTCATTAAAAAAGAGAAAACCTGAAAAAATAATTGAAAGAGCCGTATGGGGGATGCTTCCAAAAAACAGATTAGGAAGGTCAATATTAAAAAAATTGTATGTTTATAGAGATGATAATCATCCACACGGTGCACAAAATCCATCAGAATTAAGTTTTGACATCAAGAAAGTAGTTGAATAGTAATGAGTGAAACAATAGTAGCAACTGGACGAAGGAAAACATCAGTAGCAAGAGTTATGTTGAGTGAAGGGGATGGTTCCTTTGAGTTTAATGGTAAAACCCTCGAAGATTACTTTCCTAGTCCTTCAATGCGAATGACCATAAACAAACCATTTAACATCGTTGGAATGGAAAAGCAATTTAATCTGAAGGTGAATTTAAATGGAAGTGGACTTTCTGCTCAAGCAGATGCTGTTGCCTTAGGCATTTCTAGAGCATTGATACAATTCGATCCTGAACTCAGGCCAAAACTTAAAAAGGCAGGACTCTTAACTAGGGATGCTCGAAAAGTTGAAAGAAAAAAATACGGCCTAAAGAAAGCCCGAAGAGCAGAGCAATTTACTAAAAGATAATAGTTCATTGAAAAAATATTTTGGTACCGATGGTATTAGGGGTATCCCGAAAGAAACTTTATCTCAAGAGTTAATTTCTTCAATTTGTGCATCTGTTGAAATCTTAATTGATCCTAAAAGTGTCGCCATCATATCCGATACGAGAGAATCATCTGATGAAATTTTGAATTGGATTTCTTTAGGCTTTTCTGAAAATGTAAAGATATATAATCATGGCATTCTTCCTTCGGGCTCAATGCCCATAATCTTGAAAAAGTTTGATTACGATCTGGGAATTATAATTTCTGCTTCACATAATCCAGCTAATTACAATGGAATAAAATTAATTCAAAAAAATGGTTCAAAGCTTGATGATGATATCGAAATTCAAATTGAGAACAGACTAAATAGTCTTAAGTTGCCAACGAAAGGTTCGGAAATAATTAATCTTTCCGATGGGCATGATGAGTATTTACGATATTTACAGGAAATTACTGACATTAATTTTGATAATTTTGAAATAATAATTGATGCTGCAAATGGAGCTGCTTTTAGTGTTATAAAAGAATTATTAGATTCCAAAAATGCAAAATATCGAATTATAAATGACACTCCCAATGGTCTAAACATAAATGATAATTGCGGAGCAACTTCTCCGGAAAATTTACAAAATGAGATAAAAAACAGGGAAATCGGTGCTTCTTTTGACGGTGACGCTGATAGATTGATAATGGTTGATGAAGAGGGAAGAATTGTTAATGGGGATTTAATATTAACTCTTCTTGCTAAATATTTTTCTGAATTGAATAACCTAAAAAACAATATTGTTGTTAGTACCGTTATGTCTAATTACGGTTTTAAACAGGCTATGCAAAAATTTGATTTCGATCTTATCGAAACTCCTGTTGGAGATAAATATGTTGCAGAATCAATGAATAAATACGATGCCTCATTAGGAGGTGAGCAATCGGGCCATATAATAATTGCTAATTTACTACCTGTTGGAGATGGTCTTATTACTTTAATTATGGTTTTAAAAGCCCTCGAACACTTTGGAATGACACTTTGTGATTTTAAGAATGAAAATTTATATGAGTATCCACAGAAACTTACAAACATAGAGTTAACAAATAAATTAAACGATGAAGAAATAGAATACATAAATCAAATAGCACTTGATATGTCAATAAATAAAGATTTAGATGGCCGATATCTTATTCGAAATTCAGGTACCGAGCCATTATTAAGAGTATTAGTTGAGGCTAAAAGCGCCGAAGCAATGGAAGATTTTTCTGACGAACTGTTAACAAAGATTAATAAATACTTAAATTAGTAAAACTTAACGATATACTTTTCTTAACGAGCAATTTAGCGCCAGGCCTTTTACGAGGTGACGAGGAAGTATGTTATCGAAAAATTCGGCGGATGCATACTCGGCACTGCAGTCGATATAAATTGTTAAAAACAGGAAGAAATTTCTGAACAGAGACAATTTAACGCAGTCTTTATTTTAACCCGCTCGTTGGAATGGAGAAAAATGTGTGGAATAGTTGGGTATTCAGGCCCAAAAGAACCCTTACCAATCTTAATAAATGGATTGTCTAGATTAGAGTATCGAGGATACGACTCAGCAGGAATTGCAATTTCAGATGGGAACAAAATAACCATTGAAAAAAAAGAAGGTAAACTCGACGTCTTAAAAGATCATCTTAAAAATAATCAAATGTCCGGAAACGTAGGCATTGGTCATACAAGATGGGCTACCCATGGAATACCAAATGATGTAAATGCTCATCCTCACTCGGATAACAATGAAGAATTTGCAATTATTCATAATGGGATAATTGAAAACTATGCAGAAATTAAAAAAGACCTTTTAAAGGAAGGATTTGAATTTAAGTCTGATACTGACACTGAGGTAGTCGCTATAGAGCTAAGCAGAAAATGGAGTGGGGAATTGCTTAAAACTGTAGTGGATGTTGCAAACTCTCTTGAAGGAACTTACGCTCTCCTAGTAACTACTACGAAAGAAGAAGGAACTATCGTCGCTGGAAGATTAATGAGCCCATTAGTTTTAGGAGTTGGCGATGATGAAGTGTTTCTTGCGTCTGATTCGGCAGCAATACTAGAGCATACAAAAAAGATGATATTTCTTGAAAATGGTGATTTTGTAGAAATTAAAAATGGTAAATATAAGTTGTTTGACTCAGACTTAAATGAAATTGAAAGAGAGATCCAAGAAATAGACTGGGAGGTCTCTGAAGCAGAGAAATCAGGATATGACCATTTTATGTATAAAGAGATACTTGAACAGTCTGAAGTAATTGAAAGAACTATTTCGGGAAGGCTGGACACAAATTCTGATGATATTCCGATTTTGTCAGATCATGCATCTAAATTTGAAAAAATTTGGATAGTTGCATGCGGAACTGCTTATCATGCAGGTTTATTTGGCAAAGATCTGTTTGAGAAAGTTCTTGGTGTACCAGTAAGTGTTGAGTTAGCTTCAGAGTTTAGATACAGGGAGCCGATTGTTGGGAAAAATGATTTAGGTATTGTAATTTCACAGTCTGGAGAAACAATGGATACAATTGCTGCGACAGAACTTCTTAAAGAAAATGGCTCACACGTACTAGCCCTAGTTAATGTTGTGGGAAGTTCATTGGCAAGAATGGCAGATAGTGTATTTTACTTACATGTTGGTCCAGAGATCGGTGTAGCCTCTACAAAAGCTTATTTAGGCATGCTTGTATCTCAATTAGTACTTGCTAAACATTGGGACTCTAAAAATAGATTGGAAGTATCTTTTGATGAGATTGCAGAACTTCCAAACCTTATAGAAAAAACAATGGCTTGCGAAGATCAAATTAAAGAGATATCTGAAAAAATTTACAAAAAGAATGATATTTATTTTATTGGAAGAGGTTTGGATTATGCATTGGCAGCTGAAGGTGCCTTAAAATTAAAAGAGATTTCATATCTGCATGCTGAAGCATTGGCAGCAGGAGAGCTTAAGCATGGTACGCTAGCTTTGATAGAAGAAGGAACCCCTGTAGTAGTTACTGCTAGTCAAAATCATCTGCTCGATAAGACAACTAGTAATGTGCAAGAGGTCATTGCAAGGGGTGCATATGTTATTGCTATTGGAGACAGTGAGTCAGAAAAACTAGAAAATATATCAAATGATTATGTGACACTCCCAGATAGTAATGAAATACTCACTACTGTGATATCGATTATACCTTTACAATTTATTGCTTATCATGTAGCAAATAAAAATGGCCAGTCGATTGATCAACCAAGAAACCTTGCGAAGTCAGTTACTGTAGAATAAATAACATGGATAGAGGTTACGTGTACGTAAATAAGGCAAATTATTTACACAACATAGAAGTATTAAAAAAACTATCAAATAAAGAACTTTGTTTAGTTGTCAAAGCCAATGGTTATGGTCATGGCATTGAATGGACTGTCAAAACAGCTATGGAAGCTGGAATTAAATGGTTTGCGGTAGCAGCTATTAGTGAAGCAATAAAAGTACGTGCTCAATCTGATGAACTTAGAGTATTGTTACTTACCGAGCCATCGCTTGATGAGTTAGATAATATAGAACGACATAATATTGACTTAACAGTCTACAATGATTTTTTTATCGATGGTTTAGAAAAATCTGGTAAAGAATTTAGCACCCATATAAAAATAGATACTGGTATGCACAGGGTTGGTTGCGAGCCAGAAGATTTTAAAAATCTTTACAACAAAATAAAAAAGTCTAAAACCATAAATCTAGCTGGTATATGCACCCATTTTCCATTAGCTGATGAAGAAATAGAACCAACACAAGAATCAATCGAATTATTTAAAGAAACAATTAAAGATATAGATTTAGATGATTTACTAATACACGTAGATAATTCTGGATCATCATTTTATAATTTTGATCCAACATTTAATTTATCAAGAGTTGGTCTGACAGTTTACGGGTGTAACATAACACCGGCTGAAGTAAATCAAGATTTTAAACCAACGATGGCTATAAAAACAAGAATATCAAATATTAACTACAGAAAAAAGGGAGAAGCAGTTTCTTATGGAAAAGCTTTGACTTTAGAAAGAGATACAACTGTAGGAGTATCTCCTGTTGGATACGGCGACGGGTATCCGTGGAGTACATTTCCTGATGGGAAAGTTATAGTTAACAACACATACTGTAATTTGATAGGAAGAGTTACTATGGACCAAATTCTCTATGACATTACAGATGTTGAAGCAAATATAAATGATGAAGTTGTTCTTTTGGGAAGTTCAGAGAACAATGAACTTGAAATTACAGTCTTCGATATTGCAAAATGGAATAATACTATTGAATGGGAAATCCTTACAAATATTAATGAACGACTTGAAAGGGTTGAAATTGAATGAGATCGAGCTTAAAGAATCAGCTTTAGATGAATTTGCAAAAGACTTCGTAACAAAATTATCAATTCCTTCAGTAGTTGGATTTAACGGAAGCTTGGGGGCTGGTAAAACTACAATAATAAAAAAGATAATTTATCACCTTGGAATCGAAGATAATGTAACTTCACCAACATTTAATATTGTAAAAAATTATCTTAAAGAAGATTTAAGTATTTACCATGTTGATCTCTACAGACTTTCATCCTTCCAAGAATTTATTGACCTTGATCTTCCTTTGTTTGAAGAAAAAACCCTTTTTTTTGTTGAATGGTCAAATCAACTTCCTAATACAAACCTCAATAATTGGACAATTGTTGATATTGATATCATTGATGATTCAAGAAGAAAGATAAGGTTTTAAATTGTATAAATTAGCAATTTCTACATCAGGTGAATATGTTTCTGCAGCAATTTTTGAAGATAAATTACTTTCTAGTTTTGTTTCAAAAACTAACAGGGGCTCAACTGGAATACTACTCAATCAAATAAATGAATTATTTGATAAAACAAAGGCAAACAGAAAAGATCTTAGCGCACTTTATCTTGATGTAGGACCAGGATATTACACTGGACTAAGAATCGGCTTATCAGTTTCTCAAGGACTTGGTGCAGTTTTAGGCATCCCTATAATTCCAGTAAATGGTCTCGATGCTCTTGCATTTGCAGCACATACAAGTCATAGAAAGATATGCTCGTTGATTGATATTAAACGAAGTGAGTTTGCTTATTGCGAATATATGCCTGTTCCAGGTGGAGTAACACGAGAGTCAGATCCTCAAGTTATTTCAGTTGAAAGATTAGAAATTAAACTTTCTGATGATGTTGATAAAAAATTATTAGTAGGTAATTGGGATCTCATAGAAAATAAAAAAATTCTTACAGATAGTAACACTAAATTAGCTGAGCCAAGATTTGTGACTGCTGAAAATATTTACAACGTTGGTGAAAAAATAAAAGACTATCCCAACTTTAATAAAATAAACCTTGAATATATGAGAGAACCCGATGTGACATTATCAAAAGATAGTTTGAGTGGAGATGTGAAGCTTTATGATTAAAAGTTTAGAATTTTGTTCATCTGAGACAGCCCTTAAGTTATCAAATTTAGAGCAAAAATTATTTTCTATGTCATGGGATGCCAGCATTATTGAGCAAAAAATTAATGACAAAAGTTTTAAGTATTGGATTTATGAAGATGAAAACGAAATCATTGGATATTTAGGTATCCAATTTATTCACCACGATATTGAGATTCTAGGAATTGGTGTATTGGAAGAATATAGAAAAAAAGGAGTAGCAACTGAACTAATGGATTTATTAATAGACTATTTTGAAACTTCGAAATATGAAAAAATTATCTTAGAAGTAAGAGAATCAAACACATCCGCTCAAAGTTTATATAAAAAATACAATTTTAAATATTTTGGTAAAAGAAAAAAATATTATGTCACAGAAGATGCTGATATTTTTATAAGGGAAAAAGTATATGCAGAATGAACAACTCATATTAGGGTTTGAAACAAGCTGTGATGAGACGGCCATAGCTTTAATGAAGGGTGATGACTTGTTGATAAACAAAATTTCATCACAGGTCGAAATTCATGAAAAATTTGGTGGTGTAGTTCCTGAAGTAGCATCTAGAGCACATGCTGAAATGATAAGAAATCTTTTTCATTCATCAATAAATGAATGTGGGATTGATATAGGTGAAATTGATATTGTAGCAAGCACTGATGGTCCAGGTTTATCAGGCAGTCTTGTGGTGGGCTATAATTTTGCAAAATCAGTAGCATGGGCCCTTCAGAAGCCCTTTTATGCAGTAGATCATATGGTTGGTCATCTTAGTGCACCTCTAATTGAGCATCCGAACATGGACCCGCCATTTTTATCATTACTTGTGTCTGGTGGTCATACACAAATTGTGTTTGTAGAAGAATGGGGAAAATATAATTTATTAGGTTCAACAATCGATGATGCAGCAGGTGAGGCATTTGATAAATTATCTAGATTTTGTGGATTTGGTTTTCCTGGTGGACCAGCAATACAGAAAATCTCTGAAGGTGGTGATCCAGATAAAGTCAACCTTCCAAGACCAAAGACTTCAAATAAATTTGATTATTCTTTTTCAGGATTAAAAACAGCTGCAGTTTATTTTTTACAAGGACTAACTGACGATGACAAACTTTTAAAAAAAGATTTTGCTGCTTCATACCAAGAGGCAATTGTTGATTCTTTGATGAATATATATGAGGAAGCTGTAAATGAAACAGGTGTAACTAATCTATCAGGAGGAGGAGGAGTAATGGCAAATACGCGACTTCGTGAAAAAATTCAAACTTTTGCTGAAAAAAATGATAAAAATCTATATTTACCCTCACCTAAATTATCTACTGATAATGCTGCAATGATTTGTGTTGCTGCAAAAAATAATCTTACAACTAATGAAATGAACATCGAAGATATAAGGCTATCATCAGTAATTTCTTAACAATTTAAGAAAAATAAATACCTTTATAAACAGAACTATATTAAATTCAAAAACGTAGAAAATTTTAGGAGAAAAAAAATTATGAATCTTAAACCACTTGGAGATAGGGTAGTTGTAAAACCACTATCGGAAGAAGATATGAAAACTCCATCAGGTATATACATTCCTGATACAGCAAAAGAAAAACCTCAAGAAGGTGAAGTTATTGCTGTGGGACCCGGTGAAACCAATGACAATGGAGAAAAAATTAAGCCTGATGTGAAAAAAGGTGATAAAGTTGTTTATTCAAAATATGGTGGAACAGAAATTAAAGTTGACGGAGAAGAATACTTGATACTTTCAAGTAGAGATATTCTCGCAGTAGTCGGAAAATAATAGGAGAAGATAATGGCAAAAAAGACTTTAGTATTTAACGAAAAAGCAAGAAAAGGCCTTGAAGACGGTGTTAACAAATTAGCTGATGTCGTAAAGGTAACTCTTGGTCCAAAGGGCCGAAACGTAGTATTAGAAAAAAAATGGGGTGCACCAACTATTACTAATGATGGTGTAACTATTGCAAAGGAAGTAGATCTTGAAGACCCTTATGAAAATATGGGAGCCCAATTAGCCAAAGAAGTTGCATCAAAAACTAATGATGTTGCTGGTGATGGGACTACGACTGCAACCGTACTTGCCCAGTCAATGGTCAACGAAGGTATGAAAACTGTTTCCGCAGGTGTTAATCCAATGGAAGTCAAAAGAGGTATGTTAGAAGCTTCAAAGGCTGTTACAGAATTTATTGCTGGTTTTTCAAAATCAATAGGTGGCAAAGACGAGATTGCACAAGTAGCATCAATTTCAGCCGCAGATTCTGAAATCGGCGAAACTATTGCAGAGGCAATGGAAAAAGTTGGAAAAGATGGCGTAATCACAGTTGAAGAAGGTCAAACATTTGGTATGGAACTTGAATTTACGGACGGAATGCAGTTCGACAAAGGATTTATTTCACCTTACTTTGTCACAGATCCGGATAGACAAGAAGCTGTATTAGAAGATCCGTATATATTGATAGTGAATTCAAAAATTACTGCAGTAAATGATTTATTACCAATTCTTGAAAAGGTAATGAATTCAGGCAAACCATTGATTATTCTCTCTGAAGATGTTGAAGGAGAAGCACTAGCTACTCTTGTTGTAAACAAAATTAGAGGAACATTTACATCAGTTGCTGTAAAAGCTCCTGGTTTTGGAGAAAGAAGAAAAGCAATGCTTCAAGATATCGCAATTCTTACAGGTGGAGAAGTGATTTCAGAAGAACTTGGTTTAAAAACTGAAAACACAACTGTAGATATGCTTGGTCAAGCCGAGAAAGTTATTGTAAAAAAAGATAATACAACAATTGTCAATGGAAAAGGTAAGAAAGCTGACGTTGAAGGAAGGGTAAAACAAATCCAATCTGAAATAGACGAATCTGATTCAGACTGGGATAAAGAGAAACTTCAAGAAAGGCTTGCTAAATTATCAGGTGGAGTAGCTCAAGTTAAAGTAGGAGCTGCAACAGAAGTTGAACTTAAAGAAAAGAAAATGAGAATTGAAGACGCTTTAGCAGCCACAAGAGCGGCCGTTGAAGAAGGTATTGTTGCTGGTGGTGGAGTAACCTTAATTAGAGCACAAGATACAGTTGATAAGATTTCTGGTGGTACCGAAGGCGAAGCCATTGGAAGAAATATTGTAAAAAAAGCTCTTGAAGCACCACTCAGACAAATTGCAGAAAATGCCGGCTTTGAGGGTGGAGTTATGGTTGAGAAAGTCAAAGACGCAAAAGGAAATGTTGGATTAAACGCTTCCAATGGTGAGATGGTAGATCTTGTGAAAGATGGAGTTATTGATCCAGCGAAAGTTACTAGATCAACTGTTGAGAATGCATCATCAATTGCTTCACTGGTATTGACAACGGAAGCTTTAATAGCTGAAGAACCAGAACCAGAGCCACCAATGCCTCCTGGAGGAGGAATGGGTGGTATGGAAGGTATGATGTAACTTAATTATATTTTTAAAAAAAAGAGTGGACAACAACCACTCTTTTTTTTTATCATTATATGTCATGATTGGAATTAGAGGTGCAATAGCATCAGTTGAAAACAGTGAAGAAAATATATTAGAATCATCAAAAATTTTATTTACTGAGATTATAGAAAAAAACAATTTAGTAATTTCTAAAGTTGTTTCGGTGCTATTTACAGTTACAAAAGACTTGAATGCTGCTTTCCCTGCCAAAGCAATTAGAGATCTTGGATACGACCAAATACCTGCACTTGATTCTTTAGCACCAGACATTGATGGTGATTTATTAGGTTGCATTCGAGTATTAGTGATATATCAAGATAATATCGAACCAAATCATGTGTATTTGGGTGAAGCAAAAAATTTACGTCCTGATAGATAAAAACTCTTTTCAAAACACAATTACGTGCTAATATTATCACAATGAAAACTAACACATACTTTTACTTTAGAGCGCATATATAAGCTGCCCTAAAGTTACATTGTGTCAAATCGGGCAAAAGCCCGATTTTTTTTTAGGAGGAACAAATTGATAGTAGTTATGAAACAAGCAGCTACAGAAGATGATATAGAGAAAGTAAAAGCAAAAGCTATTGAACAAGGTCATGAGCCAAAAGTACTTTATGGTGTTGAAAGGACTGTCGTTGCAGTGCATGGAAAAGTTATCGAAGATAACAGAGGTGTAATGCGTTTACTTGACAATGTACACGAAGTTATCCCAATTGGAAGATCTTACAAGCTTGCAAGTAAAACATATAAAGACACAAATACTGAAATAAAGATAAAAGATCTTACTATCGGAGGTAAAGAACTTGCTTTTATAGCTGGGCCAGATAGTGCCGAATATAGAGAGCAGACTTTAGAGACTGCAGAAGCTGTAATACAAGCAGGAGGAAATGGCCTTAGAGGAGGAGCTTTTAAACCTAGAACCTCACCTTATAGTTTTCAGGGTTTAGGAGAAGAGGGCTTAGTATTGTTGAAAGAGGCAGCTGATAAACACAAACTCCCTTTGTTTAGTGAAATTATGGATATCCAACATTTACAAATGATGGAAAATTATGTAGATGTTCTTCAAATCGGAGCAAGAAATATGCAAAATTTTAAGCTATTAGAAGCTGTTGGTGAATCGAAGCTTCCTGTTTTATTAAAAAGAGGTATGAGTGCAACTCTTGAGGAATTGCTTTTAGCTTCTGAATATATATTAAGCAGAGGAAATGAAAATGTTATTTTATGCGAGCGAGGAATTAGGACTTTCGAAACTGCGACAAGAAATACGTTTGACATTAATGCAATACCTTATTTGAAGATGAACACTCATTTACCTGTTATTGCAGATCCAAGTCACGGAACTGGAGCAAACAACTTAGTAGCGCCTATTGCACTAGCTTCAATAGCTGCAGGAGCAGATGGATTATTAATCGAAATTCATCCAAGACCGGATGAAGCTTTATGTGACGGCCCTCAGGCCCTAACGCCAATAGAGTTGGTGGAGCTTGGTAAGAAAGTAAGTTTAATGGCTGATGTTGTGGGTCGATCTTTAACATTATGATCAAAAATGTAAAAATAATTGGCCTTGGATTAATGGGTGCAAACTTAGGAATTAATCTAGTCAATAAAGGATTAAATGTTTATGGCGAAGATATTAATCCTGATGTAGAGAAAAGAGCAGAAAACTTTGGTATAAATATTAAGTCAAATGCTGAAAAGTATGATCTGACCATTCTTTCGATGCCTATAAACAATATTATTTCTTTCTTATCAAAAGAACATGAGATTGATAAATCTGAGCTGATAATTGATATTGGAGGTACCAAAGAGTCCATTTGTGATTTAATGGACAATTCAAATATTCCTGCAATTGGGGGACACCCAATGTGTGGATTAGCTGATAATACAAATTGGGAGCCACATCCACAAATGTACAAAAATGCAACATTTCTTCTTTGCGAAACTAATTCAACTAATAATAAAGCAAAAGAAATTGCATCAGCGTTTATAAATATTTTAGATTGTAAAGAAGTATGGATTGATAGGAAAAAGCATGATGAGATATTATCGATTACTAGCCATTTACCTCACTTGATAAGTTCTGCACTTGTGGGTATTGCTAAGAAGGATTATGAAATTGAGGAAATAATGGGATTAGCAGCTGGAGGGTTTGATGGGGCAACAAGGCTTACAAGGACAAACCCAGAGATGATAATAGACATGTACAACTCAAACTCAAAAAATATAAATACTTTTCTTATCGCACTAATCGAAGAAATATCATCGTTGATGTCTTTACAAGAAAAAAACGAGTTAATTGACTATCTCACTTCGTCAGTGGAATGGAGAAGAGCATTGTCAGATAAATTTGGAGAACGACCATTAAGTTAAAATTAAAATTATTTAACAGATTATTATCTGGTAATGTTGCTCTCATTGGAGACAAGTCTATTTCTCATAGAGCAATAATATTTGCTGCGTTAGCTGACGGAACTTCAAATATACAAAATTTATTAATGAGTGAAGACACAAAGGCTACCTTAAAGATAATTGAGCAAATGGGTATCGATATTAAGTTAAATGATACAGTTTCCATAATTGGTAAAGGGCTCAACGGCCTAAAAGAACCAAAAAAAGATCTTAATGCCATGAATTCAGGAACCACTGCAAGAATGTTAATTGGTCTATTATCAAAACAAAATTTTTCATCAACCCTAATTGGAAGCCCCCAGTTAAATAAAAGACCAATGAACAGAATTACAGATTTGTTAGTTCAAAACGGAGCTTCAATTAATATAAAGAATTCTTTTCTTCCGATTAATTTTAAATCATCAGAATATTCATTTAATTTTCAAAATACTCTTGTTCCTAGTGCTCAGGTTAAAAGCGCATTAATTATTGCCTCTTTGTACCATAATGAACCAACGTTAATTGAAGAAACAGTTGCCACAAGAGATCATACTGAAAGAATGTTAATTGCGATGGGTGCAAACATACTGAGACTTGGTAACACTATTACTGTATCTCCAACAAATAATCTTAAACCTTTAAACATATCAATACCTGGTGATATATCGTCAGGAGCATTCCTAATTGCACTTGGCGTGCTCAAAGGAAAAGAAATAATACTTGAAAATATGTTAATTAACGAAAGGAGACTTGGGTTTGTAAAGATTTTAAAAAGGATGGGTGCAAATATTGAAATTGGGAACATTAGTGAAGAAAATAATGAAGTAATTGGAGATATTAAGGTAAAAAAATCAACTCTAAATGGTACGACTGTGACAAAAGAGGAAGTGGCTGATTTTATTGATGAAATTCCAATTTTCACTTTTTTAGCATCCCAAGCAATTGGTATTACAAAACTTGTTGGAGCAGAAGAACTGAAAGTAAAAGAATCAGACAGGTTAGATGTTATGAAAAATTTTATTCTTGAATTAGGTGGGAAAATTGAAGTTTATGATGATGGATTTGAGATTACAGGCATTCAAGATCTCCAAGGTGGTTTTATTAAAACTTTTGATGATCACAGAATTGCAATGACAGCAATAATTGCCAATATTGCTCTTGGAAAAAAAATAATCCCTGATAATAGAGAATGCATTAAAGATTCATATCCTTCTTTTTTTCAGGATTTAAAAGAATTAGGAGCTGAGATCAATGAATAATTTTGGTGTTTTGGGTTGGCCCCTTGAAAAGACATACTCTCCCTTTATTCACAAATCTTTATTTGATATTACTCAGCTTGAAGGTAATTATGAATTATTAAAAATTGAGAACATAGATGAGAAAAATATTCACGATCTTAATAAGAGACTAGATGGATACAATGTCACAATCCCACATAAAGAAAATATTTTAGGATTAAATATAAATCCAATCGTAGATGAACATGCACAATCAATAGGAGCAATTAATACTGTTAAATCTAGTGGTGAAAGTATTGAATACTATAACACTGACTATGAAGGCTTCTTATTTTTCTTAAAAAAAATAGATTATGATTGGAAAGATAAAAATATACTTATTTTAGGTAGTGGTGGAAGCTCAAAAGCAATTAGGTATGCATTATCAAGTAATTCATCGAGTACAAATATTGCTAGCAGAAATGTGACTGAGGATACTATCTCTTATAATGAGGCAGAAGATATCGGATCGGAGATAAATTTTCTTATCAATACAACTCCTATTGGTATGTCACATTTGAATAACCTTTCTCTGGACTTAGATGTAAACAAATTTACTAACCTAGACTTATTTTTGAATATAGGATATGGAAATAATGGTAATTTTTTTAAACCATTAGTTGATTCTGTGAATTCATACAATGGTATTGGAATGCTCATATGTCAGGCAATCTTATCATTTAACATATGGACAAACCTTAATTTACAAGTATTAGATATATATGATGAGTTATACAAATTATTGGTGAACAAAAATGATTAGATTTTTAACTTCAGGCGAGAGTCATGGGCCAGAGCTAACGGGGATAATTGAGGGATTACCTTCAGGTTTTCTTGTTACAAAAGAATACATAGACAGTTTCCTTCAACGCAGACAAAAAAGTTTGGGGTCTGGTGGAAGAATGAATATTGAATCCGATCAGGTAGAGATTTCTTCGGGGATAATTAATAATCTCACAACTGGTGGACCAATTACATTAAAAATAAAGAACAACGATTGGAAAAATTGGAAAGATAAAGATATTGATCCATATGTAGTTCCTAGACCTGGTCATGCTGACTTAGTTGGAACTGCAAAGTATGATGCAAAGGATATTCGCCTAATTCTTGAAAGATCAAGTGCTAGGGAAACTGCAATGAGATGTGCAATTGGAGCAATAGCTGCACAAATACTTGAAAATTTTGACATACATATTTGTGGATATGTTTCAGGAATTGGATCACTGGAGTATTTATATAAAGGAACAGAGGGCATTAAAAATCTGCAAAATAAAGTTACAGAATCTTCAGTGTCGTGTCCAGATGACAAAATTTCCAAAGAAATGGAAAATGAAATAAAACTTGCAAGAAAAAAGAAGGATACTCTCGGAGGTTCTATTACCACAATTGCAACAGGCGTACCTCCAACACTGGGTAGTTTCGTTCATTGGGATAGAAAATTAGATGCAAATATGGCGCGAATTTTTATGTCTATACAAAGTGTAAAAGCAGTAGAAATTGGTAATGGGATAGAAGTATCTAAAAATTATGGAACTGAGGTTCAAGACCAGTATTTCCTTGACCAGGAAAACATAAAAAAAGAATCAAATAATTTAGGAGGTTTTGAAGGAGGGATGACAAATGGGGAGGATATAGTTGTAAAAGCTTACTTAAAACCGATCAGCACAACTTTGACTCCTATCAAAAGTATTAATTTATCCACTAAAAATGAAACAGAGACAGTATATGAACGATCTGATACCTGTGCCGTCCCTAGAGCTGTGCCCATATTTGAGAGCGCAATGGCATTAGAAATTCTTAAAAATTTACTAATAAAAACTGGGGGAGATAGCAAAAAAGAAATAACAAAAAACTTTGAAAACATTTCAAAGCTACATTTAGATGAGTTTGATCTAGATAATAAAACCTGGAACATGAAATATGAAACATAATAATATTTACCTCGTTGGATTTATGGGTTGCGGAAAAACATCTGTATTGAAAAAAATAAGACAAAATATTCAAAGTAATACTTTTGATCTAGATGAAAATATAGAAAAGAAACATGGAAATATAAGTAAAATATTCGAATCAAAAGGCGAAAAATATTTTCGGCAAATCGAATTAGAAACATTCCAAATGTTACCCAAAAATGATTCTGTAGTTGCTCTTGGAGGAGGATCTTTAGAAATAAAAAATATATTTGATGAGCTTAAAAATAACGGATTTACTTTTTATCTGAAAGATACTTTTGAAAATTTATGGAATCAGATCCAAAATACTGAAAGACCTTTAGTAAAAGAAGGAAAAGAAAAAATTTATAAACTATTTCAATCAAGAGAAGATTTATACAATCAATCAAATCATATTTTAGAAATTTCAGATAAAAAAATTAAAAATATTGCTGAAATCATAATTAAAAATAGTTGGTTAAAAAATGAAGTTATCTGAAATACATTATTCAAATAAATTTGATGATCTTGATAGTCAACTAAAAAATTTTATCAATCAGGAAAAGCATGTAATATTTATTGATTCAAAGTTGTCTTCAATTATTAATCTAGATCCAAAATTTAAGATTTTTGAATTAGAAATTAATGAATCCACTAAAGATTTAAATACAATTCAAAAAATTTGGAAAATAATGTTTTCAGAGTCGCTTGATAGAAGTTCAAAAATAATTGGGATAGGTGGAGGCGTGTTGAGTGACCTAGTAGGTTTTGCTACGAGCACCTTTAAAAGAGGAGCAAATTTAGCCTTGGTTCCTTCAACATTCCTTGGTATGGTTGATGCAGCACATGGAGGAAAAACAGGGTTCAATAATGAATTTGGCAAAAACCAAATTGGTACATTCTTCATTCCAGAAAAAATATTTATTTGTACAGAGTTTTTAGATTCTTTATCAGAAATTGAAATGAATAATGGAATTATTGAATCATTGAAGGCAGGCTTTTTAGGTGACAAAGAAATTATTGAAATGATATACCAAGATAAACTCAACAATCTAGAAGAAATAATTAAAAAAAGTATTCAAGTAAAGTACAACATTTTAAAAAATGACTTACATGAAAGTAATGAAAGAATGTTTTTAAATTTAGGCCATACAATCGGCCATCTGATCGAAAAAGACTCAAATTATTCTATTTCTCACGGACAAGCCGTTGCAATTGGAATGTTAAAAGGGTTTGAAATATCGGAGAGTAAATTTAATCTTAATAGTTCAATCAGAGATGAATTTAAGTCATTTTTAAACAAACAGTCAATGAAAACGGAATACAGTTTCAATAACAATCAATCAGAGTTAAAAGAGATAATTTCAAACGATAAAAAAGTGACAAGTGATGTTGTTAAATTTGTTCTTATTAAAAATATTCAAGAGCCAGTGTTAATTGACTTTTCGATTAATGACTTATTAGAGGTTTTAATCAATGCGTAAAATAGTCATCATTAATGGTGCAAATTTGAACTTTTTAGGTAAGAGAGAAATATCAAAATATGGCACTACAACTTATCAAGAGTTAGTGAGTGAACTTGAAGAACACGCAAAAAAAACTAATGATCTGGTTTTTTTTCAATCAAATCATGAGGGCGAAATCTGTGATTACATACAAAAAATAATTAATGAGAAAATTGACGGAGTTATCATAAATCCTGGTGCCTACACCCATACAAGTGTTTCATTGAGAGATTCTTTGTTACTTCTTTCAGTTCCTATCATTGAAGTTCACATAAGTGACATAAAAGAACGTGAATCGTTTAGAAAAACTAATTTAATTAATGACATTTGCGAGAAATCATTTATAGGTCATGGGGTTAATGGATATAAGATGGGTATAGATTATTTAAATGAAAAATAAAAAAATATATTATCAAGGTTCAGAAGGTTCTTATTCGGAATCGGTTTTACTTGAAATGTTCCCAGATTCAGAATTAATTTCTTGTAAAACTTTTCAAGATGTCTCTATAAATGCTTCCAATGATGGTTTTGGACTTTTGCCAATTGAAAACTCTCTAGTTGGAACTGTAATCGAGGCTTATGAAAGTTTAATTGAATACGAACTTGAAATATTTTTAGAAGTTAAAAAGAAAATTAATCATGCTCTAATAGGATTAGCAGGGACACAAAAACAAAATCTGAAAAAGATAATTTCTCACCCACAAGCCTTACAACAATGTAGTAAATATTTAAATAAACTAGACGTAGAATTACAACCAGTATTTGATACTGCAGGAGGTGTTTTAAGTCTACTTAACACTAAATCAGAAGAGATTGGAGCGATTGCAGGAGAGCATTTTGATAATGATGAAAGATTTACAATAATTGAAAAAAATATTTCAAATCATGAAGAAAATTACACAAGATTTTTTCTAACTGGAAAGACGCCACCACCGATTAAAGAAGATAAAAACCTTCGTTCAGCAATTCTGGTAGCACAAGACGAGCCAGGTTCTTTGTTAAAAGCTCTTACGGTCTTTGATGTACTTAAATTGAATTTGACTAAGTTAGAATCAAGACCAATTCTTGGATCCCCATGGGAATATAAGTTCTATGTCGATTATCAAAACTCTGATACAAAAATCGATCAGCTTCTAAAAGATAATTTAGGTCAAGTTGCAAAAGAATTTAAAATATTAGGAAAATACGGATCAATTAATCTTTAAATTTCCAACTTGAAGATTCTTTATTATCTTCAATTTCAATATTTGAATCCGTCAATATATCTCTAACTTCATCAGATTCTTCATATTTTTGTAAGGACCGAAGTGTTAATCTATACTCTATTAATTTATCTATTAATTTATTCACATTTTCAGAATTTTTCTTATTTTTATCAATCTCTATTCGTAAATCAGCAATTTCTTTTTTCAAAGCATCTTCAGCATCTTCATTTAACGACAAGTCAGGTTCGTTTTTTACTTTTTCAAGGGAGGCATCATTTTTTAAGAGCTCTTTAAGCTCATCTAAATTGTACTTATCTCCAATTTTGAATTTCTTTGTTACATTTTTGTTAATGACAGTTACTTCCCCTAAACCTTCTACTTCGAAAAAGTCTTCTTCTCCGTTAATTATTAACGCAGTATGTTCATCAATTCCTAAAATATTCGTTGGATTAATTTCCTGTAATATTTTCATCCTATTTTGTCCAAGGTAACTAATACTAGTATCATGATTGCCCCCTTCTTTATTGTTAAAGTGAGGAACTACAACACAATCTATATCAAAGACCTCAAGTAAATTTATTCCATTTTCCCAATAAGGATCAATTCCTACCTTGTAAATTTCATAAACTGGAATAGTTCTTATTCCAAGAGTTGATGCAGCTGCACTTGCAAATACAAGGCTACTTCCATTTATAAGCTTTTCTTTAAAAATTTCTGGTACATCTGTGTCTATCCAATTTTTTGAGGCATAACTTGGACTTCCCGGTCCTGAAAAAATAAAATTTGAACCCTGGATTATTTTTGTAAATTCAAAATACTCAACAGATTTAAAATCTTTTTTAGTTCTATAACTAGCAAGTTTGATATCTGTATTTAAACTTACATCATAAAATTCAATTAATTTTTCAACAAGCTGATCAGCATTTTCTTGAAATCCAAAAGGGGTATCAATTAATGAAGCAGACACGTCTTCACTTAATCTATTAAGTAACTTTCTGTGTACTGAAACTAGATTTGGGCTAGTCTCACCTGAGCCGAGAATGGCAATCGAACCTTTTACTTTTTTCATAGAAACCATTATAGGTATTTATTCATTCTTGAAAAATTGTATACTTAATATGTGATTAATTTATTAATTAAAATTCTTGAAATATTTACCCTTGATTACATTCCAAGGCTACCTGTTCAATTTAGAACAAAATTATATAAAACAGTTCTTCCATTAAGAAAATTCAGGGACAGGATATTACTAAATAAACCAAAGAGTCAATTTACTTTTCAAGATCGAATAGATTTTGCCAGAACATCAAGAGTTGGCTATGATTACTCGGGCTCAAGGCTAATTGAATATAATCAAAATGTTGATTTTGAAAAAATTGAAAATTCGGAATTAGAAATTTATAAATTTACTCCAAAAAATGCCAAAGATGACGTTTACGGTATTTATTTTCATGGAGGAGGTTACTATACGGGCAGTGTAACCTCTCATAAAAACATCGTTTCCCAATTTACAAATGATTTGGAGATGCCTTTTTATTTTTTTGAGTATAAATTGACACCAGAGTTCAATTTTCCTGCAGCTCATGATGATGCAAAAAAAGTAGTAAATTTTATTACTGGAATAGAGGGAAACAAACAGTCAATATGGATGGGTGAGTCTGCTGGAGGGGGGCTTGCAACGGGTATTTTAGTTGATAATACATTTACAATTTCTCCAGATAAATTAGTCCTCATGTCTCCATGGCTAGACCTATCTGACAAGAAAAGAGATAGAAAATATTTAAGAAATAAAGATATACTACTTGCTATTGATGGAGTTCATTGGGTTGGTGAGCATTATTCAGGCGATTATGAACCAAATAATCCAATTCTTTCTCCAGTTTTTGCTGATATTGATAATTTTCCACACACACTAATTCAGGTTTGTTCAAGTGAGCTTTTGTATAATGACGCAATTGAGTTTTCAAACAAACTCAAAAATAAAAAAATCGAGCACGAATTACAAATCTGGGATGATCTTTGGCATGCTTGGCAATTTTTTCCAATCCAAGAAGCTTATGATGCAAGAAAGAAAATTGTTTCTTTTGTAAAAGATAATTCTTACTCTTCACCAAAATGATGAAATGCAAAACCAAAGGGAAGCTCTAAGCGATTTTCCTTCATAAAATTTTCATCATTTAAAATATTGAGCGTTTGATCATCTCGAGTAACTTCACCTTCATTTAAAACGATACTTCTTTTGCAAATTTCTAATGCCATTGGAAGGTCATGAGTCACGAGAATTTTAGATACGTCTAAATTATTAAGAATATCAATTAATTCCCTACGAGAAGATGGATCCAGATTTGAACCAGGTTCATCTAACACCAGAAGTTTTGGTTTTGATGCTAAAACACTTGCAATTGCAACTTTTCTCTTTTGTCCATAACTTAAATGATGAGGAGGTCGATCTAAATAGTCACTCATATTAACTTTATCAAGTGCATCAAGTGCTAATCTTTCTGATTCTTCATCGGTAAATCCAAAATTTTTAGGTCCAAACATAACATCTTCAATTACTGTTGGCATAAATAATTGGTCATCTGGATCTTGAAAAACAATTCCGACTGTTTTTCTAATCTTGCCAATGTTATCTTCAATGTAGTCGAGTTGATCTACACTTATTTCCGAATTTAAAGTTCCAAGTATTCCGTTCAGATGTAGAATTAACGTAGTTTTTCCAGCACCATTTGGACCTAATATTGCTAATGATTCTTTTTCTGCCAAATCAAAGCTTATTTTTTTTAGAGCCAAGTGTCCATCAGGATATGAATAGCTTAAATTTTTTACAGATAAATAATTTTTCATAATAATTTATCTATACCAAGTATCACTAAAGAAGATACAACACATAAACTAAATTTATATGATATTTTATAACTTCGAGATTTAAACTCTATTGTTCCTTGAAAACCTCTTGAGATCATTGACAAATAGACTCTTTCACCTCTTTCATAACCACGGATTAGCATAGCTCCAGATGCAAAAGCAATAGGGATTAGGGATTTCAAACCTTTTTCTAAGTATCCTCTCGACTTCATTGAAATTCTTACTCTTTTAAACTCATCTATAAAGACGTCAATATATCTAATTGTAAATGACATTATTGCAATTAAAATATTTGGAACTTTCAACTTCTGAAGGCCATAAATAATTTCCATACTTGAAGTTACAGCAGTAAGGACTATTCCAATAGTTAGACCAAGAGTTGCTTTAAATAATATGGTTAACATATCATTTAATCCAGTCTGGTAAATGTTTAAAGAAAAAACTTCAAAAACTTTGTCATTGTTCTCACTACTTAAAAAAGGTAAAAATAATGCAAACAAAATGAAAGGAATATCAAGAGTCAGTCTCTTTAAATATGTTTTTAAAGGAATTTTTGAAAGGTATAAAATATACATAACAATCACGATGTGAGATACAATCTGAAAGATATTTTGAACATTTGAAAATGCAACTGATAAGACAATAAGAAAACATCCTAGAACTTTATGTTGAGGTTTTACATCATTTAATTGGGAATTTTTGTGTAGAGATAGGTGGTGTTCATGACTTGTGGGATACATGATATTATTTTAATGCAAAAGGTTTGCAATAAAAATAATTATTTACAATTCTTGCATATACCTGTGTAGACAAAATGATTGTCGGTCAATTTATACATTGAGTTTTTTTCAATAATTTTTTCAACAGATTCCATAACTTTCACTGAAATATCTTCAATGGCATTACAAATTTTGCAAACAATGTGAGTATTTTTTTCATATTTTTTTAGATAATAAATCCCGGAACCATGTTGCTGATGAGAGTGTTCAATAATATCTAATGACTCAAGTATGTCCAGTGTTCTGTAAACAGTTGCTAAATCTATATCTTTTACCTTTTTTAAAGCTAAATTATATAACTCCTCTGCAGTGAAGTGTTCGTGTCCTGATTCCTCTAATATATTGCAAATTGTGCTTCTTGATTCAGTTATTCTGTTACCATTTTTTTTTAGTTTGCTAATCAGATCCATAGTTAAAGTATAATTTGTGAAAAGATTGTTATTACATGAAAAAAATACTTTTAAAGTTCATAAATAGATACAGCCTAATTTATTTACCACTGGGATGGATATTTGGACTAGCTATATTTTTTATTGCTTTTGAACCATCAATCGTACTCTATATATTAAGTTTCTTTGTTTTAGGAACTTTTTTTGCATTGTATATTTTTAATTCAAAAAGAAGCCTTGTCTTAGATGATCACAATTTTGCAAATTCTGATTACACAATAATAGAATTCTATTCCGATTACTGACTAGGTTGTACTGCGTCAAAATTCATAGTTAATGAATTCAAAAAATTAAATCCCGAGATACCAATTGTCTCAGTGAATGCTTCTAAGAAAGATTATCTAGAAATTACACAAAAATATAATTTAAAGTACACCCCAACATATGTATTAGTGGATTCAACTGGTGAAAAAATATACAAACGGGTTGGTAATTTTAATATTGAGAAGTTTAACTCAATAATTTCCTAAGATACTTTGTCACCTATCATTGAACCTTCACTTGGTTTTAGCAACAATACATCGCCATTAGAATCTGTAGAACCAAGTATTAAACATTGACTAATAATTGGACCAATTTGCTTGTCGCCTAAATTTACTATTCCTATACATTTGAAACCGATTAATTCACTGGTGTCATAATTAGTAATCTGAGCACTTGTTTTTTTTATTCCAATATGTTTACCAAAGTCAATTTTTAAAATATAAGCAGGTTTTTTGGCTTCTTCAAAAACTTCCGCTGATAAAATTTCGCCAACTCTTATATCTAAATTGGCAAATTTTTCAACATTAGTTTCCATATAAAAAGTATCTTATAACATAATTAATCTATGTCAAAAATATTATTATTGTCCGCTGGAACACGCGTTGAGTCAAAAAATAATAAAATAGCAAAAATTACTGATGACTTTTTAGTTAATGAATTAAAAATTGATTGTTCACTCTACGATAATTTCTATGAAGGTGTTCCCTTTTTAAAAGATTACAATGATAAACAACCTGATTATGTAATCGATGTAAGAAACGATTTAATTGATAGTTCCAAAATCATACTTTTTAGTCCGGTATTCAATGGTGGTTATGTTTCACATTTAAAAAACATATTAGATTGGCTCTCATTAAGTTTTGATAAATATTCATATAACGAATTATTTAAAAATAAAACAGTTGCAGTTGTTTCATCAGTTGATGGAAAAGGAAATAATGCAAAAAGTTCATTTATCTTACTCAAAGAACAGCTTAAAAACTATGGACTTGATGTTTTTGATGAATTTTATCTTTTTAATGAGGAAAATAAGGTTGATGATTTTGATTCAAATAAGAAGTTAAGTGCAAGCTACCACACCTTTATAAATTCATTTATCAACAGCTAAAGCTTGGTCAATTCTTTCAAACAATAATTCTGTTACTTTATCAATATCTAAATCATCGTTAGATTCTACTGGATCTAAAACATCTAAATGAATATCTCCTGGTATAAACCAAACTTTACCTTTAATCATTAAATTATGAGCATTGTGACTTACTATAGGAAGAATTGGAAGGTTGAAATCTTTAGCAATATGTGCAGCCCCCTTTTTAAAAGGTAATAACTTTTTTTGATTACTTCTTTTTCCCTCTGGGAATACCATTATCGAGTTACCGTCATTAATCACAGATTGAATTGAATCATTTATTTTATTTAGATCTAATGAAGTACTATCACGATCTATTCTGGGTAAACCAAGAATTTTTAGCACTCTACTAAAAATTGGAATTCTAAAGAGTTCAGATTTTGTTAAAAATCTAATTGATATTGGCAATCCATAGATATGTGTGAATATGTCTAGGGTAGAAGGATGATTTCCTACAACAACATAACTTTTATTTTTTTCTATTTTTTCTAGGCCAGATACCGTTAAATTAATTCCAACCATTTTTAATCCCATCCAGCCAAACAATTTATATAATTTTGTTGCAAGTTGCTTGCCATTTGGGATAGCTACTGTAGCTATAATAAATAAAATTAATATTCCAAATAAAATTAAAAATGTTGGAAACAAGATAAAAGTTTTTAATTTTGTTCGAAAATTTATAGGTGCCATATTGGTATTTTATAATCTTGAATAATAGAAATGAGTATTTATTACTTTTTTCTTAAATCAAAATAAGGAATAAAAAATTGTACAACTCTTCCTACTGAGAAAACAATAATTACAGAAGCTATACCAATCTTACCTCCAAGAAAAAATCCACAGGTAAACGCTACAGCTTCAATCAACGTTCTAGCTGTTCCAATTTTTAACCCTTTTTCTTCGAGTCCAACCATAACTCCATCTCTTGGCCCAGCGCCAAGATCACCACCAACATATATGGCTGTACCTAGTCCGATAAGTGTTATCCCGATTGATAGGCTCAAATATTGAAAAAATAGTGAGTTAGCAAAACTCATTAAATTAATAATGTAATCTGCTGTAAGTCCTATCCAAAAAGCATCAAATATCGTTGCTATTCCAGGCTTCTGTTTTAAAGGAATCCATAATAAAAGAGTTAATAAAGATGTTAATATTCCTGCTTGCCCATATGTTATTCCAATAGTTTTTGAAATGCCATCGTGGAATACCCCCCAAGGACCTAAACCTAAATTTGCTAGATAGTTAAAAGCTACACCAACACCAATTAATGTAATGCCAATAATTGCCTGAAAATACTTTCTAACTCCCAACTGCATAATTTAATCTAACATTTATAAGAAGTTAAAATATAATGCATGAAACAATATTCAAAGCTTGCAATTGTAATTTTACTTTTCGCATCTTGCTCACAACAGGAAGCTACTTTAACTGATTTTGAATCAGAAAATATTGAAACAAGCACAACACAAATTTCAGAAGAAGATGAAACAGCAATAGTTGGTGAAACAACTACAACCATTGAAATAGAACAAATGGATAAATTTCAAGATAATCTTTTTGTAATTAATAAGGAAAAAAGTACAGCAAGCTATCTTGCTCCAAAAGACTTCTTAAATACTAATTTCGAGATAGTTAAGGGTTCAACAAATCAGATAAACGGTGGTTTTGAACTTTCTCTAAATGAATGTGAACAGGCTGATTCTTGTTTGTATATTAAGAATTTACTAATTTCTGTCGATCTTTCAACATTAAAAAGTGGAAGCTCTATTAGAGATGGTGCTATAAAGAATAATTGGCTCGAATCTAAGTTATTTCCAAGTGCAATATATAAGATTGATGAAATAGTTCTTCCAAATAACAATTTTGACTCAAAAATTGATGAAACAGTAGTTGGAATTTTAACAATAAGAAATATTGAAGTCAGCATTCCTTTTTCTATAACTGCATACATGCAAGATGATCAGATTTACATTTCAGGAATCACAGAAGTAGATACAACATGGTTCGGTTTTGATGCTCCTACAAAATTTAATGCATGGGAAGTGTTAAATCCGATAGGAATTGAAATTGATTTTGTTGCAGAAAAATCAGATAGTTAAATTTGAATTTTAAACATTTAGAAAAACCTTTCCCAATTTATGATGAAGATTACGCATCAGTTGCAATCCTCATAAACAGTAAAAAAGAAATTTTGTATATAAAAAGATCTGACAATTTACCAACTCACAAAGGAGATATTGCTTTCCCAGGCGGAAAAAAAGAAGAATCTGATAGTGACATAGTTACCACCGCCTTAAGAGAGGTTCAAGAGGAACTCTTCTTAAATCCATCAACAATTCGTCCTTTTGGAGTACTAGATCCTGTAGATACTGTTGAATATAAATTTAAAGTTTTCCCAATTGTTTGTGAAAGTTTTGATAAACCTACAAAAATTAACAAAGATGAAGTTCAAGATTTTTACTTATTAGATATATCAGATTTAGATAATTTGAATAATTGGGAATTTAGGGGTAACTATGACAATGATTGGATTTTTAAGTTTGATGATCAGATTCTTTGGGGCGCAACAGCGCATATGACAAGAAATTTATTGAATTTAAATTTAGGTTAGACTTTCAGTCTCATCTTTTACTGCTAGGTAAAGTGAAATAAAAATAAGCATGAGAGTTACATAAAAAATATTATTTACAATTTCATCTAAAAACAGATACCCCACCGCTATTCCAACAGTTGGCACTACATAGTCAACTAAAGTAGTAAATGTTGCTGACAATCTTTTTATTGTATAAAAAAACAACGAGTAGTTAAAAATGTCGATAAAAACTAAGCCAATAAGTCGAAATAGTTCGAAGGAATCTAGTACTTCAAATTCTCCACCTAGAATAAAAAATAAAATTATGGATATGAATCCTCCAACGAGCCACTGTGTGAATAAATAAGTTTTGGCTGGTATATATTGAGAATGTTTTTTATTGGTTATGTTGCTAAGTGCTAATCCTTGGACACCAATTAATGCTAATATCCCGCCAGTAAGTAGATTACCTTCATTAGATAGTCCTGTTGATCCTGAAAGAAAAAGCAAGACTAATCCTAATAATCCAACAAAGACAGATATTATTTTTAATTTTGTTATTTTTTCTTCCTTAAAAAATAAAAATACCCAAAAAACAGTGAATAAAGGAATTGTAGATATAAAAATACTTTGTAATCCAGAAGAAATGTGTTTTAAAGCGTAAATAAATGTCCATCCGGGAATAAAAATTGCAAGAATTCCAGTCAAACTTCCTTTAAGAAAAAAAGATATATTGATTTCTTTTATAAAGTCTTTTGCACAATAAATCCCTAACAAGAAAGCAACAATCGTTATTCTTGCTGTAACAATAAATATTTCATTCACATTGTCTATTAATAAGCTTCTATTCAATAAGCCATGAAAACCAAAAAGAGATCCAATAAGAAGAATATTTCTTAATCCTGCATATGGAGACATTGGTGAATAGGATTTTATAAAATTACTCCATTTTGATTTAGTTTATTAGAATAGCACATATGAAAACAGTTTTTTCAGGAATTCAACCAACTGGAAAAGTTCATCTTGGTAATTTACTAGGTGCGATCAACAATTGGGTTGAGTTGTCTAATGAAGAAAATAAAAATTATTTTTGTGTTGTAGATCTTCATTCGTTGACTACACATCCAGATCCTGAAACAATGGAAGAAAATATATTTGAAACTATAAAAGTTCTTGTTGCTTCTGGAATTAATTTAAAAAATTCGAATATTTATATTCAAAGTAATGTTTCAGAACATGTGCAACTCTCTTGGATATTATCAAATTTTTGCCAAATTGGGGAGTTACAAAGGATGACTCAATTTAAAGAAAAAGCAGATCAATTAGGAAACCATGCTGGAATCCTAACTTATCCAATTTTGATGGCAGCCGATATTTTAATCCATAAAGCTAACGAAGTTCCTGTAGGAGATGACCAAACTCAACATCTTGAGCTTACAAGAAACATAGTTGAGAGATTTAATAATACGTATGGAGAAATATTTCCGTTGCCAGAAAGAAAAACAGGAAAAGTAGGAGCAAGATTAATGTCCTTGCGCCATCCTGAAAATAAAATGTCTAAAAGTAATGATGACTTAAATGGAACGATATATTTTGATGATTCTAAAGATGAAATTATTAAAAAATTTAAATCATCAGTTACTGATTCTGATGATGTAATTAAATTTGATGCTGATAGTAAAAAAGGCATCAGTAATTTAATTGACATTTACTCTTCTCTTAATGATTTATCCCATGATGAAGTAGAGAATAAATTTGAAAATCTAAAGTATGGAGAATTTAAAATTGAAGTTGGCGAAAGCGTTGTAAGCTACTTGGAACCAATTAGAGAAAAATATAACTCAATGAGTAATGGTGACATAGCATCATTAATTAAAAATAATCTTGAGGAAGTTAAAGATTCTGCAAAAAAAACAATGGATGAAATTAACTCAGCTTTAGGAATTTAGTTTCTTCTTTTATGAATGAATTAAAACCAATACCCGAAGAATGGTTGACCTTACTTAATGATGAACAAAAAGAAGCAATTGAAAATATCTATGGACCCTTATTAATAATAGCTGGTGCAGGATCGGGCAAGACAAGGGTTTTAACATATAGATATGCTCATTTAATAAAAACATATGGGATCAATTTTGAAAATGTATTAGCAATTACTTTTACAAATAAAGCCGCAAATGAAATGAAAGACAGAATAAGTCATTTGTTAAATCTTGAACTTTCTCCAAAATGGATTTCTACATTTCATAGCCTATGCGTCAAAATGTTAAGAATACACGGGCACCTTATTGGTTTTAATAATAACTTCACAATATATGACCAAAGTGATTCAACAAAATTAATTAGAAACTGTATGAAAGATTCAGATATAGACACAAAACAATATGCACCAAAGAGAATACAAGCAAATATTTCAGCTTTAAAAAATCAAAGAATCCTACCAGGAGAAGCTGTTGAATTTGCGCAGTCATTTTTTGATGTAAAAGTTGCAGAAGTTTATTCTGCTTATCAAAAAAAATTAATGCTTGCGAATTCGATGGATTTTGACGATCTCCTCCTGAAAGCAGTTGAACTACTTGAAACAAGTGATAAATCATTAGATTATTGGTCTACAAAATTTCAATTCATCATGATAGATGAATATCAAGATACAAACATGGTCCAGTATCGTTTAATAGAACTATTGTCATCAAAACATAAAAATATTTGTGTTGTGGGTGATTCTGATCAGAGTATTTATGCATTTAGAGGTGCTGATATTAGAAATATTGAAGAATTTGAAAAAGATTTTAAAAATGCGAAAGTTATATCATTAGAAAAAAATTACCGATCGTCACAAAAAATTTTAGATATTGCAAACTCAGTTATATCAAACAACCCACGAAAAAAAGATAAAAAATTATGGACTGAAAATGAAGAAGGATTAGATGTGAATATGCTTGAATTCAATTCTGAAAGAGATGAATCAAGATGGATAGCTGAAGAGATAAAAAAGAAATTAGATAATGATGAATTTAATGAGATTGCAATTTTTTATAGGACAAATAATCAATCTAGATTATTCGAAGAAGAGTTAAGGAAACTAAGTTTAAATTACAAAGTTGTAGGTAACGTAAGGTTTTATGACAGGAAAGAAATTAAAGATATTTTATCTTACTTAAATTATCTAATCAACCCGGATGACACAGTTTCATTTGAAAGAGTTTTAAATGTTCCTAAAAGAGGGATTGGAGAATCTACACTTCAAAAATTAAGAGATTTTGCAAATGAGAACAATTTATCAATTTCAAAATCGATTGAAAATTTAGACCAAATTTCTAATTTATCTGAAAGGGTAAAAAAACAAATCACAAACTTTACTGATATTATTAATGAACTAAAATCTTTTGCTTTGCAAGGCCCTTCAAAAACAATAACAAAGACGCTTGAGCTTACTGGATATAAAGACGAATTAATAAAAGAGGGTACGCTGGATTCACAAATGAGACTTGAAAACTTAGATGAACTATTAACTTCTGCATTTGAATTTGAAAATCTTTATGAAGAAGATATCGAGGATCCATTTACCGTTTTGAGAGACTATTTAGAATCGATTGCTTTGTTTACTGAATCTGATGATGTTAACCAAGAAGATAAAATTTTACTGATGACGCTCCACAATGCAAAAGGGTTAGAATTTCCTGCAGTGTTCATGACAGGGATGGAAGAAAATATATTTCCAAGTCAAAGATCTGAAACCGATTTTGAGATACAAGAAGAAAGAAGACTTTGCTATGTTGGAATGACAAGAGCTGAGCAAAAACTATATTTAACATATTCAAATACAAGAACAATGTGGGGTGGAACGAATTACTACTTACCAAGCAGATTCTTAGATGAAGCAAAACCCTTTTATAAACAATTAAATGTTAATAAAGAATCCCATGAAGATATAAACGAGACTGTTGAAAGCATTGGAAAAAAAGTAATACATAAAAAATACGGAACTGGAATCGTGGAAGAAGTAAATGGAAATGAGATTACTGTAAATTTTGGTGATGAACACGGCATTAAACATTTAGATATTGAATGGGCACCAATAGAATTTGAGTGATATCTTTAATATTGGAAGTGTTATCATATAATTTCGTGGGGGAGTAATGGACTTATTTGAATATCAAGGCAAATTGTTATATAAAGAATTTGATATCAAACATCCAAATTCAAAGCTAGTAAAAAATCTAATAGACATTCAAGAATCAGTAGAACTAAGTTATCCAATAGTTGTAAAGGCACAAGTTCAAGTTGGAGGACGAGGAAAAGCTGGTGGCATAAAGATAGCTAACAATCATGAAGAGCTTATTAAATATTCAGATGAAATAATGGGGATGGATATTAAGGGGCATATTGTAGAAATTTTACTACTTGAAGAGGCTTCAAAAATTTTGGAAGAGTATTACATTTCATTTACTTTAGACAGATCAGAAAAAAAATATCTAATCATGTTGAGCTCCAAAGGGGGAATGGACATTGAAAAAGTTGCTGAAGATAATCCTGATGATTTGATAAAGCACCACATTGGAGCATCTGAAGAGCTTACTGAAGATATTATTCATGAAATTATTGGTAAAGCAAAATTAAATCAAGAATATACAAACAGTATTACTGATATAATACAAAATCTATTTTTAATGTTTGTCAAAGGAGATTGTGACCTTGTTGAAGTAAATCCATTAGCTATTACCGATGCCGGCGTTATGGCACTTGATTCAAAAGTAGCACTAGACATGAATGCAAAGTATAAACATTCATATTTTGAAGATTTTGAAAAAGAAATCCCAATTCCAGAATCAGAAAAAAATGCAAAAGAAAAAGGTCTAAATTTCATAAAACTTGATGGATCAGTAGGAATAATTGGAAATGGTGCTGGCTTAGTTATGTCGACTCTCGATGTTGTTGCTGAAAATGGTGGAAATGCTGCAAACTTTTTAGATATTGGTGGTGGTGCAAAAGCTGAAACAGTAAGTGCAGCTTTAGAAGTCCTTGAGGCTGATAAAAATGTAAAGTCAGTATTAATCAATATTTTTGGAGGAATTACAAGGTGTGATCTTGTAGCTGAAGGTATCGTTGAAGCAACAAAAGGGAAAGATCTTGTCTGGCCAATTGTAATCAGATTAGATGGTACAAATTCATCTGAAGGTTTAGAAATTCTTAAAAATAATCCAAATGAGAAAATTTTTATCGAAGAATCAATGGATTCTGCGGCAAGATTAGCAGTTGAAAGAGGAGCTTAAATGTCCATCCTTATAGATGAGAACTCTAGAGTAGTTGTACAGGGCCTCACAGGAAGGGAGGGCCAATTTCATGCACTTAGGAATAAAGCTTACGGAACAAATGTAGTAGCAGGAACTAGGCCTGGAAAAGGTGGAGAGAATGTAGAAGGAATACCAATTTTTGATACGATTAAAGATGCTGTGTCAGAAACAAATGCAGATGTAGCATTAACTTTTGTACCACCTTCTTTTGCAAAAGAAGCAGTCTTAGAAGCTGCTTTTGGAGGTTGTAAATTAATTGTATGCATAACCGAAGGTATTCCAGCAAAAGATGAGGCAGAAATGTATGATATTTTAAAAAAAGAAACCGATTCCTTATTGCTTGGACCAAACTGCCCTGGTTTAATATCTCCTGGAAAAGCAAATGTAGGAATAATGCCACATGAAATTACACTTCCTGGCAATATTGGAGTGGTTTCCAGATCAGGAACTTTAACTTATCAAGCTGTTCATGAACTTACCAAACTTAATATTGGTCAGTCAACCTGTATCGGCATAGGTGGAGATCCTGTTCCAGGAATGTCATTTATAGATGTGATCGAAAAATTTCAAAAAGATGATGATACAAATGGAATTGTAATGATTGGTGAAATTGGGGGAACTGCTGAAGAAGAAGCTGCAGAATATATAAAGAAAAATATTTCAAAACCTGTAGTATCTTACATAGCTGGAGTAACTGCTCCACCCGGTAAGAAAATGGGTCATGCTGGAGCAATCGTATCAGGAAATAAAGGGACTGCAAAAGTAAAAATTCACGAGTTAACATCTGCTGGAGCAACAGTAGTTAAAACGCCAACTGAAATTGGAGAAGCAATGAAAGAAGCAATAAATGCTTGAAAATCTTAAGAGAATAGATTTAATAAATGCTATTGAAGCTACCAGAGAGTCTTTCGATACAGATAGCCCTACAGTTCCATTTATTGAGGGTGATGGAATTGGAATTGATATATGGCCAGCATCAAAAAAAGTTTTCGATGCAGCAGTAGAAAAAGCATACAAAAACGATAGAAAGATTGATTGGATAGAAGTTTTAGCCGGTCAAAAAGCTTTTGATAATACAAATGAATGGCTTCCTGATAAAACACTTGAAACATTCAATGAGTTTGGTGTTGGCATCAAGGGTCCTTTAACAACTCCCGTAGGTGAAGGGATTAGATCGATCAATGTAGCCATAAGACAAGAATTAGATTTATACGTTTGCCTTCGTCCAATTAAATACTTCAAAGGAATACAAACTCCAACAAAAAATCCTCAAGACGTTGATATCACTTTGTTTAGAGAAAATACAGAAGATGTATACGCTGGAAAAGAATTAGAAAATTCAACGGGTGATGTTGAAAAGCTCAATAAATTTTTAAAAGAAGAATTTGGATGGGAAATAAGAACAGATAGTGGAATTGGTATCAAGCCTATATCCCAAACTGCATCAGAAAGGCTCATAAGAGCTTCCTTAAATTATGCAGTTGAGAACAACAAAAAGAATGTTGCGATAGTACATAAAGGTAACATTATGAAATATACCGAAGGTGCATTTAGAAAATGGGGTTATGATTTAGTTAAATCTGAGTTCTCAGATGTTGCAGTATCTTGGGAGGAATGTAAAGGTGAACCGGGTGATAAAATTTTGGTTCAGGATGTTATTGCGGATGCATTTCTTCAACAAATACTTATAAAACCACAAATGTTTGATGTTATTGCAACAACTAATTTGAATGGTGATTATGCTTCTGACGCTTTGGCTGCACAAATTGGGGGTATCGGTATTAGTCCAGGTGGAAATATTAATTATGAGAACGGAAAAGCAGTTTTTGAAGCTACACATGGTACAGCTCCAAAATATGCAGGCCAAGATAAAACAAATCCAGGTTCTTTAATTTTATCTGGAGTTATGATGTTCAGATATATGGGCTGGAATACGGCAGCAGATTTAATTGTTGAAACGATGGAGAAGACAATTCTTGAAGGTAAAGTTACTTATGACCTTGCAAGAGGTAGGAGTAATGCTAAAACATTGTCTTCGTCTGGTTTTGCTGATGCGTTAATTAATAATATGAAACCTTCGAAGAAAGATAAGAGGTAGCAATGGAAAAAGTCACTGTGATAGGTGCTGGTAAGTATGGCTCAATGACGGCATTAAGAATTGCTGAGTACGACATTGTTAAAGAAGTTGTTATGACTGACATAGTAGAGGGATTGCCACAAGGATTAGCTCTTGACATTAATCAGTCACGATTTGTAGAAAAATTTAATACCAAACTTGTTGGAACAAATGATTATAAAGATACAGCAGGAAGTGATGTTGTTGTAATAACAGCTGGTCTACCTAGAAAACCTGGAATGTCACGTATGGACTTACTTGAAGTAAATGCAAAAATTGTGGAAACCGTAACCCAAGAAATATTAAAATATTCGGACAATCCTTCAATTATTGTTGTTACTAATCCTTTAGATCAAATGACAACTCTTGCTTCACAAGTCTCTGGATTGCCAAAAAATAAAGTAATTGGGCAAGCAGGAGTGTTAGATTCTTCAAGGTTTGCCTACTTCATTGCTGAAAAACTTTCTGTTGATACATCTGATGTCTATGCACTAACTTTAGGAAGTCATGGTGAGACAATGGTTCCTGTTCCATCTTTGTGCACAGTAAAAGGTGAGCCCTTAACTGATATTCTGAGTGATTCAGATATTAATGATCTTGTTGAAAAAACATCAAATGGTGGTGCCGAGATTGTTGGGTTATTAAAAACTGGAAGTGCTTATTTTGCTCCAGCATCGTCAGCAGCAACCATGGTGAGGTCAATCATCAATAATTCAAATGAAATTTTTCCAGTATGTGCTTGGTTAGAAGGGCAGTATGGTATTAATGATGTTTATCTTGGAGTACCAGCAAAACTTGGCAAGGATGGGGTTACTGAAATCGTCGAGTTCGATCTTTTAGAAAATGAAAAGAATGCTTTAATAGAAGCATCAGATTCAGTAAAAAGCAAAGTAGAAGAGCTCAATAACATAAAAAATCAATAAAATCAGCCTTTTAATAAAAAAACCCAATATTTATTGTATTTTTAAGAAATTTCCTCTAAAAAAACTATAATTATTGTAAGAAATATTAAAGAAAGGCAAAACAGCTATGAATAAAGACCAATTGGCAAGCGTAGTGGCATCTGAAGTAGGATTGTCACAATCAGACGCAAAGGCAGCTGTTGAAGCAGTTTTTGATGGCATAACAAACGGTATGAAGAACGGCGATAAAGTAAGCATCGCAGGTTTTGGACAGTTTGAGTCAAGATACAGGGCTGCAAGACAAGGTAGAAATCCAGCAACTGGAGAAACAATCCAAATTGCTGCAAAAAATGCACCAGCTTTTAAAGCTGCAAAAGGATTAAAAGATAGTTTAAATTAATTATTAATTTTAATCATTTGAAAAGACGGCTTAGCCGTCTTTTCTTATTCTTGTAGAAGCTTCAAGTCACCAGAAATTTTTATTTTTTCTTCAAACATTAAATCTTCTGGATGTTTTTCATTATTTTTTAACTGGTTAAATGTCTCTACTGTCATTTTGATTATTAAACCGTAATTATCGTGCTTGAGATTTTGAACTTTTTCTCCGGTATCTAAGTTTATAAAGAAGTCATCATCATTTTCGTCTGTTAGGTTCAAATAAACATTACTTAAAGATTTTTTTGCTAACTTTAAGTTTTTTAATACCTTGTCAATATCTTTATTTAAATCAGACATTAATTATTTAGAAGTGTTTCTCTTTTTATATCTTCAATTGCTTTTGTAACTTGAATTCCTCTTGGACATGCTGATGTACAATTAAATGCAGTTCTACATCGAAAAGCACCATTGACATCTTTTAATATCTCAAGTCTCTGCTTAGAACCTTCATCTCTAGAATCAAATACAAATCTATGAGCATTAACAATTGCAGCTGGTCCAACATACGATTCAGCAGTCCAAAAAACGGGACAACTAGTTGTACATGCTGCACATAAGATACATTTTGTTGTGTCTTCAAATCTATCCCTATCCTCGGGCGATTGTAACCTTTCTCTGTCGCCAGGTTCTTTTTCATTTATAAGATAAGGCATTACCTTTTTGTAACTATCAAAAAATGGCTCCATGTCTACAATCAAATCTTTTACCACGGGAAGTCCACGAATAGGTTCGATTTTTAATGAATTTCCGACTTCTTTTACTAAAACTTGGCATGCCAACATGTTCTCTCCATTGATAACCATTGCATCAGACCCGCATACTCCATGTGCACAAGATTTTCTAAAAGATAGTGAACCATCTTCAAACCATTTTATTTTGTGAAGTAAATCAAGAATTCTCTCTTCGGGTTCAGCATCAACAATATAATTTTCCCAGTGCCCTTTTCTATCAGACTCAGGATCATAACGTAAAATTTTTATTGAAACATCCATTAGTATTTTCGCTCCATTGGCTCGTATTTGCCCAATTCCACATCTCTATACTTAAGATTTGCTGAATTCTCATTTTTAAATGCAAAAGAATGTTTCATAAAGTTAGTATCGTCTCTATCTGGAAAGTCTTGCCTTGAATGAGCACCTCTAGATTCGTTTCTAGCGAGTGCACTTGATACTGTTGCTTCGGACATATCTAGAAGATAATCTAACTCAATTGCTTCTACAAGTTCAGAATTGTGAACTTTACCTTTGTCGTAAATTGTAACATTTTCGTATCTTTCTCTTAATTCCTCTAAAATTTCAGTCTGCTTCTCTAAAGTTTCTTTTGTCCTAAAGATTTTTGCATTTTCTTCCATAGAATCTTGCAAATCTTTTCTTATCTTTGCTACAGAGAATTCATTGGTGTGTTCTTTTTCTACTAAATTTGTAATCTTTTTTGTTAGATCATTAGAAGCATTGTCGCTGAGTTGGTTTGGTTTTGTCTGTGTTACATAATCAACCATACTTTGGCCAGCCCTCTTACCAAAAACTACTATGTCTAAAAGTGAATTTGTTCCAAGCCTATTTGCTCCATGAACACTTACACAAGCAGCTTCCCCCGCTGCGTAAACCCCAGGGAGTACCGTACCTTTTTCATCACTTAATACTCTTGAATTTACATCTGTCGGAATTCCACCCATTGCGTAATGGGCGGTAGGTTGAACTGGGATAGGTTCTTCAATTGGTTCTATTTTTACGTAAGTTCTAACAAAATCAGTAATATCAGGAAGTTTTTTCTTTATTGTCTCAGCTCCAAGATGAGTTAAATCTAAATATACGTAATCACTATCTGGACCTGCACCATTGCCTGCACTTATTTCAGTAGCAATCGCTCTAGAAACCATATCTCTAGGAGCTAGATCTTTAATTGAAGGGGCATATCTTTCCATAAATCTCTCGCCATCTTTGTTTCTAAGAATTCCACCCTCACCTCTGGCAGCTTCTGAAAGCAGTATCCCTAATCTATAAATACCAGTGGGATGGAATTGGTAAAATTCCATATCTTCCAAAGGTATACCTTTTTGATAAAGTATTCCTGGACCATCCCCTGTTAGAGAGTGAGCATTAGAGCTAACTTTAAAAATTTTCCCAAAACCACCAGTTGCAAAAGTAACTGCCCTAGTTTCAAAAATATGTATATCTCCTGTTGCAAGTTCATAAGCTACTACGCCTTGACAAATACCATCTTCGATTTTGATATCTAAAACTTGGAATTCATCAAAAAAAGTAACTCCCATTGAGACACACTTCTGATAAAGGGTCTGAAGAATCATATGCCCTGTTCTGTCAGCTGCATAGCATGCTCTAAATGCTGGAGCTGTCCCTTCCTTGACAGTATGTCCACCAAAACGTCTTTGTGCTATCTTCCCATTATCTAATCTGCTAAATGGAAGACCCCAATGCTCTAATTCAATAACAGCATCAATTGCTTCTTTACAAAGAATATCAACTGCAGGTTGATCAGCAAGATAATCGGATCCTTTAACTGTGTCAAAAGCGTGCCAGTTCCAATTATCTTCTTCTACGTTTGCGAGAGCAGCACTCATGCCACCTTGGGCAGCACCAGTATGTGATCTTGTTGGATAGAGTTTTGTTATTACCGCAAGTTTCATATGTGGAGCTGCTTCAATAGCAGCCCTAAGACCAGCACCACCTGCTCCGACTATTACTCCATCAAATGAATGTTTGATTACTTTCATACTTGCCTTACAAATGCAACAATTGCATAAGTTCCTATTATAAAGAAAATTAAAGAAGTTCCATACAATGCACTATGAGCAAGCTTTTTTATTGTTTTATCAGCAATATTGTCATGAATTACAACTCTTAAACCATTTGTACCATGCAATAAACTCAGTGCTAAAAGAAGCCAATCAAATGCTCTCCAATATGGAGTTTCCCACCTTGCAGCCACAAACTCATAATCTAAGTTAAGTGTGTCATTGAAAACGTGCATTATAAACATGTGCCAAACTGCAAGAAAAACTAATACAAGTCCACTTACTCTCATAAAAAACCATGCTTGAAGTTCAAAGCTTGATCCACCAATAGGAGGTTGACGCCTTCCCCAATCAGTTCTTGTAGTTTGCATTATTTTATTTCCAATCCGGTATAGGTCTTATAATACAATCAACAACTGTGGTCCCACTTGAACTTTTTTCAAGACACAAGTCAAAGTAAGAAGTAGTCATTTTATAAGTTGTTGGAATAAAAATTACGAGGAAAACAAATAATGAAACGAAATTTAGCTGTTTTTGATAGTCTGATCCTTTACTCCATAAATCTACTGTAATTATTCTTAACCCGTTGATTGCATGCCCTAAAACAGCAGCCATAAGTCCAATCTCAGCAACCCGAAAATAAAAATTTTTGTATACTGCTTCGGCACCCTCATATATCTCTGGTCCTAAAAGAATCAATGCAGTTGAGATAATATGAAGAAGCAAATATCCAAAAAGTCCAACCCCAGTAACCCTATGAAAAACATATAGCCACATTCCAGTTTTTCCTTTATAAACAGAACCAGTTGATACAATTTTTTGATATGCCATTAATTAATTATCCTATAAAAGCAATATTACATATAATTATTTAGGATATAAGCCTCTTGACATTACGACTTTACAATAATAAATTACACTTATGTGATTTAGTTTTTCAATATAAAAGGGGTGGTATGGAAAAATCAATAATCGAGGAACTTATAGGCGGAATGCCTTCCTGGACCGAAGAAGCAAATTGTAAAGGAGCTGACGCGGACATTTTTTTC
>CACKZW010000003.1 GCA_902604835.1 uncultured Candidatus Actinomarina sp.
GGACATATTGATGATATTGAATCATGGTCGAATCATTTTGAATTAATAAGACATATACAAAAAAGAACTAGTGGATTTACGGAAATTGTACCCTTACCGTTTGTCCATATGGGTTCACCTATTTTTTTACAAGGAAAAAGTATGCCAGGACCTACTTGGGATGAGGTAACTCTTATTCATTCCCTAGCAAGAATCTTTTTCTTCAATAGTATTGAAAATATTCAAGCTAGTTGGGTAAAGCTTGGACATGACGGAGTTTCAAAGTTATTAAATGCCGGGGTCAATGATCTAGGTGGTACCTTGATTAACGAAAATATAAGTAGAGCTTCTGGAGCTGATCATGGACAACACACTACTGATTTACAATTTATTGAATTGATTGAAAAAAACAATAAAGTTCCTTTTTTACGAAATACACTTTACACAGAAAAAAAGAACTTATCAGAAGACATATTATCTAAAGATGTTATCAAACTTTAACATTATTACACTTTTTCCAGAAATTTTTAAAAATTGGCTTGATATTGGAATTTTATCTTCTGGATTTGAGAAAAACCTTTTTGAATTAACCACCACAAACTTGAGAGACTTTGGTATTGGAAATTACAAACAAGTTGATGACGCACCTTATGGTGGTGGACCAGGGATGGTTTTAATGATAGAACCAATGGACAATGCAATCTCGCAATCAAAGAAAGATGTAAATATTTTTTTGACTCCTGATGGTCAAGAATTGAATGAGGACTTGATTGAAGAACTTCATACATACAAATCAGCCAATATTATTTGTGGAAGGTATGAAGGTTTTGATCAGAGAATACTCGAGCTTCATAGTGATTACGAAATCTCTATTGGAAAAACAGTTGTTTCAGGTGGAGAAGTGCCTGCTATGTTTCTCATGGAAGCACTTTTAAGAAAATTACCTGGAATACTTGGTAATTCAGAATCACTTAAATATGAATCATTTGTTAATGATAAATATGACCATCCTACCTATACAAGACCTGAAGTATATAAAGGGTTTAAAGTGCCTGATGTGTTACTTTCCGGAGATCATAAGAAAATTGATGAATGGAAAAAGAATAATTTAAAAGACATTTAAAGTAGTTTTAAACCTATAATTTCAACTTGAGGCAATATGAATCTTATACAAGAAATTGAAAATAACCAATTAAAGTCTGATTTACCAGATATTAGATCTGGTGATACTGTAAAAGTCAATGTCAAAGTATCTGAAGGTAATAGAGAAAGAATTCAGACCTATGAAGGCGTTGTAATTTCGATAAATGGTGTCACAATAAACAAAACCATTACAGTTCGTAAGCTTTCTTTTGGAGTAGGTGTCGAGAGAATATTTCCTATTCATGCCCCAATAATTGATTCGATAGAAGTAACACGTAAAGGCAAAGTAAGAAGATCAAAACTTTACTATCTACGTGATCGAATTGGAAAATCGGCAAAAATTAAAGAAGATAGAACTTCCTAAAGTAAAATAAAATTATTATAAAAATTCTAAAAAATATATTTATTGTCTTTATCGCATTTTTGTTTGCAACTATTTTAAGAACATATATATTCCAAATTTATTACATACCTAGCCTATCTATGTTTCCAAACATAAATATCAATGACAGAGTTCTTGTACTAAAAGATAAATTATTTAATATCGACTATTCTGTCGGTGACGTAATAGTGTTTAATTCACCTGAATCTAGTATTCCAAACAATACAAGTCTGCTTATCGACAATTTAAAGTTATGGGATTTAGTAAACAATGAAGGAAACAATAATCAAACAGTATATATAAAAAGAATTGTTGGTACTCCAGGTGATGAAATATCAATTAAAAAGAATGGGCAAGTATTCAATAATAACATTCAAGTAATTACAGAAAATGTAGCTTCTACAGTTATCTTGGACGAAATTGTAATTAAATTAAGTGAAGATGAATATTTTTTACTAGGTGATAATAGAGATAACAGTTTTGACTCTCGATCATTTGGACCAATTACAAGTTCAAGAATCATTGGAAAAGCTTTCTTCAAAATTTACCCACTTGATCAAATTCAAAATTTAAATGATTGAAAATAAAAATTGGGACAAAAATAAAAAACAATTAATTATTGGTGCAGATGAAGTTGGACGTGGATCTTTAGCAGGACCCATTGTTGGAGCAGCTGTAAAATTAAAATTCCATGATATAGATTTACTTTCAGACGTTAGGGATTCTAAAAAACTTTCTCCAAAAAAGAGAGAAGAAATAGTTGAGAGGATTACAAATAGCGATATTGAGTTTTCAATATCTGAATGTTCGAATACTTATATAGACAAGAATGGTATTTCTGAAGCTAATAAGAAGGTATTAAAAGAATCAGTACAATCTATTTATACAAACAAAGAAAAAGTTTACATTGATCATTTCAATATAAATGAATTTAGTGCAATATCATTGATTAGGGGAGAAGATCACAGTTATGCAATTGCCTTAGCAAGTATCATTGCAAAAGTTCATAGAGATAAAATAATGACAAAATTTTCAAGTGTTTATCCAAATTACTTATTTGAAAAAAATAAAGGTTATGGAACTAGAGAACACTTAGACATGTTGAAGAGATATGGTCCATGCACTATTCACAGAACTTCATTTAATTTAGGGCCCAAGCTACAACAGCAAAAGTAATAATCAGTGCAAATATTATATTTGCATAATCAATTTTATTTGCTTTATATGGCTTATTTGGATCAAACCCCATAGCTACATTCTAAATAAATTATGATTAAAATATTCAGTATGGTTTTAGAAAGTAGTATAAAAGAAAACGCACTAATTTTGTCATTTAATAGTCCAAAAACTTCCAACTCAATTTCAGCAGAAGACTGGAAAGAACTTAAAAAGCAAATCAAAGATTTTGAAAAAAGTGAGATTAAGTATCTTGTATTAAACAGGGTCAATGATAATTTTTCTTCAGGTGCACAATTAGCAGAGAATTTAAATGCATCTATGGAGGACGTTTCTGAAGCTTCAAAAATTTTGTGGGAATGTAAAAAACCAGTTATATCAGTAGTAGACGGTGTGTGTGCTGGCGCAGCTTCAAATATGATTTTATTAAGTGACTTTATAATTGCTACCCCTGAAACAAGGTTTATTGAAGTATTTGCAAGAAGAGGACTTGTAGTTGATTTCAGTGGTTCTTGGATTTTGCCAAGAATAATTGGAGTTCAAAAAGCCAAAGAATTAATGATGACTGCATCTGAAGTTAATGGAGAAACGTTAGATAAATTTGGATTACTCTATAAATTATCCGAAAAAGCAGAATTAGATAATGAACTTGATAACTTAATCAATCTTCTTGATAAACAAAGTTTCATTTCAATTTGTATGATAAAAGATCAGATTAGAAAGGGTCTTAACTCTAATTTTGATGATTCTCTAGCTAACGAAACTGTAAATCAAAATGATAGATTTATACATTCAGATGTCATGGAAGGAATGTCAGCTTTTATAGAGAAAAGACAACCAAACTATAAAAATACATTAGATGAATAAATAAAAATTAATATATATTCAACTTAGTGAATATATATGCAATAATAAATCTATATATATGGAGGTCTATAACTTGAAAAGTAAAAAGACGTTAATTTTATTTTTTGCTTTAGCAATGGTTGCAACCGCATGTTCTACTGCGGCTGTACCTTGTGATGAAGTAGAAATTACAACTGGTGAAAATGGTTTACCAGATTTAGATGGATGTGAATTCACTTTTGCAGTGGAAAATGCATATTTACCTTTCAACTACATTGACGCTACAACTGGCGAAGCAATGGGTTGGGATTATGATGTATTCAACTACATGGGTGAATTAATGAATTTCACACCTGTTTATGTTCCAACTGCTTGGGATGGAATGATACAAGCAACAGCTGACGGTCAATTTATGATCGCAGGTGACGGAATAACAATTACTTCTGAAAGAGACGAAATTGTTGATTTTTCAGATGGTTATATTAATTTAGCTCAAAGAGTTCTTGTAGCTGTTGGTAATACAGATATCACAAGTATCGAAGATCTAAAAAATAATGATTATGTTGTAGCAACTCAAAAAGGTACAACAAATTATGATTATGCAGTAGAAGCTTTAGGCGCAGACAAAGTTAAAGCATTTGATGATTTCAACTTTGCAATTCAGGCTGTAATATCAGGTGATGCAGATGCATCAATAATTGATGAAACAGCTGGATTAGGATACATGGGAGCCAACAAAGGCGATGTGAAACTTGTTGGAGGAGACTTGACTTCTGAACAACTTGGATTTGCATTCCCTAATGGAAGCCCATTAGTTGATGTTATAAATCAAGGTCTGGCTGAAATGGTTGCTAACGGAGAATTAGATAAGATAAATGCAAAATATTTTTCTCCTGATTTTGCTGTTACCTATGCCGATATTGCAGAATGCGACGAAGGCATTCCAGTAGAATATCGTCCAGATGACTGTGTAATTGAAGAGTAATAAACTTTAAGTTAACACAATTTAAATTTGTAATAGGCACGGAGATCCGTGCCTATTGCTTTAATATGGGTAGAAATGAAGATTAAAAATATTTTAAAACCTGAAAACTGGTGGATAATTATTTTGGCAACAATTATCTCTTGGATGTTGTTCACAATTTTTAATAATCCTGAATATAACAAAGCATTTTATTTTATTCTTCCTGGATTAAGAATCACATTCTTATCTACTATTATATCTTTTGTAATCGCCATTTTTCTTGGCTTAGTATCTGGAATTGGACGTATTTCAGGTAATAAGATTGCCAGTACATTATCGCGTACTTATATTGAATTTATCCGTGGAGTACCAGTATTAATATTAATTTTCACTATTGCTTTTGTAGTAGTGGTTGATGCCGCTGAATTATTAAATATTAATAATGGCAATGTACCAATGCTTGTTCGTGCAATCATTGCATTATCGGTTTTTTATGGTGCTTACATTGCTGAAGTTTTTAGGGCAGGTATTGAATCTGTTCCTGTTGGACAACGTGAGGGTGGAGCATCACTAGGTCTATCTGAGAGACAAATAATGAGATATATTGTGTTACCCCAAGCTTTTAGGAATATGTTGCCTGCATTAGGTAATGATTTTATATCAATGATGAAGGACTCATCACTGCTCTCTGTTTTAGCAGTAGAGGATTTAACATATCGAGGACGGCTTTATTCAGGAAGTACATTTAGATTTGCTGAAACTTATCTTGTTCTGACTGTCCTATATTTAATAATTACACTTTTACTTTCAGGATTACAAAGAAGGTTGGAATTAAGACTTGAAAATTCAGATTAAAGATTTAACAGATAATTATTTAGAATACTTAAAAAAAATTAAAAATTACTCTGATCACACATGTAAAGCTTATGAAAGTGATTTAAACCAATATATACTTTATCTGAGCGAATCTGATAGTGACTTGTTCGATAATAAAAATTTTGTAAATTATTTATTTGAAAAAGGTCTGGCAAAATCAACTATAAATAGAAAACTAACATCAATAAATAATTTTTTAGAGTGGGCATCAAAGATAGAAAAAAATAAATCATATTATAAATTTGAAAGTTTAAAAACTGAAAGACGATTACCAGATATTCTAACTTCAAATTATATAAATACGTTAATAAATGAGTTACCGATAAACACACCTAAAGAGGTAAGAAATAAAGCTATTGTTGAATTACTTTATTCATCTGGATTAAGAGTATCTGAAGTTGTTAATTTGAAGCTTAATGATATGAAAGATAACAAATCTTTACGCGTTGTAGGTAAAGGAAGAAAAGTAAGAATACTACCTATGACAGACCAAGCATATAATATTATCAAGTTATGGATAAAAAATTTTAGAAAGAATTTTTTAAATGACCAAGACAATAATTACCTTTTTCTTGGAGTTAGAGGAAAACAATTATCCGATAGGGAAGTAAGAAGAATAGTTAAATCTAGTACTGGGACTTTTCCTCATAATTTGCGTCATACTTTTGCAACCCATATTTTAGATGGGGGAGCAGATTTAAGAGTTGTTCAGGAACTATTAGGTCATTCCGATCCAACCACAACACAACTTTATACACATGTATCCAAGAAGAAACTACAAGAAAAGTACAAAAGAACCCATCCAAGAGGTTGATTAAACCATTAATTAGATTACTATTTAAATGAAATAGACACCATATTTACAAGTTTCCTTGGTGAACGAAAGTTTGGAAACCGCATAAGCAAAGAAATATGGGATGAACAACCAAAGGAGAATTATGTCAGCAACAATGAAAGATCTGCTTGAAGCAGGAGTTCATTTCGGTCACCAAACTCAACGTTGGAACCCTAAGATGGATAAATATATATATGGAGACAAAAGCGGTATTCATATACTCGATCTAAGAATTACCTATGACACGTTAGAAAAAACTCAAGAATTCGTTCAAAAACTGGTAGCAAACAGCGGAAAAGTACTTTTTGTTGGAACAAAACCACAAGCTCAGAAAGTCATTGAGGAGCAAGCAATACGCGCACAAATGCCATATGTAAATCACAGATGGTTAGGTGGAATGCTTACTAATTTTAAAACAATTATTAAGAGAGTCATTTATTTGAACGAACTTAATTCATTAGAAACATCTGGAGAAATTAATGCATATCCAAAACCTGAAAGATTAAGAATTAGGAGAGAAATTGAAAAATTAACAAAATCAATTGGAGGAATTGTAAATCTAAACAAACTACCGGAAGCAATATTTATTGTTGATTTGCTGAATGAGACAACAGCGCTTACAGAAGCAAAAAAATTAGATATACCTGTAATTGGTCTTGCAGATTCAAATGTTGATCCTGAAAATGTTGATTTTGTAATTCCTGGAAATGATGATGCAATACGATCAATTGAAGTCATTGCAACAGCAATTGCAGATGCATGCCTAAAAGGACTCGGCAAAAGAGAAGATGTAGAAGTTGGAGAAGACAAAGAATGAATATTTCAGCATCCGACGTTAAGAAATTAAGAGATATGTCAGGGGCTGGGATGATGGATGCTAAAGAAGCATTGAAGGAATCAAATGGTGACTTTGATGCCGCTGTAAAGTACCTTCGAGAAAAAGGACTTGCTGATTCAAAAAAAAGATCTGACAGAGACGCAAACCAAGGAACAATCGGTGAGTATATACATTTTCAGCAAGATAGAGCTGTAGCTGGAGTTTTAGTTGAATTAGCTTGTGAAACTGATTTTGTTGCTAAATCTGAAGAGTTCAAGGATATTGCAAAACAAATTGCAATGCATGTTGCAGCAATGAAGCCATCATATTTAAATATTGATGATATTCCTGAAGATAAAATTCAAGAAGAAAAAGAAATTATTGCTAAACAGTCAGAGAATGATGGGAAGCCTCAAGAAGTTATGGAGAAAATAATCGAAGGTAAAATCAGTTCATTTTTCAACGATAATGTTCTAAATGAACAAACTTTTTGTAATCCTGAAATATATGAAGGAAAAGTTGGGGTAATGATTGATGAAATGTCCGGAAAGCTCGGTGAAAGAATTTATATTAAACAATTTTCGCATTTAGAAGTTGGTAGCTAAAGATGTCCAGAGTTTTATTAAAACTATCTGGAGAATCTTTTGCTGATGATGAAACCAACTTTGGGATTGAGTCAAGCACGCTAACTAGAATTGCTGATGAAATTGCAAGAGCGAGCAATGATGGAATAGAGATTGGTGTTGTAGTTGGTGGTGGTAACTTTTTTCGAGGCGTCAGTGAATCTGCCCAAAATATGGCTCAAGCAAACGCTGATTATATGGGAATGTTGGCTACCGTTATTAATGCAATTGCACTTAAAGATGCACTTGATAAAAAAGGAATAAATACAAGGGTTCAGTCAGCTATAACGATGACGTCTGTCGCAGAACCCTATATTAGATTAAGAGCAATAAGGCACTTAGAAAAAGGAAGAGTTGTAATTTTTGCAGCCGGAACTGGAAATCCATATTTCACAACTGATACAGCAGCTTCCTTGAGAGCAGCTGAAATTGAAGCTCAGATTGTTCTAAAATCTACAAGAGTTGATGGTGTATATGATAAAGATCCAGAAAAAGATTCAAATGCTAAATTTTTAAATGAACTCTCTTACAAAGAAGTTCTAGAAAAAAAATTGTCAGTTATGGACTTAACTGCGATAACACTGTGTGAAGAAAATAGTATGCCTATAAGAGTATTTAACGGAACAGTCGAAGAAAATATATATAAAGTTCTTAAAGGTGAAGAAATGGGAACATTTATTAAATAATTATGTCAGAAGAGATTATTACCGATATAGAAGTTGAGATGACAATTTCAATAGAGCATCTTATTGACGAATTTGGAAAAATTAGAACTGGTCGTGCAAATCCAAATTTGGTTACGAGTATACAAGTAGATTATTACGGTACGAAAACACCACTTCAACAATTAGCTTCGGTTAGCGTTCCAGATCCAAGGCTCTTAGTTATTCAACCATTTGACAAGAGTTCTTTTGAAGAAATAGAAAAAGCAATACAAAATGCAGACATAGGATTAAATCCTGCAACTGATGGTGACATAATAAGAATTCCAATTCCTCCATTATCTGAAGAAAGAAGAAAAGAATTATCAAAAGTCGCATCAAAAGCATCTGAAGATACAAAAGTTTCAATACGTTCACACAGAAGATCAGGAATAGATAAAATTAATGAATTAAAAGACGATTTACCAGCTGACGAAATAAAAAGGTACGAATCAAAAATACAAGAACTTACTGATAAGTTTGTAAATAAAATCGATGAACTTTATAAAATTAAAGAAAATGAGTTACTTGAAGTTTAAGTTTTTCTTTTCTTCTGATGAAGATGGAACTTTTTGGCCTGGTGTAGTTGAGTTACCCGTTGAAAAAGAAGTTTCATTTGATGATTCGTCAAATGATGAAAATAAAAATCAAAGAATTATTACTGGAATAATTCTGTTTGCTGTTTTGTCACTTTTTTTTCTAAATAAGTTAAGCGCTTTCATTCTATTGATCCTTATAGCTTTTATTGCTGCAAAAGAATGGTTTGATTTGTTTGAATATAGTATTTTTATACCATATCCACTTCTTCTTTTTTCTGCACTTGCTCCGCTAGTTGTTGTATATTTTTATGATTTATCAGACATTATTGTTCCATATTTTATCTTCCCCCTTGGTTTGATAATATATTTAGGTTTTTTTACAAATTATGCGATATACGATAAGTTTGGAAGCGCAATTGTTTTTCATTCATGGTTTTCAATTGGTATTGCTTCACTAGCTACATTAATTAGATATGAAGAACTTATTTTTGTTTATTTATCAATTCTTTCCATTTCCATATCGGATATATTTGCTTATGAAATAGGAAAAAGAGTAGGCAAAAGAAAACTTGCAGAAAATATTTCCCCAAATAAAACTATTGAAGGATTTTTAGCTGGTCTATTAATAGGCTCTTTATTTATGACTTTTAATTTAACGATAAACCTTGATAAACCATTTTTACAATCATTATTTATCTCTTTATTTTTCATATTTTTTGGTGTACTCGGTGATCTTTTTATGTCAAAAATAAAGAGATCTATCAATGTCAAAGATTCGGGTACTATATTTCCTGGTCATGGTGGTCTCCTTGACCGAATAGACTCCTACTTAATCAGCTTTCCATTTTTGTTAATAGTATTTCACTTTTACTATTTAAATTTTTAAATGAGATAATGATTATATGAATGGTTTATTAACGATATTAATGCTTACTTTTTTTGTTGTTATGCATGAAGCAGGTCATTATTTTGCTGCTAGATTCTCAAAAGTAGCGGTTTCTGAATTTTTTGTGGGATTTGGTCCAAAAATATTTTCTTTTAAAAAAAATGGTACTGAATACGGTCTTAAGGGGATTCCCTTTGGTGGCTATGTAAAAATACCTGGAATGGACGAATCTGAAGCAACTAAAGATTATGCTGAGGATGAATTATTTCATACTTCCAAATGGACTACAAAGCTGTTTATTGCTTCTGCTGGAATAATTGTAAATTTTATCACCGCATGGATAATTTTATTTTCAATATTTATTTTCAATGGAGTTACACAACCGACGCTTCAAATTGATACAATCGGTCAATCTGTAAATAATGAAAAATTATCTCCTTCTGAATTTGCCGGACTAAAACCAGGAGACACCATCACTCAATTTAATGGCTTGAATGTTGAATCATGGGAAGATTTAGTAAAAAATATTGAAATTAATCCTAATAAAGAAGTTTCTTTAAAGTACATAAGAAATGGTGGCACATATCTTACGACTACAGTTTTGGAATCAAGAAATATAAATGGTAATGATTTAGGGTATCTTGGAGTATCTCCAGTAATAGAACAACAAAATGTTGGAATTATTAATTCGGCAATTTTTTCAACAAAACTTGAATATGAAATGACTTTGGCAGCGGTTGATGGAATCTTTACCCTATTAAGTCCAGAAAATATAAGAACATTATTAGGTACATATTCTGGTCAAGATATTCCAGATGAATCTCGACCACTTAGTCCAATTGGTTTGGCCCAAGCGGGAAGTCAAATTGCTGACAATGGATATGTGAACCTTTTTAGTTTGCTAGCTTTTGTAAATGTATTTTTAGCAGTGTTTAATGCTATACCCCTAATACCACTTGATGGAGGAAGAGTTTTATTGTCTCTAATAGAGGGTATAACTGGTAAGAAGATTCCTGATAAGAATCTTTATCCTATTGCAGCTTTAGTAATTATTGTTTTTGTCTTTATTGGAATAACAGCATTTTATTTAGATATAACTCAACCAATTAACTTATGAAAATAAATAGAAGAAAAACTTCACAATTATCCGTAGGTAAAGTCGGAGTTGGTTCTGACTTTCCAATCTCTGTTCAATCCATGACAACAACAAAAACAAAAGATGTTGAGGGAACTCTTGCACAAATTTATGAGATAGCTTCAAATGGAGCAGATATTGTAAGGGTGACATGTAATGATATTGATGCTGCAAAAGGACTTGTTGAAATTACTCAAAGAAGTCCGGTACCAATAATTGCTGACATTCATTTTCAATATAAACTTGCACTTGCAGCTATAGAAGCAGGAGTGGATGGTTTGAGGTTAAATCCTGGAAACATACGCAAAGAATCACAAATAAAAGACGTAGCTAAAGCAGCCTTAGATGCAAATATACCGATTCGAATTGGTGTAAATGGTGGCTCCCTTGATAAGGATTTGCTTGAAAAATATGGAGATTCTACACCGGAGGCGTTAGTAGAGTCAGCACTCAAGGAACTTAGGTACTTAGAAGATGTGGATTTTAATGACATAAAAATTTCTGTGAAACATTCAAATGTTCCTTTAATGATTGAGTCTTATCGTTTATTAGCTGAAAAAGTAAATTATCCATTACATCTTGGAGTTACCGAAGCAGGCCCTCTTCCAGGCGGATTAATTAAATCAACAGCAGGTATTGGAACATTATTAAATGAGGGAATCGGTGACACTATTCGTTATTCATTAACCACAGATCCAGTAGAAGAAGCAAAGAGTGGTCGGCAATTATTAGAATATTTAGGCTTACGCGAAAGAAATTCTTTAGATCTAATTGCGTGTCCGAGTTGTGGTAGGGCAGAAGTTGACGTTATCAAAGTAGCTGAAGAAGCTCAAAATGCGCTTAACAATGAAAACATTCCTCTTCAAGTTGCAGTAATGGGATGTGTTGTGAACGGACCAGGAGAGGCTAGGTCTGCTGATTTAGGTATTGCTGCTGGAAAAAATAAGGGTCATCTTTTTATAAGAGGTGAAGTTGTAAAAGTTGTTAATGAAAAGGAAATGGTTTCATCTCTTTTGGATGAAGCTAGATTAATTGTTGAACAAGGCATTGAAGCAAGACTTGCTAAAGCTGATGAAAATGCAGCGGAACTTGCACAAAAAGATGTTGATGATTTGTTAAATTCTCAAGGCGACATAAATAATTTTCTTGAAAGAAAAAAATCAGTAGTGGAGATTACTTCAAATCAAGATAATGAATAGTTAACGTAATAGAATACAAATATGGTAAAAAAATTAACGCCTATGTCAGAGGATTTCAATCAGTGGTATACAGAAATTGTTCAATCCGCTGACCTTGCTGACTATTCACCTGTTAAAGGAACAATGGTAATAAAGCCATATGGATATGCACTCTGGGAAAACATTCAAGCTTACTTAGATAAGAGATTTAAAGAAACAGGACATCAAAATGCATATTTTCCAATGTTTATCCCAAAATCCTTTATAGAAAAAGAAGCTGAGCATGTTGAGGGCTTTTCCCCAGAGCTTGCTACGGTGACCCATGCCGGTGGAAAAGAGTTAGAAGAACCATTGATTGTAAGGCCAACTTCCGAGACCATTATCAATTATATGTTTTCTAAATGGATATCAAGTCATAGAGACTTACCTATGTTAATAAATCAATGGTCCAATGTCGTAAGGTGGGAAATGAGAACGAGACTTTTTCTAAGAACCTCTGAGTTTTTGTGGCAGGAAGGTCATACTGCTCATGCAACAGAGGACGAAGCAAGAGAGGAGTCTCTCAAAATGCTTGATATTTACGAAGAGTTTGCAAGAGATATAGCTGCTGTTTCAGTGGTAAAGGGAACAAAATCAGAAATGGAAAAATTTGCTGGAGCAACAACTACATATTCAATCGAAGCAATGATGAACGATTTGAAGGCACTACAAGCTGGGACTTCGCACGAGCTTGGTCAAAACTTCTCTAAAGCATTTGATATTAAATTTTCTGATGAAAATAATAAATTACAACATCCATTTCAAACAAGTTGGGGTGTAAGTACAAGATTAGTTGGTATGATTATCATGGCACATGGTGATGATAAAGGATTAAAACTTCCTCCTGAACTAGCACCGCACCAAGTTGTTATTGTTCCTATCATTCCTAATGAAGATGAGAGATCACGTGTTTTAAACGCCGTAAACAAGTTAATTGAATCATTAGATAATGTGAGAGTTTTTATTGATGATAGACCTGAAGTATCTCCTGGATTCAAATTTAATGAATGGGAGCAAAAAGGTGTACCAATCCGCATAGAAGTCGGTCCAAAAGATATTGATAATGGATCGGTATTAATTTATAGAAGAGATGATGAATCAAAAAATCAATATCCCTTTGAAGGAATCGATAAAGTTGTAGATAAAACCCTGAATGATATTCAAAAGAATCTACTTATTACTTCAGAAAATACAGTTAAGTCAAATACCTACCATGTTGATTCATATGATGACCTGATTGAGACTTTAAATGATAAAAAAGGATTTGTTTCATGTTTCTGGGACGAAAACAAAGAAGATGAAATAAAAGTTAAAGAAAAGACAAGTGCGACATTGCGGTGTTATCCAATTAATAATAAAGAAATTGAAAAATCAGTTAACTCTAAAGAAAATGATGGTAATTTTGCAATATTTTCTAAAGCATATTAAATATTCTTTATCTAAAATTATTTATCGGTTAATATAAACTTATACAACTTAACTACAAAATAGTGGGTTCTAAGCCCACTTTTTTTATGAATGGAGGTGATCAGATGATGATCAAAGACAACATTATCACTGCCATTTCATCTTTTTTATCATCAGAAGATTTAGAACTTTATGATTTAAATATTGCAGGTAATGAAGCCATTTCTAAAATCGAGATATTTATATTTTCTGATGAAGAATTGAGTTTAAGTATTTTTGAAAGATTAAATTATCAGATTCAGAGATTAATAGAAGAATTAGGAGTTGAAAAAGGATCATACGAATTAGTTCTTTCCAGCCCTGGAATAGAGCGTTCATTAAAAACAAATAGACATTTTGAACTTGCTTTAAATCAGGAAATAAAAATTAAACTTTCAACTCCTCATGATGGTGTATATACATTTATTGGTATATTGACCCAAGTAAATACCAAGGACATAAAAATATTAATTGATAATAAATCTATTGATTTTGAATTAGAAAATATTAAAAAAGCAAATATTAGTTTTGATAAATTTAAAGAAAAAGTAAACAGTTGAGGTAATTATGCAATTAGGAAGTGATATTAAACAAGCAATAGAATCTTTAGCTCTTGATAAAGGTGTTGCAGTAGAGAGTATGTATGAAGCTTTGGTTTCTGCATTTAGATCGGCATATATGAGAATCCCTGGTGCTGCAGAAGAAGCAAGAGTAACTTTAGATCCTGAGAGTGGACAAATTACAGTTTATGCTCAGGAGCTAGATGTTGATGGAAATGTGATTAAGGAGTGGGAGCCTGATATAAGTGATTCTGATTTTGGTAGGATTGCTGCACAATCATTTAAGCAAATGATGTCTACAAAAGTTCGTGACGCAAAAAGAGCAACTGTTCTTGATGCTTATATTGGAAGAGAAGGGGAGTTAGTAACTGGAATCGTTACTCAATTTGATGCAAGATTCAATCAGACCATTATAGATCTACAAGATGCTGAAGCAGTTATTCCATCAAGTGAAAGAATCCCATTTGAAAGACTCGAAAGAGGAAACAGAATAAAAGCTTTAATTACTGAAGTACGGGAAGATGCAAAAGGAATACCAATTGTTGTAAGTAGAAACCGTGGCGAATTTGTTCAAAGAATGTTGGAACTAGAAGTACCCGAACTCACCGATGGAACAGTTGAACTACGTGCTATTGCAAGAGAAGCAGGAAGTAGAACAAAAATAGCTGTTTTTTCAAACGATCCAAATGTTGATCCAAAAGGTGCGTGTGTTGGTTCAAGAGGATCCCGGGTCAGACAGATAGTAAATGAGTTAAAAGGTGAAAAATTAGATGTAGTTGAATGGAGAGAAGACAAAGTAAGATTTATAATCGAAGCGTTGGGACCAGCTGATATTGATGAAGTCATTATTGATGAACATACACAATCAGCAAAAGTAATTGTTAAAGATTCACAACTATCATTGGCTATTGGAAAAGAAGGTCAAAATGCTCGTCTTGCTGCAAAGCTTACTGGATACAAAATTGATATTGAAGGTCTGGGAGATTCGCCTCCAGAGGAGGAAGAACCAAAGCAAGAAGAAGAGTAATTATTAAATGGCAAAAAAACGAATTCACCAAATAGCTAAAGAACTTGACATTGCATCTGCAGATGTTTTACATAAAGCTAAAGAACTAGGTTTTGAAGTTAAAACAGCTTCTTCAGGCCTTACTCCAGAAGATGAAGAATTATTAGTTTTAGCAATTAATGAAGAATCGACCACTTCTGAAGAGCCTCAAGAGGAAAATAAAGATCCTCAAGAGGAAAATATTAACGATTCCCAAGAAGAAAATATAGATCCACCGATTAAAGAAGATGATCCTGTTCTTGAAGAAAAAGATGTAGAAGTCAATATTATTGAAGTTACAGAAGGATCAACACCTGAAGACATATCTTTGATTTTTGACACTGATGCTACAACAGTAGTTGGAGACCTTATGTCCTTAGGTATTATGCAGTCAATTACTTCAAATCTTCAAAATGAAGAAATTGAAAAATTATTTGAAAAATATAATGCAATCCCAGAATTTATTGAAAAAATTGAAATTAAACGATCAGATATAATTCAATCTGAAGATTTTGATGATGATGAAAGTTCCTTAAAATCAAGGCCTGCAATTATCACTGTTATGGGCCATGTAGATCATGGAAAAACAAGTCTTTTAGATTATATAAGAAAAGAAAAAGTGGCCTCTGGTGAAGCTGGTGGAATTACTCAACATGTTGGAGCATATAATGTTACAAATGATTCTGGAAGCGTTACTTTCATAGATACACCTGGTCATGAGGCATTTACACAAATGAGAGCAAGAGGAGCTGACGTTACAGATATTGTCGTCCTAGTTGTAGCAGCAGACGATGGCATTATGCCGCAAACTGTTGAAGCTATAAATCATACAAAAGCAGCTGATGTGCCAATGATTGTTGCTATAAACAAATGTGATTTACCAGATGCAAATCCCGCACTTGTAAAAGCTGATCTAACAAAATATGAAGTAGTTTCAGAAGACCTTGGAGGAGATGTTCCAGTGGTTCAAATATCAGCCATTACTGGAGATGGTATTGATGATCTACTAGAGACACTTAATTTAGTTGCAGAGATAGAAGAATTAAAAAGTAATTATGATTCTGAACCTTCTGGATTCATTATTGAATCGAGGATGGAAGTAGGCAAAGGAAATGTTGCAACAATAATTGTAAAAAGAGGCACATTAAAATCAGGTGATTTTATATATGCTGGATCAGCATTTTGCAGAGTGAAATCTATTTTTGATCACAATGGAAAGACGTTAAAATCAGTAACTCCTGGATCACCAGCTGACATTATAGGCTGGGACGATTCACCAATCGCAGGAGATCAATTTGTAGCAACCAAAAATCAAAAACTTGCAAAAAGTAAGGCTGAAGAAAATAAAAATAAATTAAAAGAATTTGATGATACAAGTTACACCGTTGAATCAAGGGTTTCTGAAATGATGCAACTTCTTCAAGAAGGTGAATTAAACACAATAAATATAATTGTAAAAGCAGATACAAACGGTTCGGTAGAAGCCATAAAGGACAGCTTACTAAAGCTTTCAGATGGTGATGTTAATATCCAAATTGTTCATGCTGCTGTTGGAGGAATTGTATTATCAGATGTTGATCTTGCTGGGGCAACAGAATCATTAATTGTTGGATTTAATGTAAGACCTGATAGTCAGGCAAGAAATATGGGACAAAGTAAGGGAATAGATATAAGAACATACAATATTATTTACGAACTTATTGATGATATTAGCGAGGCAGTTCGTGGACAGCTTACCGTCAAAACAGAAGAAACTGTTATTGGCATGGTGAACGTTCAAACAACTTTTAGAGCACCTAAAGTCGGTGTTGTAGCTGGATCTGTTGTAGCCGAAGGAAAAGTTGACTTAGATGCTAAAGCCCGACTCCTTAGAGACGGGGTAGTAATTTACGAAGGAAGTATTGTCTCATTAAGAAGGTTTAAAGACAATGTTGAGACTGTTAATGAGGGACTTGAATGTGGAATTGGGTTATCTGATTATAAAGATATAAAACAAGGTGATGTAATTGAAGTCTTAGGAGAAGTTGAAGTATAAAAATATGGAAAAGGGCTTAAGAGGAGGAAGAGTAAATCGGATCAATCCGATGATACAGCAAATAATTTCTGATTGCTTTTTGAACAGCTCAGACCCTACATTAAACAAGGCAACAGTCACCTTAGTTTCCACGTCACCCGATCTAAAAAAAACTACTGTACTTGTGTCTTCGATAGAAAATAATAAATCTTCCTTGAATCAGTCATTATCTAGAAATAAACAAAAAATACAAAGGGTTCTTGCAAAGGAAATGAAAACCAAATATGTTCCAACAATAATTTTTGAGTTAGATCATTCTTTTGAAGATATCGATAAAATTAACAAAATTATTGGATCATTAAATGACAAATAATATTTCAGATTACTTTAATAGTGATTCTGTTTTTATCACTGGGCATGTAAATCCAGATGGAGATGCATTAGGTGCAGCACTTGCATTGAAATTGTATTTAGATAGTAAAGATCTTTCAGCCGATATAAATTTTGACATAACTACAAAATTACCATCTAACTTAAATCATTTACCATATGATCTGATCTCCAATAGTAATAAAGATAAATATGAAACAGCTTTTGTTTTTGACTGTGGCAATTCATCTAGGCTAGGTAAATTTGAAAATCTTGTTTTAGAAGCAAAAAACATTATTGTAATTGATCACCATGTAGATCCTTCATTTGGAGATGTACAGATCATTGACTCAGATGCCGCGAGTACTACTCAAGTTTTATTCAGACAATTTAAAGAAGAAAATATTCAAATTAGTAAGGATATGGCAAATTGTTTATTGACTGGTTTAATCACAGATACTGGAAGATTTCAATATTCAAATACTACATCTGAGGTTTTTAATATTGCTTCTGAATTACTTGATGCAGGTGCAAATCTATCACAAATAAGTGAAAATATTTATGGATCTATAGAATTTAATGCCTTAACGCTTCAAAGTAAAATCATTGAAAGAATAGTTCTTAAAGAAGAAATTAACTTCGCACATTCGATTGTATACCAGAATGATTACTCCGATTACCAGGTTGAACCAGAAGAAACAGATTTTTTAATCGATGTTGTCAGACTTGTAAAAGAGTCAAATGTAGCTTTGCTATTAAAAGAACAAAAAGATGGGACATTTAAAGGAAGTTTAAGATCAAGAGGAGATATTAATGTTCAACAAATTGCTTCAATTTTTGATGGTGGTGGACATGTAGCTGCTAGCGGATTTTCAAGTAATGATTCTCCTGAGAATATTATTGAAAAAATCGAGCATGAAATTAGAAAATTTATCTAACTTTTATTTAGTAAATAAACCTCGTAATTGGACATCCCAAGATCTTTGTACCGTTTTTAAAAAAAAATATTCATTTTCTAAAGTTGGTCATTCAGGTACGTTAGATCCAAATGCAAGTGGTTTGATGCTTCTTGCCACGAATAAATATACAAAACTCTTCGATTATTTGAAAGATACAAATAAAACATATGAGTTTGAAGCATTATTCGGTGTTGAATCAGATAGTTTTGATACTGATACAGACGTTAGGGAAGTGGAGTCCATAAACTTAAAATTATTACAACAGGAGCTTGATGACGGTATTGCTAGTCTTACGGGAAAGATAAAACAAACACCTCCAATTTATTCCGCTATCAAAGTTGATGGAAAAAGGTTATACAAATACGCTAGGCAAAATAAAAATGTTGAAATTCCTGAAAGGGAAGTGGAAGTCAGCAATTTTAATCTTTTAAATTTTGAAAATAATAAAGCTACATTCTCGGCAACAGTAAGTAAAGGAACATTCATCCGATCATTGGTAGTTGACCTTGCAAGTTACTTAGGAACAAAAGCTGTTGTATCCTCAATTGTCAGAACATCTATAGGTAATTTAAATAGTAAAAATTCACCAATTATTGATGAAATTGATACGAAAACAGAAAATGACATACCTGCTCCATTAGTATGGACTGAATTATTCAATCTACCTGTAATTTCAGTCGGTGATGATTTAATTGAAGAAATTAGTAATGGTAACTTTCTATCTAATGAATATTTTGGGGAAAATAAACTTTCAATTATTGAAAATAAAAATACTATTCTTGCAATTTACGAACCTTACAATGAGAATAAATTTAAACCACAAAAAGTATTGATATGAAAATTTATAATAATTCAACACCTGATACAAATATAGAAAATAGTTCTGGAGTTGTATGTATTGGCGGATTTGATGGGATTCATTTGGCACATCAACAATTATTTAGGAAAACAATAAGTATTTCGACAGAATTTGACATAATAACATTTGAAGTAATTCCAAAAATTTACTTTAATGATGATTTAAAACCTCTGATATCAAATAAAGGTCGGGAAATAATTTTTTCTACTTTTAATCCAAATAATCTAATTTATTTAAATTTTGAAAACTTTAATAAAATTTCCCAAGAACAATTTTGCAACTACTTGCAGAATAACTTAAATGTTAAAAAGATTGTCGTTGGCAAAGATTTTAAGTTTGGCAACAACAGGTCAGGTGATATAACTTCACTAATTAATTTTTTTGGTGTTGAGAATGTTTACTTACTTGATGATTTTCTTATAGATAATGAGAAAGTCTCTTCTACAAAAATACGTTATTATCTTTCAAATGGTGAAATTGAAAAAGCTAATGTTTATCTTGGAAGAGAATTTTCACTTATTGGTACTGTAATTGAAGGCAAGAAGCTTGGAAGAAGTCTAGGTTTTCCAACAGCTAATTTGTTACTAGACCAAGATACATTTATTCCTAATTTCGGTGTTTACGCAGGAAAAATAAATATAGATAATGAGATTTTTAATGCAATAGTAAACATTGGAATAAACCCTACTGTTGACGATCAATCAACCGTAAAAATTGAAGCTCATATTTTTGACTTTTCATCTGATATATACGATAAAAAGGTAGAACTTTCATTAAACAAATTTATTCGTAATGAAATAAAATTTAATAATATTGATGAATTGAAGATTCAAATAGCTGAAGATATTAAAACAGCAAAGAAATACTTTTAATTTACACTTTAGATTTATTAACTACTATCATTATCTCGAATGAAGACCAAAGAAGAATTAATTAAAGAATACGGTAAATCAGATAATGATACCGGGTCAACAGAGGTTCAAGTAGCCTTACTTACAAAAAGAATTGACGATCTAACTGGTCATTTAAAAGAACATAAGAAAGACCATCACACACGAAGAGGACTTTTGATGCTTGTAGGTAAAAGAAAAAGGCTTCTTCAGTATCTTGAAAATCAAGATGTTGAGAGATATAGATCTTTAATTGATAAACTTGGGTTAAGAAAGTAAATAAATATAAGATAGAGCGTTGTTAATTGAGAGCTTTTAAGGAAAGCTGGCAATTAATAACCTCATCTTGGAAAAGAGGATAAATGTCCGTAACAAATGTCACATGTAATATTGGTGATAAAGAAATAAAATTTGAAACAGGTAAATTAGCACTTCAGGCACCTGGTTCAGTAGTTGTAACATCTGGAGATACAAATGTTTTAGTAACAACTGTTGCTAATACGTCGGTTAGAGAAGGCATTGATTTCTTTCCTTTAACTGTCGACGTTGAAGAAAGAATGTATGCAGCAGGTAAAATACCTGGAGGATTTTTCAGAAGAGAAGGAAGACAAACTGAGAAAGCTATACTAGCTTGTCGATTAATAGATAGACCTTTGCGTCCTTCTTTTGCAGATGGTTTTAGATGTGAAACTCAAATTATTGCAACTGTATTGAGCGTTGATAATGAAAATGAATATGATGTGTTATCACTGAACGCTGCATCTCTCGGACTTCAGTTGGCAGGCATACCACTAGAATCTCCTGTTGGAGCTGTAAGAATGTCTTTAATTAATGACGAATGGGTCGTTCAAGCTACAAATACTGAACAAGAAGAATCAATATTTGAAATGGTCATCGCTGGAAAGCTTAATGAAAAAAATGAGATTGACATAGTTATGGTTGAAGCGGGCGCAAAAGAAAACACTTTTGAAAAAATTGATTCAGGTAGTGTTGCTCCTTCTGAAGACATTGTTGCAGACGGGATAGATTTATCTAAAGAATATATCCAAGCCTTAATAAATGCTCAAAAAGAATTAGTTTCTATGAATGATGTACCTTCTGTAGATTGGCCAATTATTGAAGATTATTCGGACGAATTAAAATCAAAAATTGAAGCAAGTTGTAAAGAGGAATTAAATGAAATTTCATCCATTACTGAAAGATCTGAAAGAAGTAGTCGACAAAATGAATTACAAGAAAAAGTTGTAGAAGAGTTTATAGATGAAGAAGAAGATAACTCGAAAGCAATCAAGTTAGCCTTTAAATCAATATTTAAAGAATTGGTAAGAGACCGAGTAGTTAGTGGTGGTCCAAGACTTGATGGAAGATCACCAACAGACATTAGAGATATATCTTCCGAGATTAATTTACTTCCAATGGTCCATGGTTCATCCTTATTTCTAAGAGGAGAAACACAAGTATTGAATGTAACAACTTTAGGTATGTCAAGACTTGAACAAATGCTAGACACCATAGATACTGTTACTTCAAAGAGATATATGCATCACTATAATTTTCCACCATATTCAACTGGTGAAGCTTACATGATGAGAGGTCCAAAAAGAAGAGAAATTGGTCATGGAGCGTTAGCTGAAAAAGCAATGCTTCCTGTAATTCCTCCAAAAGCTGATTTTCCTTACACTATAAGAGTTGTTAGTGAAGCAATATCATCTAATGGATCAACATCCCAAGCCTCAGTCTGTGCATCTAGTCTTTCTTTGATGTCAGCAGGAGTCCCAATAAGAGAACATGTATCTGGGATAGCAATGGGTTTAATTTCTAAAAATAGTGAATTTGTAACACTTACAGATATCTTAGGTGCGGAAGATGCATTGGGAGATATGGACTTTAAAGTTGCAGGAACAAGGGGAGTGATTACTGCTCTTCAATTAGATATGAAAATTGAGGGCTTGCCGTCAGATATTTTAAGAAAAGCTTTGGAACAAGCAAAAGATGCAAGACATCATATCTTAGACATAATGGAAGATACCATTTCAGAACCAGCTGATTCATTATCAGGCAATGCACCAAGGTTAGAGTCAATAGAATTACCAAAAGATAAAATTGGTGAAGTTATTGGACCTAAAGGTAAAAATATTAGAAAGATTGAAGAAGAAACTGGAGCTAGCGTAGAAATTGATGATGATGGAATTCTTACTTTAGGCTCTACTGAACAGGAATCTTTAGATACTGCTAAAGAAATGGTAATGGCAATTATTGATCCAGAAGAGCCAGAATTAAATCAAGAATATGAAGGTGAAGTTGTAAGTCTTGCTAAATATGGAGCTTTCATCAATATACTTCCTGGTAGAGATGGATTAATGCATATTTCTAAATTTCATTCTGAATTACGAGTGAATAACCCTGAAAAAATCTTAAATGTTGGGGATAAAATCATGGTCGTAGTTGATTCAATTGAGAATGGTAAAGTTGGCCTTACACCAGTAAATGATTTAGAAATTCCAGAAGATGCGATTGAAAAAAGACAATCTAGTAATAAAGACAGAAATTCAAGATCATCAAAACCAAAAGATAACAAAAATGGTAGCAAAAACCGTAAAAGAGTATCTTTTGAGGATGACTTTGAAAAAGGTATCTAGTTATTTACGATTTCCGGTTAGTTTTGTAGGATTTGTCGATTCAGTAGTTACATAAGCATCTGGATTAATTTCGGAAACAATTTTAAGAACATTTCTTACTTTTTTACGTGGCGCAACGCACCAAGCTATGCTGACTTCACCTTCCATACCTTCACCATTTATTAAAGTAACTCCAAAACCGTTATTCCTTAATTCAGTCGCAACTTTTTGGCTGTCGGCATCTTTAGGTGAAAAAATTCTAACAACAACATCACCTATTGCAATACTGGACTCAATATAAGAACCAACGATAGTGCCTGCTGCAAAACCAAGTGCGTAACCTATTGCTAAAAATGGATCATTTAAATCTCTAATTACTTGTGAAATAGCAATTATCCAAATACCAGATTCAATAAAACCTAATAGTGCACCAAAAAGTGGTTTTCCTTTATTCACATAAAGAGTTCTTAAAGTCCCCAAAGATTGGTCAATTAATCGTAAGATGAATATGTAGCCTGCGGCTAAAAGTAATTCCATTATTAACTTTTGAGCTTTAAAGTCATCTCGTCATATACATTTTTCATTTTATGATGAGTGTCTTTTACAAGTTGTTCAATACTCTCTTTGTTGTACTTTGACATATCTATTGGTTCTAGTGTTTTTATCATTGCTTTACCACTTTTCATAAACTTGCTTCCTCTTGGCCAGATATCTCCAGTACCAGCAATTACAACTGGCAATATGCGAACATTATTTTGTTGAGCAATATGAAACGCACCATTTTTAAATTCTTTAAATTCATTTTTATCAACACGTGTTCCTTGAGGATAGACCATTAGCGACCATCCATTTTTGAATAAATTTTTTGCTTGTTCGTTTATAGATTCACGATCATTTGGGTTGTCTCTATCGACTTTTATAAAATTAAAAGATTTTGCTGCCGTTCTAAAAACGGGTAGTTTATACACTTCTTTTTTTGCCATGAATGCCCATTTAATTTTTAAAAGTTTAAAAAGAATCAAAGAATCAATATTTGATAAATGATTTGAGATAACGACAAAAGACTCATTATTTTTATATTCAACTGCTTTTGTAAATGTAGTTTTTGCACGTGCAGCCCACAACCATGGATTTACCCAAGATTGGGCTATATAATATTTTAATTTTCCGTATTTATTGAATAGACCAACAAACCAAATTGCATAAGTTACAGGGATTGTGTAGAGAGCCATAATAAACAAATTGAACCAGCTTAATACTTTATTCTTGAGCATGGCCTAATAATACAGTGATATGATATTCATAAGTGAAAATGATTGAAAAAAATAAATTAAGAAGTAACTTAAAAAATTTAGATTATAAGGATTTTGCTCTCTCAGAAATTAATATCAAATTTTTAAATACATTAATTCATCAAAAAAAAGTTTGTACATACATCCCAAATAAAATGGAGATAAATATAAATAAATACTTAGTCAATTTTTTAGAACTTCAAACAACTTATTTAGATGACGAGATGCTTAATATTTGTTTATTGAACGAACCGTTTGTAGAAAATAAATACAAAATTGCTGAACCAGCAATAAAGATACCCGTCACAGATACTCAAGTATTTCTAATTCCAGGTTTAGGATTTACCAAAGAAGGTATCCGATTAGGAAGAGGTAAAGGTCTCTATGATAAGCTATTGTCAAAATATTCTACAGCTTTAAAAATTGGGATATGTGCAAATAAAAACTTATTAGATGAGATACCAATGGAAGAACATGATATATTGATGGATTATGTTTTGACAGAGAACGAAAATTTCAAAATACATTAAAATTAAATAATTATGGATGTAAGCATTAATGTTGGATACTTTGGTCCACATATATCAGATGATAAAGATTTATTTAAAAAACTCGATGACATAGGTGTCTCTTGTGTGTGGACTGCAGAGGCATATGGTTATGATGCTGTAACACCACTTGCATATTTTTCAGCCTTAACAAACAATATGAATATTGGATCTGGAATAATGCAAATACCTGCTCGTACTCCAGCCATGACTGCCATGACCGCTGTTACGCTTGATCAGATGTCAAAAGGAAGATTTAGGTTAGGACTTGGTGTTTCTGGGCCCCAGGTAGTTGAGGGTTGGCATGGCGTACCATATGGTAAACCACTTGCAAAAACAAGAGAATATGTAGAACTAGTAAGAAACATTATCAAAAGAGAAGGAAAAGTTGAGCACAATGGTGAATATTACGAACTACCTCTGTCCGGAGAAAATACTACTGGTCTTGGAAAGCCATTAAAGCTTATTGATCAACCTTTAAGAGATGAGATACCAATTTATCTAGCAGCAGTAGGTCTTAAAAATGTTGAAATGACTGCAGAAATTGCCGAAGGGTGGTTACCTTTTATGTACTCTCCTCTTAAAGGCGAAGAGATTTACAAAGATTCACTAACAAATGGATTTAAAAAATCGGGAGTATCAGACAAAAAAGATAAATTTGAAATTGTAACAACTGTAATTGGTCGCGTATGTGATGAAGAAGAGGTTGATGAATATTTATATCCAGCAAGAAATGTTTACACGCTTTATGTTGGAGGCATGGGCGCAAAATCCAAAAATTTCTATTACAACCTTTTTTGTGAATACGGATATGAGGATATTGCCGATGAATTACAAAATCTCTATTTAAGTGGTAATAAAAAAGAATCAGAGAAAATGTTTCCAAAAGAATTACTAGAGGAACTTACATTAGTTGGCACAAAAAAAGATATTGAAAAAAAAGTAGAAATGTGGAAAGAAAGTAACGTAACTGAAATTTCTTTATCACTTCCTATTGATTTTGAAACTGTTAAATTTATAAAAGAATTACTTTGAAAATTCTTTTAACTTCTTTTTATGATTTAGGCAAACAGCCAAAAATTATTGCAGAGATTGCCGATAGATACATTAACACTGAAGTGCATTTTGATTTTGTTGATTTTTCAGTAGATAATCAAAATATAGATTTAGATACTTATGATGTGCTTGGAATTTATGCACCAATGCATACAGCAACAATCCTTTCAATTGAATATATTAAAGATAAAAAACTGCCCGATAAAGTATTTACATTTGGATTGTACGGATCTGTTCTTGAAGATTTCAATCCTTTAATAAAATATATCAAAGATATTGAAAGTGAGGAACTTTCTTCTTTTTTAAAACTTAATGAAAACCAAAAATTTTCATTAAAAGACAATATACCTAATAGACAAATATTTCCCGATATCTCAAATTACGCACATTTAGTAGATGGTTCAAATAATCTTATTGCTGGATCAGTAGAAACTACTTACGGTTGCAAGCATTCGTGTACTCATTGTCCTGTCCCGATCTCTTTTAATGGAAGTTTTAAAACGTATTCTTTAGAAAAAATAGTCAATGATGTTCAAAATCAGGTGAATCAAGGTGCAGAACATATATCATTTAATGATCCAGATTTTTTTAATGGCCCAATTCACGCATTGAAAATTCTTGAGGCATTAAACCACAAATTTCCACAAATAACCTATGATTCAACAATAAAAGTAGAACATATTATAAAATATCAAAAATATTTTAAAGAACTAGCGTCTTTGAATATGGCTTTTGTGATTTCTGCATTCGAAACAACTAATGACAAAGTTTTAACAATTCTTGAAAAAAACCATACAAGCAATGATTTAAATAATTCAATAGAGATTTCAAAGGAATTTGGTATTGATATACGACCAACATGGATGCCTTTTTCACCATGGACAGAATTAGAAGATTTATCAAATATTGTAGAATTAATCGAAGGTTATCAATTACGTGAGACTGTAGATCCAATTCAATTAACTATAAAATTGTTAATACCTAAACACTCCCTCATAATTAAAAGACCTGAAATAAAAAAATATTTAGGTGATTATGAAAAAGAATCATTAAGTTTTCAATGGCAATATGAAAATATTCATGCTGAAAAATTACAATTTACCCTTTTTGATTTTATTTTGAATAATTCAGAATTAGATGAGCATAAACAATATCTAGGGATGGTAAGTATTATTGAAGAATTTACACGTACAAAATTAATAACAAATACAAACTATGACTTTAAGAAAGTGCCTAAGTTATCGGAAACATGGTTTTGTTGCGCAGAACCCAGTAAAATTCAACTCGATAGAATTAAAACAAATAAGGCATTGATATGACAGAAATTTCAAGTGAGGAGATAAATGTTTCAACATGGAAAATTCCAAGTCCATTAGGTATTATCGGTAGTCATTCTGAGGGGCAATTCAATGGAATGACAGCTAGTTGGATAACACAAGTTAGCATGGAGCCAGCGCTAATCGGTGTTGGAATAGATAATAAAAGTGTTACTTTTAACCTAATGAACAGCAGTGATTATTTTTCATTAAATATGTTCTCTCCTGATTACACTAAAGTTTTTGTAAAATTTTCAAAACCAGCTGAATATACAGAAGGTTTTTTGAATAAGGAGCCGATTACATTAACAGATAACTATATTCCAATTTTTGATAATGCGACAGTATGGTTTGAATTAAAAACTACTCAAAAAATAAATTTAGGAACTCATACCTTTTTTATTGGGGAAATTATTGATTGTAAGACTCTTAATCCTGATGAGCGAGTTGCATATATGGGTGATACTCGAATGAAATATGGCGGAGTCCCTAGAGGTGGACACTAGTTTACAATATATTAACAAACTCAATGTCTTATATTTAACAACAAACTTTATAATTAACTATCTTCGAAAGGATTAAATGAAATTAAAAAAAGGCGACAAGATTGAAGAGATAACATTACCTTCAATTGATGGTACAACTTTCAACTTTGAGGCAATAAAAGGAAAAAAAGCTATGGTATCTTTCTATCGTTATTCTTCTTGTCCATTTTGTCACTTACGAATAAATGAGATTATAAATAAAAAAAATGAATTTGGTGATAATTTTGTTCCGATAGCAATATTTGATTGTGATTTTGATGATTTAGTTAAGAATTCGAAAAAACATGACGGGAATATCACAATTTTATGTGACGATGACCGTGTTTATTTTGACAAATATGAGGTACAAAATAGTTTTTTTAGATTTTTATTTGGTATAACAATTAGAGTAGATCGTTTTTTTCGAGCCCTTTCCAAGGGGTACAATCCTGCATCAAATATGAGTGGTGCTTTTTTAGGATTACCAGCAGATATTTTAATAGATGAAAATGGTGTTGTAGAAAAAGCATTATACGGTGCTCATACTGCAAATCACATACCAATGAAAGAGGTAATTGAGTTCTCAAATAGTTAATATATAAATTATTGAGAAAACAAAATTTAGAATTTAAGTTCACAGATCTTGAGCGGGTTTATAACGTTAATGAGAAAAATAATACATCTCTCTTAATTGATATTAAGTCTAGTAACGAAGATCCATATTCCTTATCACCTGCTTTTGAATCAGTGATTGAACGTTATTGTTGGGTACCAAAGAATAATAGTGATGTATTAAGTCTTGATTTATCAGTCCAAAAAGATACAAAAATCTATTTAAATAATAAACTTGCTGACTCAAGCAAAATCAAAATATCTGCGAAAGACGGTCCCCAAGAATATAATTTTATATTTCGCAAAGATGACCAGATTGCAAAATATTCTCTAGTTTGTTTACCCGTAAATTTTCCCCCCTTAAATATCAATATAACTAATTCATCCATGGTTGAAGATGGCAATATATTCACTAGTGTCTTCATCGTTCCTAAAATTGTGCATTGGCCTCTAATTATCAGAGATGTAATTAAATATTTTCCAGAATTAAAGAAATACTATATTAAATATCTTTATCAGAATATAAGAACAAGAATAAATATTCCAAAAATAGTAAAACATCAAACTGAAAAGAAACTCACTAAATCCAGAAAATATCTTCCTTACGTCATGATGCTAGATAAGTTCGGTGTTCCAATATGGTACAAGATGGCAGGTATAGGTTTTTCAGCATTTCGTCCATACAAAAATGGATATTATTACGGAGCAGTAAGCAACTACCCACAATTTGCTATAGGTTTAGGAAAAACTGTTCTATTAGATCAAGATTTCAATATAGAAAGTTTTAAACAAATTATGGAGAAAGATATTTATACAGAACTTCATGAATTTCAGTATTTAGATGATGATACAGTAATCCAAATAGGATCAAAGACTCATAAATTTCAAAATCAAAAAGTAGAAAGTGGGATAATCTCAATCGAAAATGAACAGAAGGGTACTAAATTTTTATGGGACTCTATTGATCATGTTTCCCCCGAATTTTCAAAAGTTCCAACCAAAGAGTGGGGGATGAATACTAATGATTATTTTCACATGAACGCTGTAAGAATTCTTAAAGATGGCAACTACTTAGCTTCTGCTCGTCATACACAAACAATAATGAAAATTGATAAAACATCAGGAAAAATTTTGTGGCATATGGGAAAAGGAAAATTAAATAATTTTAAATTTGTTAATGACCCCTATGATGGTTTTTCTCATCAACATGCTCCAGAAGAACTTGAAAATGGAAATATACTGATTTGGGATAATGGTATTGATTCGATAAAAGATGGATCAAGAGTCGTTGAATATAAAATTGACGAAATTAGTTATACTGCGACACTTGTTTGGTCAAAAGAATTCAAAAATCTACAAGCCAATGTTGCTGGAAATTGTCACAAGATAGGTCAAAATAGTTATATAGCTGCATTTGGATCTCAGGGATATATTGAAGAATTTAATAAAGACGGGACAAAGGTTTTATCTATTGACCCAGGTGGATTGATCTACCAAGTTAGAAAATCTTAAGTTTTAATTTCTACTTTTATATACAGCGTAAAATCCAACCAAGATTGAACTTATTAAAAAGTAATTTAAAGCTACTATCGTTATCACATTTATACCTAACAATGAAGCTACAGCTGCTGCCACAGGAAAATTTTGTAATGTACCTTCAGCAAGTATTCCCATTCTGTCTTCCTCACTTATTTTCGTTATTTTGGAAATTAAATTAATTCCAATAAAAATAGTTATTAAATTTAAAATTACGAAAATAGATGATGATCTGAAGATATCAAATATAATGTCTCTTAATTCTATAGGCACTCCAATTGCTATAACTAAGGTAACAACAGTGAAGACTTTTTTAATAGATGTTTGTGAATCTAATGCTTTTTGTGGAAAGTAGTGTTTTATAGCCATTCCAATAAATACAGGAATAAGGACAAGGTACAGTAGTTGAATTAATAATTCGGTAGAGTTAATTTGTACTTGAAGACCAATATCTTCATTGAAAATTGAGGCAATATTTAACCAAAGAGGTATTGTTCCAAATGCTATAAGTTGAGTAATAACTGTAAGAGATGTTGTAAGTGCAACATTACCTTTCATCAAAGAAGAATACATTGAAGAAATATGACCTCCAGGTGCACACATAATTACTATTATTCCAATTGAAATTGATTGATTATCTATAAATAAACTTGTCACTATTCCAATAATTGGCAAGAAAGTTATTTGTATTAAAAGACCTACAAGTGAGCTTTTTGTATTTACTAATAAATTTTTAAAACTATCTATGTCTAAATCTGTACCAACACCAATCATCAATAAAGGAATTAAATAGGGTATTAAATCTAAAAAAATGGAATTAATTTCCATGTCTTTAATTTTATTGGAAAAATAATGAAAAGTATTAAATGTAAATTTAATTGAAAAATAACAAATTAACTTAATATGTTTCCTTTTATCGCAATGTCTTGAATTTGAAAGTAGAATTTACTATAGGTACCAATGAAAAAAGTAGCATTTAAATTTTCAACATATGTATCAATTTTTTTTGTTCTTCCAATTTTAAAATTATTTGGTAAAAAATATTATGAAACTAACGTAGTACCGAAGCTTTTAACTATTCTTTGTAATACAAAACCTAATCACTATCAGAGGAAAAAGGTTGTACCTTTAGCAACAGGAGATGTTGTTGAAATAGGTGTTGGTCCAGGATTAAATTTGCAATACTATAACTTTGAAAAAGTCAACAAAGTTATTGGAATAGATCCTTCAGATGAACTAAACAAAATTGCTAAAAAAAATGCTGATAAGGTTAATTTAGATATTGAATTTAATTTATCCTCAGCTGAAAGTATTGATTTACCAACATCATCTGTTGATTCAGTAGTTTGTACTTTTTCATTGTGTTCAATTCCTGACCCAAATAAAGCTTTAAATGAAATTTATAGGATTTTAAAGCCAGGAGGTAAATACTTTTTTTGTGAACATGGAATTTCTCCAGACATTACCACTAGAGTTTTTCAAAATGTTACAAACATATTTTATCCAAAATTATCAGGAGGTTGTCATGCAAATAGAGATATACCAAAGTTAATTACTGATGCCGGATTAAATATTGTTGAAAAAGACACAATGTACTTACCTGGATCTGTAAAGTTTCTTGGATACAATTACTGGGGTTTAGCTGTTCGCTAGATATCTTTTATAGAAAGAATTGCCTCAACACAAGCATCTGGTTGATCTTCTTGTAAAAAATGTCCCGCATCCTTAATAGTTACATGTGGCATCCCTTCACAACCTGGTACTAGTTTGTAAAAGGAATTTTCAACACCTGCAAATATTGGATCTTTATCACTAAATGCGCATAAAAATGGTTTATTCCATTCTCTTAAAATTTTCCATGCTTCTTTATTGGGCTCCGCACTTGGAGTTCTCAGCGTTCCAGGTACTAAGTTTGGAAATTGTCTAACTCCCTGCTTGTGATCATCACTTGGGAATGGAGCATTATAAGCAGCAAGTGCATTTTCATCTATGCCTTTAGTTGTACCATTTCTGACTTGTCCTGCGACATGTAGATCAGGTTTTATCTGTAAAAACTCACGAAACACAGCAAACCCTTCACTTAATGGAGCTTTTCCTGTGGGTAGTCCTGTATTAGCAGTAATTATTTTTTCAAATCTATCATTATATTTTGCTGCCAGCCTTAAGCCGATCAAGCCTCCCCAATCCTGACAAAAAAGTGTAATATTTTTTAAATCAAGACTTTCAATAAATTCGGACATCCAATCAACAAATCCTTCATAGGTGTAGTTGTACCTGACTGAAAATTTATCTGATTTTCCAAATCCAGGTAGATCGGGAACAATTACCCTATATCCACTATCTTTTAAGGGATTAATCATATTTCTATAAAGATATCCCCATGTCGGATTTCCATGCATTAGCAACACAACATCATTGCTTTCACTGTTTTCATCAACATAGTGAATATTGATATTGCCAAATTCAGAAGATACAGTAACAAAATTTTCTTCGAAATCCCATCCAGCAATATTTTCAAATAAACTTAAGTCAGTTTTTAAAATTGTCATTGTATTCATAATAGTTTTAAACATATAACTTTTCATCTCAATCTTTTTTTAAACTATCAACCAGTCTCAGTTTTAATTAATATATGTGTAATGACTAAGTTACTCAAAAAGTTCTCTCCATATCTGATTGGAATTATCTTAGGAATTTTAAGTTTTATTCCCTTTACAAGACAAACTACGATTGCATCTTTTTTAACTGGATTTGGAAGCAATACTGTTAGTCAATGGAATTACTTTTTGGATTATGGTTCAGAATCTCAGAATATGTGGCAAAGATCATACGTTTCACTTCTTGGATTGTTACCCAGCGCAAGTCCAGAAGTCATATATTTGTCAGCATCAGTCGATGATAACGGTGATGGATTGCTCGGTAATTGTGAATATACATTAAACGGTGTAGTTCCAAATGCAAGATATTGGAGTTATGCGATTTATGGAAATGATAATTATTACTTACAAGATCCCAATAATTTAAAAAGTGATCCAACTTATGAAGACCTATTCGCTCAAGTTACCAATGGATATGAAATCATAAGAAATATTGGCGAAACCTACGAAATCAAAATAGGAAATAATTTAGTAAATCAAGATGGAACTTTAAGTCATTTTGGAAATGATTTCAATCTGATATTAAGGATATATGGACCAGATTTACAATATTATGACGATCCAAGCTCAATACCTGTTGCCAAAATATTGAAAGAGAGTTGTAAATGAATAATTCTCTTTTGAAAATATCAATAATTGCCATAGCAACTCATCTTCTTTTAATTTTTTTCGGTCCATATATAGTTATGAATCAATTGGATAGAAATATTGCAGACGCTATAGCTAATCCTTTTGAAGGTTGTGAAGATACTTATGATGGAATTGTCGGCAATTTAGATCAAGTTTGTATTTCTAGGAGATCAGCTGCAAGAATGCCAAATTATGATTTTATTTACACTATGTGCAGATATGATTTATCAAATGGAGACTTATATGTTTCAATGCCAGTTCCTGAAGACGAAAGATATTGGGTAGTTCACGTTCATAACAATAATACAAATGTTGCTTTCAAAATAAATAACTTAGAAATAGAGTCAGATAGATATGAGTTGTTAGTAACAAATAAAGAAAATATAAATAGTTCTTTAAAGACAATCAGAACAACTGATAAAGGGACTGTTTTTTGGAGGTTGCTTGTCAACACAGCTGAAGAAATAGATATATTAGATAACCAAAGAAGGACAACTGTCTGTGAATACAGATAAGCAATATAATCCTATAGAGCTTTCAAAGGAATATCTAAAAAAATCCACTTTAGATAACCAAGTAAGCATCGAGCAAGGATTTAATGTTGAATTGTACGAAGTATCAAATAATCTTGCATTTATTAAAAACTTTGGAAATATAGCTGTTTTCAAAAATGATACAACAGGATTACTAATTGATACTGGAATGGGTGTGTCATCGATGCAAGTTATTGAAAAGTTAAAAGAATGGGGTATTTCTAATATTGAATATATTATCTATACCCATGGCCACGTTGATCATGTTACGGGTACTGAATATATTTCAAATGCATTTGAGGGCACAACGAAAGTAATTGCACATGAAAATGTAACTAAAAGGTTTGATAGATATAAAAAAACAATAGGGTATAACGGAATTATTAATCAAAGACAGTTCGGACTTCCATCTCCAGTATTTCCCAATGACTTTACCTACCCAGATATTACTTACAGCGACGAGTATGAGCTCGAATTTAACGAATCAATCCTTACACTAACTCACGGTATGGGAGAAACTGACGATGCAACGTATATTTATTCCAACAAAGATGATGCTTTATTTACTGGTGATTTCTTTATATGGTCACTACCAAATGCTGGTAATCCTTCTAAAGCACAGCGTTATGTTGGGTTTTGGGGTGAAGTATTAAAAAAAATGTCTAAATATAATCCAGAATATTTATTCCCTGGGCATGGTCCTTTAATCAAAGGAAAAAAAACAATAAAAAAAATGCTCTTAGATACAAGTAATTGTTTATTGTGGATTGAGGAAAATGTCCTTAACTTAATGAACAAAGGTTATTCATTACGTGAGATTCAATCAGAATTGGTTTTACCAGAAGAATATTATAAACCTTATCTTGTATCTGCATATGATGATTTTTCATTTTTAATCAATTCTGTCTGGAGACAATACGGTGGTTGGTATTCTGGTACACCATCTGAGCTCAAACCTCCAAAACTTCAGGATATTGGAAGAACATACATAGATATGGCCGGTAACGATGCTAATCTACTTAATTTTTTAGAATCTTTGGTAAGCTCGCAAAAGTACAGAGAAGCTTCTGTAATTGTTGATGCAGCCCATAGTGTAAATTCTGAATTATTCTCAGATATCAAGAAAGAGATTTATTTGAAACTAGCCGAGCAAGAAACCTCTCTCATGGCAAAAGGAATTTACAAGTTTAATCATGACTCTTGATTAGAGATCATGTATCACACTAGTGACCACACCCCATATCTGGGCTTCACTTTTTCCATTTAACTCAATTGGTTCGTAGTCTTCATTTTCTGGCTGCAAAATGATGGATGACCTTTTTTTTAGGTACCTTTTTACGGTAAGTTCGCCATCAATTATTGCAATTACTACATTTCCATTTTCTGCTTTGATACTTTTATCAACTACCAAAATATCATTTGGGAATATTCCTGCATTTATCATTGAATTTCCGGAGGCACGAACCAAAAAGGTTGATGCGGGATGCTTTACTAGGTATTGATTAAGATCAATCTTATCTTCTAAATAATCGTCAGCAGGGGATGGAAAACCTGCTGCAACCCTCTCTGTATACAATGGGATCTCATAAAGACCTTTACTTACTATCTCTGAAATGTATTTAACTTTGCTTTCAGGGACTCTTATAGCTTTGGTTGACTCCCCATATTTTCCCTGTCCTTTTGGTCTACCAGCACCTTTTCTTGCTCCGCCTTTTGTCATAAAAATGTCTTTCTTTTATCTTAGAATAGTGTACAGTATTCAAAGGAATAAATAAAGAAATGAACAATAAAATTTTTGCTTTGGTCGACTGTAATAACTTTTATGCATCGTGTGAACGAGTATTTAATCCAAAACTTGAAGGAGAGCCAATCGTTGTTCTTTCCAATAATGATGGGTGCATTGTTGCACGATCAAATGAAGCAAAAGCACTAGGTATTCCAATGGGAGCTCCGCTATTCAAATATGAACAATTAATAAAGAGAAACAATGTTCATGTATTCTCATCAAACTACACATTCTACGGAGATATGTCAGCAAGAGTGATGACATCTCTTCGTTCAATAGTTGGGGATATCGAGATTTACTCAATAGATGAAGCTTTTTTAGATATAAGTAAATTTTATTATTGTGATTTAAAAGAGACAGCAGATGAGATACGAAGACAAATAAAACAATGGACAGGAATACCAATCTCAATAGGTATTGGGCCATCCAAAACATTAGCAAAAGCTGCAAATAGACAAGCTAAAAAATATGAAGAATCAAATGTCTTTGATATACGAGAGGAGTCAGAAAGAATCAGAGTCCTAAAAAGTTTAGAACTTGAAGACATATGGGGGATATCAACAAGATGGGGCAGGAGGCTTAGAACTATCGGGATCAACTCCGCATACGAGCTTTCAACAGGAGATCCAAGACAGATACGAAAAACACTCAGTATTGTGGGAGAGAGGATATATCACGAGCTTAATGGCATATCGTGCATGCAAATTGAAGAAGTTAAAAATAAAAAAAATATAATTTCATCAAAATCTTTTGGAAAAAAAGTTACAAAAGTATATGAACTTGAAGAAGCTGTTTCAACCTATGTTGCAAGAGCATGTGAAAAATTACGATCTCAGAGCTCAAGAGCTGGAGGAATCCATGTATTTTTGAGAACTAGCCCGTTTATAGATATTGATAAAAAATACAGTAATGGGATGAGTTCATTTTTTACAATTCCAACAAGTAACACTTCAAAGATAATCAAAGAAGCAAAAAGATTAACGAATAAATTATTTCTCCCAAACTATGAGTATCAAAAAATAGGAGTTATTTTATTAAATATTTCTGATGCCAGGAATGAACAATTCAGCTTTCACGAGAGTGAGAATTATGAACAGTCAGATATCCTCATGGAATCGTTAGATCATCTAAATGACAGGTTTGGAAATGGAACTATTTTTATGGGAGCACAGGGCATTCAAAAAAATTGGAAGATGAGAGCTGACAGAAAGTCAGCAGCATATACAACAAAATTATTAGATATTCCCGAAGTAAGTTAAGTTTTAATTGATTTCCAAAAAGATCTAGTTCTTAAGAACCAAAAGAAACCAACACTAAAACCTAAAGCTGGAAATACTGTGAATAAAGTCATCACATCATATTTTGTTGCTAAATAACCAATAATTAGATTCGAGATAGTAAACATTAAAAAATAAAAAGAATAATCCAATCCTGCAATTCTTCCACGTATATTATCTGGTGTTAATATTTGGATTCCATAAGATGAAAATGCCCACTGAGCTCCACCACCACAATGTCCCAACACAAGAAGTATTGTCGTTACATACAAAGTAGGAGAGAAAGGTATAAGAAAATAAAACATTCCCCAAATCATAATGGAAGGACCTATTGTTGATAAAAGTTTTTGATCAGTTTTGCCAAACAAATATCTAAACAATACTGGACCTATAAATGCACCAATACCTCTCGCACTCCACATAAGTCCAGCTCCTAAATCACCAGTATCATAAACTTCTAAAGAAAGAATTGTAAATAAAGAAAGTAATCCAGCTGCTGAAATACCAAACATACCTTTTGTAATTGTTAAATAGAATATTTTTTTATCAGATAAAACAAAATTAAGTCCATCTTTAAATTTAACTTTCTCATTTTCAGACGTAGATAATATATTTTCACTTAAGTTTGTTTTAATTAAATAAACTAAAAAAGCCGAAAACATAAATGATAAAAAATTAATAGTAAATAATTGGTTTCGTGATAGAAACTCTGATAAAAATCCACCTAAACCAGCACCTAGACCAGCAGCTATTCCCCATGTAGAGAAATTTAATACATTAGCTTCTGGTAAATTATCTCTGCTAACTACATTTGGTAAGGCCGCATCAGAAGCTGGCATATATGCACAGTTAACAACGCCAAGAAGTGAAAACGACAAAAGAATAAATACTACATTTTCAGTTGATACAGAATACATTATTAGTAATACTGCACATCCAGATAAAAACTCAGATATAGATATAACAACTTTTCGATCAAATTTATCAGCTAAGAATCCGCCAAAGCTACCTAGTATGACATAGGGAGCACTTTGAACAACTAAAACGATAGATGTAATAAGAGGACTATTTGTAATTTCATAGATAATACTTAGTAAAGGTACTGTCAAAAACCAATCTCCCATGTATGTGATGAATTTAGCAAAAAAAAGTTTTTGAAAATCTTTATTTTTGGATAATAAATATGAATATTTTTCAAAATTTTTCATAACTCAATTACTGTAACTGGTATCTGTTTTATGGGTATAATTAAGTCTATGAAAACAGTACTTATAACAGGTGGAACAAGAGGAATAGGTTTATCTATAGCTCAAAAGTATTTAGATGATGGCGATTCAAATGTTATCGTAACCGGACGAAAACCTGACACTCTTGAAGAATTAAAACAAACTGTTAACAATGAAAACTTCCATACGGTTATGGCTAAAGCTGATGATGAGGCAGCAGCTGACCAAACATGTAAAGAAATTAATGAACAATTTGGATCATTAGACATACTGGTCAATAATGCTGGTACTAATCCAGCTGGGGGAAATCTTATGGATGTTGATATGGGAGCACTCGAAAAAACGTGGGCAGTTAACCAAAAAGGTCCACTACTTTGGGCTAGGGCAGCATATAAAAATGAGTTAAGCACCGCAATTTTAAACATCTGTTCAGTGGCTGGTTATTTTCCTTCTGATTTAATGGGAGCATATAATATTTCGAAAGCGGCATTAATTTATATGACAAAACAACTTGCTTATGAACTTGCTCCAGATATAAGGGTTAATGGAGTCGCTCCAGCAATTGTAAGAACAAAGCTATCTCAACTTTTATGGGAAAACGAAGAATATTCAAAAAATTTACATTTGTTACAAAAACTAGGAGAGCCTGAAGATATTGCTGAAGCGGTTTATTTCCTATGTTCTGATGACGCAAGCTGGATTACTGGAGAAATTTTAACGATAGATGGTGGATTTAGTATTAACGGAAATTCGTTATCTTAATAACTCCATACATTTAAATTTAATTCTTTATCGTATGATCTTCTGATAAATAATCTTTTAATAAAGGTTGGCTCTCTTATTATTGCTTCAATCAACCAAGTTTTAGATCCTTCTGTGAGATGTCCACCAAAAGCTTTTCCATCTTTGTCAGATACAGATATGTGTATATGAACTAGTGGTTTTTTATCAAATAATGTTATATTCCCAAGGCCACTTAAAACTTCAAACCCACCTTTAAAAAAGTGTTCTTCGTATTCTTTTGATTCTTGATTAAAGTAAAGTACATTTAAATTCTGAACAGCTCCAATAAATGATATTTCAGCTGTTTTTATTTTATTTTGGATTGCATATTCTGTAAGTGATTCAAGCAATAATGTATCTTTCTCAAACTTTACATAGTGAACAATTTCTCTATTTACTTTATATTTACGAACGTACATTTTTATATTTTTAAGTTTAATTAACCTATAAAATATTTTGCTAATTCGTTATACAGTGGAATACCAATAATGATATTAAATGGAAAAGTAACACCTAAACTCAATCCAAGATATATTGCGGGATTTGCATTTGGAATTGCATCTTTTACTACAGCAGGAACTGCTATGTAGCTTGCACTTGCTGTTAAAACCATTAGCAATGTTGCATTTCCAACTGTTAGTGAGAACAAATTTGATGCAAACAACGCAAGAATAGATCCTATTAGGGGAGTAACTAAAGCAAACAAAATTAAATTTAAACCTTTTTCTCTTATTTCTGACAACCTTCTTGCTACTCGTGTACCCATTACAAACAAAAATAGATAAAGAACATAATCAAAAATGGTAACGGTAAAAAAGTCAATGTTACCGATTAATTGATTTTGAAAAATTATTCCAACAAAAAGTGATGATATTAACAATATGTTTGGTACTTCCAAGAAAGCTTTTTTTATTGTTTCAAAATTATTTTGTTTCTTATTTTTATTTTTTGTCACTAGATAGAGTGCCATAAATATTGCTGGAAACTCCATCACAACAAGTACTGCGGACATAAAATTATCAAATTCTTGTGAACTTGATGAAAGGTATGTTAATGCGGTAACAAATGTTATTGCACTTACTGATCCATAAGTACCTGAGAGGGCTGCAGCATCATCGATTTCTAGAATATTTTTTAAATAAAAATATGCAATTAGAGGTATTATTAACGCAAAAAATACACCAAGCGATAGAACATTCGTTACTTCTGAGGTAAATCCATTTTCTCTTAAGCTTATTCCACCCTTTAGTCCGAGAGAAACTAATAAATAATATCCCAGGTATTTAGAAAGAAATTGAGGAAGTGTGTCCTTAAATATTTGTCCAATTGCAATTCCTGTCAAAAATAAAATAATTGCTGGATTGAGTATGACTTCCATTCAAATAGAAATGATAGTAACCAATGAGATATTTTAGAGTTTTATTAAAAATTAATTTATTTGCTCGATTATTTTCTTTGTTCTGTCAAAATCAACAGGATTTTCTACGTTGTTGTCTAACTTAAAACTTGTTCCAATAATCAATATATCTGCAATATCTTCATATTTATCTATATTTGTCTCATTTACGCCAGATCCAATAGCTAACTTACCTGATGGAACGATATCTCTTACTTTGTTCAAATCATCAATATTTATTTCATGACCTGTTCCATCACCAGTAACTATTACAACATCTGCTCCTGCGCGGTTGATTAATTCCTCGGTATGGTTTTCTATTTTTGATCCTTCTGGCGGAACAGCATGCTTAACGAAAACATCGGCAAAAATTTCTATATCTTTATTTAAACTTTTATTGAATTCAGCAATTTTATTTGCTTCACCCTCAATTATTCCCTGATCTGTAAACATCATTACATTATTTAAGACATTTATTCTTACAAAATCTGCATTTGTTGCTTCAGCAATGGACAATGCAGCAATTCCATCATTTCTTAAAACATTTACACCTAGTTTTAATTTTGAATCAATATTTAGATTCTGTATTACTGAAGTAAAACTTGCTACAGTTCGCTTTGATACATCATTTTTGACGAACGGTACATCGCCAAAATTTTCAACAATAATTCCATTTACGCCAGCTTTTGAAAGGTTGTCAATGTCATTTTGTGCTAGTTCTGTAATTTCTTCAAGATTTAATTTATTAGACGGTGAGCCAGGTAAACCTTTAAGGTGTATAACACCAAGAATTATCATATGCTATATTTTGGCGTGCTGAAGTTTAATAAATTTTTTAGCATAGTCACCCTCGGTAGTTAGCGTAGGCTTAAATCCCTTACCCGTTCTCCCGGTTACGATTCTACACCAATCGCTTGCATTTCCTTTTATGCTATTTTCAGATTTTTCATTTCCAAATTGCCAGGCTCTATATTCTGGACCTATTAATTCAATTCTTAAATCCTTATGTTTAAGTTTATTTTGTTTACTTGTAAACTCAGCATTTAGCCATCCAAATAAAGCTACGTGCTTAATTCTCACAGTGTCTTCGTAGTCCTTTTTCATACTGTCATAAATATCTAATCCATGAGCCCATGTTTCAGCAAGCTTTGAAGATGCAAATGTTTGATAGTCCATTTCTTTATTCCACCATTTAATTTTTTTACCAGCTGAACCTTTTGCTAAATTTTCAACAACTTTTGCTCTCGATAATCTCCACCATTCAATAACGTCTTGGGGACGCATGTCGTTACCCTTTTTAATGCATTCTTTTTCAAATTTTCCTAATCCGCTTGGACCTCTAAATCTATTAAAATCTGTACCTTTGCCCTTCATTGCATTAAATGCTAAATCTTCTAATCCCGCAAGGTAGCTTACATGGTTTGTTATATTCCAATTTTTAAATGTAGTTTTAGTGTTCCAGTTTCTTACGGGAATACTTTGGAGATACTGGTCTAGAAGTTGTTGCTCTGCAACTAAACTACTTAATAAATCTTTCACAATACAATAATAATTGTGAAAATCACTTTTCCCAATAAGAACATTAAATAAAATGCTTTATTTATAACTTAAATCTTCTTATTATCTATATATGAAGAAAATCTTAAAATTATTAATTTCAACTGTTTTGTTAAAAGTATTTTATGATGTTTTCAATGAAAATAAGTTCGTTAAAGAACAAATCGACAAACTAAAAGAGGAAGTTACAAATTTAGAAATGTCAGATATTGATCAAAAAATAAAAGATTTTCAAAACAAAATCGATGGATTTAAAAATAAGAATCAAGACTCTCCGGAGTAATTTATCTGGAAAATATTAGGTAGAACATTTTCTTATTGGCCTACGTGGCTCGTCAGACTCATCACATTTTTACACACAAAACTGATAAAGTTTAACCAAACAAAAGTTGGCAAGATATTAATAGGGGACAATATATTACTTCTTGAAACTATTGGACGAAAATCAAACAAAATTAGAAAAACTCCTTTGACTTATGTTCAGATCGATGATGGGTATTTAGTTGCTGCATCATATGGTGGTCGTGACAAAACTCCTGATTGGTTTTATAACATTGATAATCAAAATGTGAGAGTATTTGTTAATAAAGAATACCAAAACGTAAAACCTTCCGTTGTTAAAACTGACGATAAAGAAAAATATTGGAGTTTGTTGACTGCTGTATATCCAACTTTTAATTTATATCGTTCAAAAACTGATAGAGATATTCCTTTAGTGAAACTGATTACAGAACAGGTTTAAGATTAGGGCCATTTCTCACAACTGTATTCCATAACGTAGAATAATGGTCTAAGTCCTCTGGGTTAACATGAGGAAGTACCATGTTGATCCAGGTCTCAAAAAGAGGATCAGATGAGTTTTTGTATAGATCTAAACCAACTGGAATCCTTTCAACTACCGTTCTCAAACTCATAGGTGTTTCAATGTTTACGCTTATATCATCTGATAAAAATGAGTTATTGATTTCGATAGCTAATTTGATAATTAAATCCGTAAATTCTTTTTGTAATTTTGGATATCGTTTTTTAAAAATTGATTCAAGTTGTTCTTTATTAGGAAATGGCTTATCCCAAATAACCCATCTATCAGCGAATGCTTTATTTAATGTTTGTGTACCTGCATAATCTCTGAGGCTAGTTGGGTTCATTGTTCCAAAAATATAGGAATCATTTCTTAATTCAATCACTTCACCGTTTGGTAACTCTAATTTTTTATGCCTATCAAGCAAAGAGTGCAAAGCAAAAAGTACTTCAGGTCCAGCAGCATTAAGTTCTGATAAATTAATAATAGATGGACCTCTCAAAGCTCTTGTTAATTCACCATCTTGCCATTTGCTATCAGTTCCACCCACACCATCACCATATAGCTGAACTGATCCAAGCAATGTAACATCTCTAACTTCACCAGAAAGTGGAATTCGGTAGTATGGATATTTTAGCTTCGCAGCAAGTTGTTCAATATCATGATCTTTACCTGTGCCCATGTGTCCTTTTAGTGCAATATGAATTGGTATTTCATTGTCGAATGTCTTTTCTTTACTTTCAATGATTTGTGCTAATTTAAATTGAATTCCAAAATCTACATAATTTTTGTCAACATCTGGAATCCTCTCCGACCTTGAGTCGTAATCGTTTATTGATTTTGTTAATTTACACTCTTTAAGAGTTACATCTCCCTTTCCATTGGGATTTTTAAAATTTTGATCTGCCATTATGCTACTCCTGTAGATTCCTCAATATTCTTTATAAGTATATCCTTTGTGATGTTTACTATTGAATGTATTAGTTCTTCAGGTTCATTTATCTGTGTTTTGTTTATATATTCTTTCCATGTTCCTCTTTCACCTATTCCGATACCAATGACATCAATACCAACTTTTGTTGCATAGTTGATTGAACTTTTCAAATCGTTTAATGAGCCACGTGTCATACCATCTGAAAGTACTGCTAACAATTTTGTTTTTGATCCTTTTTCCAATAATCGTTTAGTTGAAAACATAATATTTCTTTCGTCAACATTCGTTCCTCTCTCAAACATACTTGCGGGAGGATGGTCATCTTTGATATCTAATTTATCCAAAGATTCTCTTAAATTCCTTGAAAACTCAATTAGTCCAATAAATTTTTCGTAATTTGCTTTCCAAGAATCATCAAACCTTTTGATAAAGTAATGGTTTGTAGTATTGAAATAGTATTCAGCATTTGAACCGTAATTTGTATTTAACATCGACGATACTGCCATCTTTCTTTTTATATAAAGCTCTTCGTTTTCTAATTCATCAGCAGCAAAACTTCTATTAAAGATTGCAACTTCAAAATCTATATCTAATTCATGACATATTTGAGCTAAATAACTTGCTCCAATTAGTGCAGCTGATAATGACCATGGATAAAACTCTCCTTTATCTTTTTCAAGCATTGAGCCACTTCCATCAATTAATAATGAAACAGCATAAGACTTATTTGATAGTCTTTGTTTTTGCTCAAACATTCTTTCGTATCTTCCAGAACCAAGCATAAGTGGAACATGTGGTGATAAATCTCCCTGATCGTAACCACTTATACGTAGCCTTTTTTTGTTATGAATAAAGTAAGGCTTTATTTTATTAGTAACTTTAAATACAGGAAGGTCCCATTCCTCTAAAAGTGAATTGTAAGTTGCCAGACCATTTTTATAAAGGCTATTAAATGTTCTTGGTAGATTAGTACTTACAAGCTTTGAAACTTTTCCATTTGGAAGGTAAACAGTTGTCGATGTACCAATTTTAGAAACATGATCATCCATAAAATTTAGCTTTTCATCATCTGATTCTTTACCTTTTTTTCCAAGAAACTTTTCGAGTGTATTGCCTGTAGTTATATTCGTACTTGATGGGATTAAAACTTTATTTAGATCGTCTATGACTGAATCTTCAAATTTTTCTATAGATTCTCTTCTTTCACCTAAAGTTTGACTATCAACATCAGGCAAAAGATTGTACCTTCTGCAAATATCAGCAATTTGGATCGTAATTTCAATGGTGTCTTCTACAAGGTCTCTGTCGTAAGAAAAATTATTTAAAATAGCCAAAGTTTCTCTCACTGATTCTTTTATATTTTTTGGATAAGATTGAAGGTCGATTTCAATATAACCAGCAATACTATGAAACATTAAAATTAAAAATTTATTGAAAGGTTTTAGATTTTTAATATTGATACTGGATTCTTCATAAATATCCTGAAGGATTGACCTTAGGCCTTTGAAATCTTTTACAAATTTATATTCTTCAAAAGAATGAACTAATATTTCAAAGATATATTTCCCAAATGGTCCGGAAAGCACCTCAAGCACTTCATCAATATCATTTAATCCATCAGTCTCATCTTGAAATTTTGATAAGTCTTTATCTATATCAAATTTATAATCTTCCATGGAGTGTATGGCTTCATGGATAACTGTTCCTATGACGACTTCTTTAAATTCTAAGTCAGAATCTGAAACAGAGTTAACTAATATGGATGGATTTATATTTATTTCATTTTTATTTTTACTTATTGTTTTACCTAGATTTAATACTATTTTGTCATTATTCATCGTGCTTTGAATAAGCCGAGTTATAGCCGGGCTAATCTTCTGAAAAATTTCTATTATCTGAGTTTCTAAAGTTTTTTTCTTAAATTCCATTTTTTATCATTATCATTAAAGACTGACAATATAAGTATAAGGTGAAAAATAAGTTGAATGAAATTACAAACAGGACCGTAGTTGTTGTTGGTGGGAATGGAAACATGGGAACCATGGTTTCAGAGTTCATTGATGGACTTCAAGGTTATGAAGTTATTGGTATCATAGATCCAAATAATTCTGGCACTAAATTTAATTCATTGACTTTTAGTGAGGATGTTATTTGCGATTATATGTTTGAGTTTTCACCATCTTCTGTAGTAAATGAAAACATTCCGAAACTAATAAAAAATAAATCTAAATTAATAATTGGTTCGTCTGGAGTGAATAACGACTCGTTAGAGCTGTTAAAAAATGCTAATAAAGCAGTATCAGTCATTCCTAACTTTTCTGTTGGAGCAGCTATTCAAAAACTTTATTCACAAAAATTAACATCTATTTTTCCAAATGTTCATATTGTAGAAAAACATCATAAAGGAAAAGAAGACGCTCCTTCAGGAACTTCAAAAGATTTGGCCGGTTCTCTGGAGAATGTTAAACCATCAGAAATAAGTGGTGATTATTATGCTGTATCAAATGAAAATTCTTTAAATATATATTCATTGAGATCAGATGAGTACCTAGCTGAGCAGGAAGTCGTATTTTCCGAAAGTTATGAAGAATTTATTCTTGAACATAAAGTATTTGATCGGAAAGCATATTTGTCAGGTGTTCAATTAGTATTGCAAGAAATGGAACAACAAAATTCATATATTCACGGACTTGAAAATTTACTAAATAAATCGATGGACATATAATGACTGATTTTGGAAAATTATTAACCGCATCAATAACTCCTTTTGATAGCAATGGTGTAATCAATACAGATACATTATGGAGACTTTGTAGAAAATTAGTTCATGACAAATCAGATGGACTTGTTCTTACAGGAACTACGGGAGAATCACCTAACCTTACAATAAAAGATAGAGAAATAATTTATACGACAGCCCTTGATTCTGTCGGGGAGAAAGCAAGCATTGTTGCAGGAACCGGAACTTACTCAACTTCAGAAACTATAGAAATTACAAGAATGGCAGATTCAATTGGTGTAGATGGAATAATGATTGTTACTCCTTATTATTCGAAACCATCACAACGTGGAATACTCAAACATTTTGAAGAGGTGTCAAAAGTTACAGATCTTCCAATTATGGCATATAACATCCCAGGTCGGACAAGCACCTTGATTGAATTAGAAACATTAGTATCACTTGCTGATGATATTGGCATACATTCAATTAAGGATGCAGTAGGAAATTTTGATTTTTCCAAAAAAGAATTAGAAGCCCTACAAGATAAAGTTGACATTTATTCAGGTAATGACAATGAAACTCTTGATTTCATTAAAAATGGTGGCAAAGGTGTTGTTTCAGTCGCTTCTCATGTTGTTGGAAATGAAATATATGAAATGATGGAGTCTGTTCAAAATAATGATATTAAAAAAGCTGAAGCAATAGATAATGATTTGGGGGAACTTTTTAAAGCACTTTTTGAAGAACCAAGTCCAGGTCCTATTAAAAAAATATTATCTGAAAGCTGGGAGGATGTAGGAGAGCCCTTACTACCAATTACTGATATTTCGACTGAATTAGCCAATAAAATTAGGGGTTTTTACTCAAAAATAAAGGAAAAATAGGCTTTTTTCTGTTATTTTATGGTATAATACATTGTGGCTGTTAAGACATCCACTCGCGAAAGGGTTAATGGGCGTAAGCGGGTGTCTAAACCGAAAAATTTAATAAACGTACCAAGTACTTTTAAAAGCTTAGGCAAAGGTACAAAATCTCTATCATCTTCATTTTTCAAATCCTATCAAACAGTATCTATCTTTATGCTTTCACTAGCAATTCTTGTAGGTTTATCTTCTTTTGGTAAAGCAGGACCGATTGGTGAGTTTGTAAATAATTTGATTACATGGTCATTTGGTTATGGCGTTTATTTGTTTCCACTTCTTCTCATCTATGGATCTGCAATCTTAATTAGAGATAAAGATGTTATTAATACTCAAAAAGTATTTGTTGGTACACTGTGGGTTCAAATTTTTACATCAGCTTTGTTTCACTTTTATATTCATGCTGAACCATTATCAATTAGTGTTGGTACATCTGCTTTACAAAAATCTGGTGGATTTATTTCCGCATTTATCGTTTACCCCTTAAACAATCTTCTTGCAGCAGAAATGACACATGTTGTTTTATTATTTGGATTGATCATTTCTGTTCTTTATATGACCGATATCGAGCTAAAAGATCTTATTGGTGGAGTTCAAGCTATATTTGTATACTCTTATAGATTTATTTTTGCCTTCTATAAAGCAAGAAGGGAAGCTTCCAAAATCAACTTTGATTTAGTTAATAATGAAAATGATGAACCTAAAGAAGATTCAAAAACTAATGTTGTCACATTAAAAAAAGAAAAAAGTAAAAAATCTGTTAAATCTGAAGTCGCTGAGAAGCCTAAACCAGTGAAGTCAAAAGCTAAACCAAGTAAGAAAAAATCGACAAATTATGTTCTTCCACCATTAAAACTTCTTAAAAGGGGAACCGATGTCTCTACTTCTAAAAAGTTACTTCAACAAACTGCAACTGATCTACAAAATTTATTAAAAGAGCATGGTGTTGAAGCAGAGTTAACAAAAATAGTTCCAGGTCCCACAGTTACTCGTTATGAGATTGAGCTTTCTCCAGGTGTTAAAGTCTCAAAAGTTACTTCGCTTTCACATGATATTGCTTATGCTTTAGCTACTCCAGACGTCCGTCTTTTAGCTCCTATTCCAGGAAGAAGTGCGATTGGTATTGAAATACCTAATAGGCAGAGAAGATTAGTTTCTCTTGGTGATGTGCTTTCTTCTTCAGACGCTCAAAAACTTGATCACCCACTTAATGTTGGTCTCGGGTTAGATATATCAGGTTCACCAAGACTTATGAATCTCTCAGAGCTTCCTCATGTATTAATAGCTGGCCAAACAGGTGCTGGTAAATCTTCATGTATAAATTCAATTGTTACTTCGTTGTTAATGAGAACTAACCCTGACGAAGTAAAAATGGTAATGGTTGATCCTAAACGTGTTGAACTTGGTCAATACAATAATGTTCCACACCTTTTAACTAAAGTCATAACTAACCCTAAAAAAGCTGTTGATGCTCTTTCATGGGCAGTTTCTGAAATGGACAGAAGATATGATCTTTTAGCTGACGGTCAAGTCAGAGATATAAACGGTTACCACGAAAAGTATGACGCAGGCTTACTTGATACTGATAAATTTGATAGATTTCCTTTTATTGTTGTTTGTATTGATGAGTTAAACGACTTAATGATGGTTGCTGGAAGAGAAGTAGAATCGGCTATCGTTAGGCTTGCACAGATGGCTAGAGCAATCGGTATTCATTTAGTTGTTGCAACACAAAGACCATCCGTAGATGTTATCACTGGCGTTATGAAAGCAAATATTCCTTCTCGTCTTGCTTTCTCAGTTGCTTCAACAACAGACTCACGAGTTATTTTGGATCAATCAGGTGCTGAAAAATTAATTGGATTAGGTGACATGTTAATTGTTACAGCCTCAAATCCTAGACTTGAACGAATTCAGGGTGCATGGGTTACAGAAGGTGAGATTAAAGATGTTGTATCATGGGTTAAATCACAAAAGGAAGCTGAATATAATCCTGCTGTCATTGAAGAACAGAAGTCTACAGCTGTTCAAAATAATGAAGACCTTGGAGAGGATGAAGAACTCATTAAAACAGCTACAGAACTTGTTGTAAGATCACAACTAGGTTCTACATCAATGTTACAAAGAAAGTTAAGAGTTGGTTTTGCCAGAGCAGGACGCTTGATGGATATTCTTGAATCACAAGGAATTGTTGGACCATCAGAGGGTTCAAAAGCTAGAGAGGTTTTAATCACCGTAGAAGAGTTTGAAACAGATTCACTTAGTTCTATTGAAGATGATGTTTCCGAAGATTTAATTGAATCTGAAGAGGTAATTGTTGAAGAAGTAAGTGATAGTGATGATGACGATAACTGGTACGAAGAGTAATTAACTTTTAACAGTCTTTCCTTTAATAATACGATTTCTAATTGCCGCTGATATTGTATCTGCAGTTAATACCAAGACAATAGTACAAATTAATACTGTACCTGCTCTTGGAAAGTCCCTGAATCTAAGCTGATTTATCAATTCTTGACCAACTCCACCAGCACCTACAACGCCAAGAACTGCTGATGCTCTTAAATTAATTTCAAAGCGATAAAGCCAATAAGATGTAATAGTTGGCATAACTTGTGGAATAACTCCAAAAGTAAGTTCGTTAATTTTTGATCCACCTGACGCTTTAATAGACTCAAGAGGCCCTTCATCAATGCCCTCTATAACTTCTGAAGATAGCTTCCCTAAAGTTCCTATTGAATGAATACCTACAGCTAGTGTTCCTGTTAACGGACCAAGTCCTGTTATTGGCAAGAAAACAAAAGCCAAAATCAATTCTGGAAATGCTCTTATACCGTTAAGAATTTGTTTAATTACTCTATTAACAGATCCAATTGTTATATTATTTGCTGCTAAAAACGAAATAGGAAAACTAAATATTGCTCCAATAACTGTTCCTGCCCATGCGATAAACAAAGACTCAAAAACTTTTGGAATTATTCTTTCAAATGCTTCTGAACTTAAATCTAAAGGAAACATAGCACCAACCAAAGTTCCAATTTGTGCTGGAGCATTAAGTATTCTATCAAGAGTTATTTCTAAACCTGATGCTGACCAGATTGCAGAAACAACAATCAAACTAGTTAAGGAATACTTAAATATTCTTTGGTTCAATGGTTGCTTTGGAATGTTCATAATATTTTTCTTCTTAACCAAACGCTAAATTGTTCTATCAATATGACCACTACAAGAATTAGCACAATTATTGGAGAGATCCTATCAAATCTAAGGAATATCCTTTGTGTTTCAATTATTCTTCCAACACCACCCGCACCTACCAATCCAAGAATCACACTTGCTCTAATGCATAATTCAAATATGTATAAAAAATATGCTGTAAAGTTGGGTAGTACTTGTGGTAGGGCAGATGTAAAAACAGACTGATTATGAGATGCACCTGTGGCTTTTGCGGCCTCCATAGGACCAGGATCAATGCTATCAATTGTTTCGGATAATAATTTACCCATTATTGCAAGTGAAAACATTAATAATGCAAGAACACCAGCAAATGGTCCAATGCCTACGGCAACAGTAAAAATCATAGCCCAGAATAAATCAGGTATTGTCCTCACAAGATTTAAAAATGACTTATAGACAAAATAAGAATACTTGTTCAGATTTGTAGCCCTTGATGCGTAAAAAGATAATGGTAAGGCGACTGCGCAACCAATAATACTTGCCAATATTGCAATTTGAATAGTCTCCACTAATGCATCAGATGAATTCTCCCAAGCCCAGGCCCATTTAGGATTAAATAAAGGATCAGTTACAAGATATCTGTTAGATAGGTTGTTTTTAAAATCTTGAAAATTAAAACCTATCTGAAGAAATGAAAATACTGAAAAAAATATGCCGCCAGGTATTCCTATTAAAACTAATAATGAAGGACTTGGTTTTTTTGGATAATTAATCATTACCTATTAAATCTGATTGCTTGATTGATCTTCCATAAATATTTTCAAAGTCTTCATCTGAAACGTCGTCAACTTTTCCATCATAAACAAGTTCACCATCGCGTAAGCCAATTAACCTATCACCAAATTCTTTAGCTAAATCAAGAAAATGTAAATTCACTATTGTTGTAATTCCAAGTTCTTTATTTATTTTCTTAAGATAACTCATTACTACTCTTGATGTGATTGGATCAAGTGAGGCAACAGGTTCATCTGCAAGCATAACTTTTGGTTTTTGAGATAAAGCCCTCGCAATACCTACTCTTTGTTGCTGTCCACCAGAGAGGTTGGAAGCTCTCACATAAGCTTTTTCAAGAATCTCAACTTGATTTAATGCTTCAAATGCCATTTGTTTTTGATCTTTTGGCCATAATCCAAAAATCGACCTAATGGTCGAAACTTTACTTAATCTACCTGTTAATACATTTTTCAACACTGTTGATCTATTCACTAGATTAAAAGTTTGAAATATCATACCTATTTCAGATCTAATTTGTTTTAGTTGCTTTTTATTTGCATTAGTTATATCTTTGTTGTCTAAAAATACAACACCATTGCTTGGTTTGACTAAATTATTTATTGTTCGAAGTAGAGTTGATTTACCTGCTCCTGATAAACCGACAATAATTAAAAAATCTCCTTCGTTTATTTCTAAATCTAGATTTTTTAGGGCTTCTACGCCACCTGGATAGGTGACACTTACATTTTCGAATTTGATCATATAAAAATTTTAACCGGGCTGAAGAACAACCCGGTTAAAATTAAGATTTAATCGTCGTATAGACCGAATTCTTCCGCTGCTTCTCTTACAACGTCGAATTCTGAGTTAACTGCTGGTACTAAATCAGTCCAACCATAAATTTCATCCATTATGGCCAAACCTTCATCAGTAGCAATATATGCAGATAATATATCATAAATTTGTTGCTTGATGTCTTCAGGTAGATCTGTTCTAACTGCTATCACATCATTAGGAATTTCTTCTGTAATACCAAATGCAATTACCTTTTCACCAACATCTGCATTTGTTTTTCTTAGAGTTCTTCTGGCATCATCATAAGTAACACCAAATTTTGCGTCACCGTTATATAGTCCAGAAATAACTCCATCATGTGAACCAGCAAATCTTTGAACAATGTCACCGGTATAGTCGATACCAGCTTTTTTCAATTGTAATGATGGATATAAATACCCTGAAGTAGATCCTTCTTCAACAAAAAGAACTTCTTCACCAAGCATTACAGATAAGTCAGCTTCACATGCAAGACCAGGGCTAGTTGTTACACCATCTCTTACTTCAGGTATAAGTCCGTCGTCTCCAAAACCCCATCCAACTTGTAATGCTTTTACATCAGGTGGTGTTGTTGCTGAACCTTCAACTAAAGTTGCAACTCCATCGATGTTTTCGAAAGCACCAATCACTGGTGTTGTTTCGCAAACGCTTGCATCTGTTGTCCAGAATGTACCATGGTATGATCCTGAACCGAATCTTACAGATTTAGCAATTGCCTCAAATCTTGTAGGGAATGCGTTCATAGCTGTAACGTAACCCAATGTTGCAAACGCACCAACGTCTGCTTGACCAGATCCCATTGCAACTAATAATCCCGAATAGTCACTTGTAACAAAACCTTCAACTTCAATACCTAATCCGTCTGATAAAACTTGCATCATAGGTTGAATGTTGTCTAAAAGTTCTGCTTGCTCTGCACTTGGTACGAAACCGAAAACAATTTTATCAAGCACTTGAGCTGTAGTGGTAGCTGGTGCATCTAAACTTTCTGTTTCTTCAACAACTGCAGGTTCCTCTACTGTTTCTTCTTCTGCGGTACCGCAAGCAGCAAACACAAGAGAGAGACAGAGTAGAATTAAAATTGTTTTTTTCACAATTTCCTCCGCTTGATTACACTCTTATCTTACAATTTCTTGTGATAACTGCTTAAGAATTACGTTAAATATTTGTAAACTATAAATCGCTCGGAACGTATCCGTATTCTCTTAAAAGAATTGTCCCATCAGTGTCAAAAATTACCGAAATCGGTTGACCAATAATTTTAAGACTATCCCTCAATTCAGGAGTAGAAAATCCAATTTCTAGTTCACCAATTAAATTTTCTGAAACCCATGTCATTGTTGAGTCTTTATCACTATGAGCAAGAGCGATCACATTATAACTTTCACCAATAGTAGCTAAGTTAGCTTCCAAGAGAGGCAACTCCTCCCTACAGAGACCTCAGTAATCAGCCCAAAATACAACTAAAGTTTTTTTATTTGTTAAATCAACATTTACCATCGTTCCAGTTGTATCTTCATAAACCAATACTTCCAAATTTGAATTAGTAGAATTTTGATTAGACTCATCGATTGTAGAATTTGAACCGTATGAACAAAATGAAAACAACAATATGAAAGCTAGCGATTTTCTCATACAACTATGTTACTAATATTGCAATTAAAGCTTGCTAGTCTAAAAATATGAAAATAGGTTTTTTATCAGTTGGAACAGAAATATTACTTGGAGATACAGTAAATACCAACCTAACAAACTTAGGTAGAAGGTTGTATGATGCTGGTTTTAAGTTAAATAAAGAAATCACAATTTCTGATAATGAAAAAGAAATACATGATGCAATCATATATCTTCTTGAGAGTTGCGATGTAGTTGTTACATCTGGGGGATTAGGTCCAACTGAAGATGATATAACAAAAGAAGTGATATCAAATTCATTATCTTTAGAATTAGAACTAGACGATAGCCATGTTGAGTGGATGAAAGAAAGATGGAAGAGTCGTGGTCTTATTATGCCTGAAACCAATATCAAACAAGCTTACATTCCAAAAGGTAGTGAAAAATTAATTAATACACAAGGTACGGCTCCTGGTATCAGAATATCTAAAGATGATAAAGAAATATTTATTTTTCCAGGCCCACCAAGAGAGTTCATTCCTCTCGTTGAAGATGAACTGTTGCCTTATCTTACTGAAAACTTTGAAAAAAATGATACTGACTACCAATTCGTTATGTTATTTAATCAAGCAGAATCTTCACTTGCAGCAGAGATAGATAAATTTAAACCTGAAGGATTAGATATTGCATACCTTGCAAGTAGAGGAATTATCAAATTACGGTTTGATAGAAATTCAGTGAGTAAAAGCGATTTTGATATATTTATAGATAAAATTGATGAAATATTTTCTGATGACATTCTTGCCTATGAGAATATATCTGTTGAAAAAGCACTTGGTTCGCTATTAGCTAAAAACGATATCAAAGTCTCATTTGTTGAGAGTATTACTGGTGGTCTCTTGTCTTCATTGCTTGTCAAAAATCCAGGTATTAGTAAATATTTTATTGGTTCGGATATTGTTTATGGGAATCAAGCTAAATCCATCCTATTAAACGATAATGATATAGATTTCGAAAATTGGGAAGTACTTTGTGTTAATTTAACCCATTCTTCATTAGAAAAATATAAAACTGATATTTGTTTAACAATTTTGGGTGAGGCTGGACCATTATCTTCAAGCCAGTATTCTGTCGGTACAATTTTTATTTGTATATCTAATGGTGACAAAACTGTGATAACAGATCATAAAATGAACGGTAATAGGGAAGAAATACTGCAAAGATCAGCAAATAAAGCTCAATGGGAGCTGATAAAATTCATTAAAAACTTGTATTAGAACATTTGTTCTAGTAAAATTGTCATACAAAGATGTTTTAATATATATTTATTATTGTTAAAAAGGAGAAAAAAATGGATAAAGACAGGGCAAAAAAACTAGATACAGTTTTTGAGCAAATTGAGAAACAATTCGGCGAGGGTTCATTAATGAAACTTGGTGCCGATAATATCAAAAAAATACCTGCAATATCTACAGGTGCATTATCTATAGATCTTGCGTTAGGGATAGGTGGGGTCCCAAAAGGTAGAGTTATAGAAATATACGGACCTGAGGCATCCGGTAAAACAACACTTTCTTTACATGTTGCTGCAGAAGCCCAAAAAGCTGGAGGAGTTGCAGCATTCATTGATGCTGAGCATGCTCTCGACCCTGTTTACGCTAGGGCATTGGGAGTAGATGTTGACGAATTATTAGTATCGCAACCTGACACTGGAGAACAAGCATTAGAAATTGCCGATATGTTGATACAGTCTGGTGGAGTCGACCTAGTTGTAATTGATTCAGTTGCAGCCCTTGTTCCTAAAGCTGAGATTGAAGGAGAAATGGGCGATACGCATGTAGGTTTACAAGCTAGATTGATGTCACAAGCATTGCGTAAATTAACAGGATCAATCAATAAATCAGGAACAACTGTTATATTTATTAATCAGATTCGTGAAAAAATTGGTGTCATGTGGGGATCTCCTGAAACAACAAGCGGCGGAAGAGCACTTAAGTTTTATTCTTCTGTAAGAATCGACGTACGAAGAATTGAAACACTAAAAGTTGGTCCTGAACAGATAGGTAACCGTGTAAGAGCAAAAATAGTTAAGAATAAAGTTGCTCCACCTTTTAGAGAAGCTGAATTTGATATTATGTTTGGTCAAGGTATTTCTCGTGAAGGTAGCTTACTTGATGTTGCTGTAGAGCATGGCATAGCTAGAAAAGCTGGTGCTTGGTTTACATACGACGAAGTTCAGCTTGGACAAGGTAAAGAAAATTCCAAGCGTTTTCTACGAGAAAATCCTGATCTTGCATTACAGTTAGAAACTGCAGTATACAAAGCAGTTGGAATGATTGAATCTGATGAAGAAGAATCAATTGAAAGTGATGAGACTGCTGAAGTAGAAGAAGAAATATCAGAAGAGCCTAAAAACAAAAAATAACATAGTTTTCTTAAATATAAATTTATAATTTGTAATGTGAAAACATCTATTCATATAGAAAACAAATTAATATCTAAACCATCAAGATTAGGTTTTAAATATCATATTAAAACTTTTGGATGTCAGATGAATGAGCATGATTCTGAAAAAATTGCTGGAATTTTTAATAGTGATGGGATGAGTAAATCTGAAGATATTGACCAAGCTGATATCTTATTTGTTAACACTTGTACCATTCGTGAAAATGCTGACGATAAATTATACGGAACTCTTGGTCATTTAAAAAAATGGAAAGATCAATCTTCAGATAGAAGACTAATTGTTGGAGGATGTGCAGCTCAAAAAGATAAAGAGTTAGTTCGTGATAGAGCTCCATGGGTAGATGTTGTCATTGGTACCCATAATACAAATGATGTTATAAATTTATTAAATCAATCTGAGGACTGGGGTCCGATTACTAAAATAGTCGAAGAAACATTAGACATCGAAACTGAAATACTACCTGTTCGTGAATCTGGATTTAGTGCTTTCGTTACTATTCAAATTGGTTGTAATAATAGTTGTACATTTTGTATTGTTCCTTCTGTTAGAGGTGTTGAAATTAGTAGAAGGCCTTCTGATATTATCAATGAAATCAAAAATCTATCAAATGAAGGCGTTAAAGAAATTACTCTTTTAGGTCAAAATGTTAATTCATATGGAAGAGATTTAATGATTGATAACAAAAGAAGCCCATACTTTACACATCTACTTTATAAAATACATGAAATCGATGGTATTGAACGCATTAGATTTACTTCACCGCATCCAAAAGATTTTAAAGAAGAGACATTGATTGCTGTTTCGGAACTTCCTAAAATTGCAAATCAAATTCATATACCACTACAAAGCGGTAGTGACAAAATTCTTTCCTCAATGCATAGAGGATATAACCAAAAAAAATATTTATCGAAAATAGATATGATTAAAAATATAATTCCTGATGTGTCATTGTCTTCTGACGTTATAGTTGGTTTTCCTGGCGAAGATGATGCTGATTTTGATGAAACAATGAAAGTTGTGGATTATGCAGAATTTGATCTTATTTATATGTTTAAATTTTCACCACGACCAGGTACAGTAGCAGCTGATTACTCAGATAAATTTGTTGAGAAACATTTGATTGATTCAAGATTCATGAGACTTAAAGAAGAGCAAATTAAAATTAGCCATAACAGGTATAAAAGATTCGTAGGCTCAACACAACAAATGCTAGTTGAAAAGCCTTCAAAAAAAGATCCCAGTGTTTTAACTGGACGTATTGAGGGTGGTCATATTGTTCATTTAAAATCTACCCAGAATATCATTGGACAATTAATTGACGTTAAAGTGTACGATGCAACCCCGTTTTTTTTGAAAGCTAATCTTTAAATTTGTTATACTTTCTAACTGGTATGACTGCTTCAGGTAAGTCAGCCCTTGCACACAAAATAGCTATTGAAAGAAATTTAGATATCATATCACTTGACTCAATGGCTGTATATAAAGGTCTTGATATTTTGACTGATAAACCTACTGAAGTAATGCGGTCACAGGTATTATATTACGGTATTGATATAGCGGATTCTGATCAAAATTTTTCAGTTGTTGATTATCTTAATTATTTAATAGAAATGGAAATACCTGAGAAATCATTTGATAAAGATTTTTTGGTTGTTGGTGGTACTGGTCTCTATTTTAGATCATTAATTAATAGCTTCGAATTTAGACCAACTGATCCAGCAATAAGGTCTGAATTAGAGTTACTAAATGTAGATCAATTATTAAAATTTCATAAACTTTATGATATTGATCCACCTGAAACTGAAATTAATAAAAGACGTTTGATCAGAAATATTGAAAATTCTATTCTTGAAGATGTTAAATATATCTTTCCACCTATAAATATTCCTGAAAAAATAGTTGGGGTATTTTGGAATCATCCTGATTATTTGAAAAGAATAAAAGATAGGACTTCCAATATGATAGAAAGAGGGTTAGTTGATGAAATGAACAATATTCAAAATCCATCTAAAACAGTTCTTCAAGCTATAGGAATGAATTTAAGTAACGACTTAGAAGAAAACATTAATTTAAAAACTAATCGTTTAGCAAAAAAACAACTCACTTGGTTTAAACAAGAAGATAGAATAAAAATTATTGAAACTAGTGATGAACTTATTGTTAAAGATGAATTGGAAAGAATCATAGATGAAAAATGAAGTATATATGTCTGGAACTGGCAATGATTTCATATGCAGTTCATATGAAAGAGATCTCTCTCAGATTGAAATTATTTCTATAGTTGGAGATTCTCTTCTACCAATTGATGGTGTTATTTTTATTGAACAAATTAATTCTTCAACTGTCAAAATGCATTATTTCAATAATGATGGAACGGCGGCAGAATTATGTGTAAACGGTGTTCGTTGTACAGCAAAATTTGCCGTTGATAACAAGCTTGTTGATAATTCAAAGTTAATTGTTAGAGCACCTGTTGGGGACATTGAAGCGGTTGTTGAAAATGATACAGTAAAAATAGAAGCACCAATGCCAACTATAGGTAAAGAAGTAGAAATTGATTCTTTAATATGTACAACAAGTAATGTTGGTAATCCTCATTTAATGCTTGAAGTAGATGATGTTGATAAATTTGATCTTGATTCATTTTCAGACAAAGCACGCAATACTGATTTGTTTAAAGATGGTGTTAATGTTGAAATATTTTCAGTTGTTGATGAACGGTTTATTTACGCAAGAGTAAATGAAAGAGGAGTAGGAGAAACTGATGCATGCGGCTCCGGTGCGTTAGCTTTATATTCTTTTCTTAGATTTAATAATAAAGTCCAGGATGAAGCAGTTGTGTTATATCCTGGTGGTGAGCTTGATATGAGTTTTGAAGACGGAAAAATATATTTAAAAGGTTCTGTCACATATCTCTAATTAGAGATACAACTTTACCTATAGGTTGAATATTCTCATTTACTTTAATTTTCTTATAATTTTTATTTGCAGGAACTAAGTAGTTTTTACCTTCAATATTTCTTAAAAATTTTACTGTACCTTCAGTGTTATTAATCAAAAAAGCACCAATATCACCATTTTTAATTTGTAAAGATTTGTCAATTATAACTAAATCTTTTTCATGTATTCCTTCATCTATCATGGAATCACCAGAAACTGATAATGCAAATAGTTCTGTTGTTTCCTCTGAATGTGGATAATTTACAGATCCAATTACGTTTTCTTCTGCCATAAGCAACGAACCAGCAGCTATTTCACCAAGAATTGGTATTTTATTTTTATGTATTTGTGAATTTACGGTCAAAGCTCTAGATTTTTTGTAGTTTTTTTGTAGATAACCCGAATTAATTAATTTTTCTATATGATATTGAACAGTGCTTGTTGATTTTAGATCAACACCCGTACAAATTTCCCTTACTGAAGGTGCATAACCATTTTTTTCGACAAAAATGTTAATAAAATTTAATATATTTTTTTGTTTTTCAGATACCATAAAATAATATTAGCACATTTGTTCGAATAAAACTGTCATATCTTGGTTTTAATATTTAATTATGAAGGAAAAAATTATTACTTTACTATTTTTGATCACATTTTCGTTGGTTACTACACCAATAATTAAGCCAATAACATCAACAAACAATGACCTTTATGACAATTCGACATATAGGGTTACAAAAGGTGATTCTTTGTGGAGTATTGGCATGAAATTTGGTAAAACAAATATTGAAGAATTTCTCTTTGAGACTAAAAAAGTGAATAATTTAGAAAATTCAGAGATTTTTGAAGATCAAATCTTAATTATTCCTTAATTTATTTGTTACAAAATTCTCTCATTTCTATAATACACCATATATGGTATGTCCATTTGGTGAAGAGTGCGTAACTAGTGTTATTGATTCTAGAAAAAACAGCGAAGGTATTCGTAGAAGAAGAGAATGTTCAACTTGTGGACTTCGTTTTACAACATATGAAAAAGCAGACATAACCTTAATGGTCGAAAAAAGAAGCGGGGATATTGAGGAATTTAGCTATGAAAAGTTATATCAAGGTATAGATAATGCTTTTGGCGGTATTGATATTAGTGATAAAAAACTTAAGACTCTTGTAGACAACGTTTACAAAGATATAAAATCACACGGAAAAAAAATAAAATCAAAATTAATTGGTGAAACTGTTCTTATTCACCTCAAAGATATCAATGAAGTTGCTTATTTAAGGTTTGCTTCGGTATATAAAGAATTTTCCGATGTAACTGACTTCGAAAAAGAAGCAGCAGAGCTAAATTAAGGCAATTTTTCTATATTTTCCAGAATTGATCCATACTTTTCCTGAAAATCTAACAATGCATCATTAAAAAAGGAAATTTCAGACTTCTTGTTCAATTCAATTGCAGATATAAGCGTATTAGCTACTTCAACCTCATTATTTCTAAGAGATGCAACTAATCGTCCATGTAAATCTTGAGCAGTCACTAAAGCAGAATTAACTAAGTTTTTATGTTCTGTAAATTCCTCAATATTTGGTAATGTCTCCCCATTGAGGTTACTTTTTGCTCCAATTGAGGATAATTCAGTTGCAAGATCGTCAATTACAGTATCTTCGTCAATATTTAGAATATCTTCATATATTAAGATTTCTGAATGCATGATTCTGTATGTAAATAATTGATCTAATTTATCTACAATGTTAAATAACTGATTTAAAGATGCTTCAACATTTGATCTATTTGCAATTTCTCTATCAGTTATATCTGTTTGATACTGAATTAGAGAAGTTTCAATAATTTGTAAATTTGCACTGGCATTGGAGACATCATATCGAGAATAAAAAGGGTTTGTCGCCACAGCTAACATTTCTGGTAAATTTTCAATAGAAATATTGGTATTTTCAGTAATTGAGTTTGTTAACGTCTCCGAAGCTATATTTTCATTACGTATATTTATAAAAAATATCGATATAGAGCTGACAATGAATAATCCCGATACAATCAACAAAGCAGGTACCACCCATTGTCTTCTTTTTTCCAAGTCTGTCCAAATTTTTCTAATTTGTGTTGTGATATTTAACGGGACAAAAGTCTCTGTATTTGGTGAATCATCTGTAATTTGTTCTTGTACATTTTGTTCAGATGAATAATCAGTATTTATTAATTGTTGAGCAATTTCAACCGCTTCTATTTCCTCATCAACAATCTCTAACTCAGATGATACTCTCAGATTGTCCATTTCCTTGATGATGTCGGGTGTTTGAACCAAGGTAATATCACTCTCAAAACCTAAAACATCTAAAATTTTGATTTTATTTGATGATTTCGCTTTCCTTATAAAAAGATAATCTCTAATATTCATCAATGAAAGGTTACCATTGAATAAAAATATTGAGATAGAAATACAACTTACTAATAATAATTCAACTGTACCATCTCGAAAGCATGATTCTGATATAGGGTATGACATAAGTTCTTCTGTAGATGCTTTAATTCCATCGAAAGAAGTACAACTTATTAATACTGGAATTGCAATAAATTTACCTAATCAATGTGCTGGATTTGTTTTACCCCGATCTGGTTTAGCTTCAAAACATAAAATTACATTAATTAATAGCCCTGGACTAATTGATCCCGGATACACAGGTGAATTGATGGTGCCACTTATTAATCATGGGAGTACTGATTATCAGATAAGCATTGGCGACAGAATTGCTCAATTAGTACTTATCAATACAAATAGTGTTGAATTTAAAATTGTAAAGAACCTACCTGATACAGAAAGATCTACAGGTGGTTTTGGATCAACTGATTAAATCTTTTTATAAATAACGTAGATAAACTATTATTAATTTATTGCGGTAGTAGCTCAGCTGGCTAGAGCGTCTCGTTGCCAACGAGAAGGTCGAGGGTTCGAATCCCTTCTACCGCTCTTCACGGCGACGTGGCGGAGTGGCTACGCAGAGGTCTGCAAAACCTTGTACACCGGTTCGATTCCGGTCGTCGCCTCAAAGATAGATGATAGCGATAACTGGTGCAGGAGAGTATTTAGATATAATTCGTCCCTATGACGAAATTTTATTGCATAAATTAAAAGATGATCCTTACGTCCTATGTTTTCCCACAGCTGCTGGGTTGGAAAGTGAAGAAAGAATTCAATACTGGCTTGATTTAGGGGATGATCATTTTTCGAAACTAAATGTAAATCATAAATCTATACGAGCTCTTAATGTTGATGATTACAATAAACCAGAAACTTTAGCTGAAATTGAAAAAGCAAATTTTGTTTATTTTTCAGGAGGTAATCCAAATCATCTCTATGAGACTTTAAGTTCATCGTTAGCTTGGGAAAAGCTCTTAACCATTCATAACAGTGGTGGAATTCTTGCTGGTTGTAGCGCAGGGGCAATGATTATGGGTGAAAAAATGAATAAAGGTAAAGGTTTTGGTTTCTTCAAAAACTCTATGGTTTTGCCACACTGGAATGAAGTTCTCTATAAAGCAATACTTTCTTCCTCTAAACAAATACACAAATCAAAGTACAAAATTTTGGGATTAGAAATGAATACTTATCTTGTGCTTAATAATGATAAATTAGAAGTTATAGGCGATCAAAATGTACATATTATGCACAAGAAAGATGAACATACTTATGAAAATGGCGATGTATTAGAATTATCAGTCTTGGATATATAAATGTGCGGAAGATATTATTTTTCAATTGATTTAGGCAATCTTTCATTTGTAGAGAATATTGATGGGTTTTCTTTTGAAGAGAATTTCAATATTGCACCACAGACATCAGTTCCGGTTGTAATTGACAACAAGTTAAAAGAATGTACCTGGGGATATTATCCACAGTGGTTAAAAGATCAAAGTAATTCTAGACCATTGTTTAATACAAGATTTGAGTCACTTTTAGAAAAGAAAACATTTATATCTGCATTCAAAAAAAGTAGATGTCTAGTTCCAATATCTGGATGGTTTGAATGGAAAGTAGTAGATGAAGGAAAACAACCATATTTTTTTAAAAACAAAAATGATGAAAATTTGCTAGCAGCTGGCTTGTATTGGGATCGTTCTGATGGTTCAACAGAATTTACAATCATAACAACGGTTGCACCAGTTGAGATAAATGAAGTACATGATAGATCTCCACTTATACTTGATGATGTTTCAACAGGTGTTTGGTTATCAGACGATGAACCTGAAGTCATACATTCAGATATATCCCATGATTTTGGAAATCGTATTGAGTTTTATCAGGTATCTAAATCAGTTAATAATCCAAAAAACAATAATGAAGAATTAATCAAGGAATTCACGGATCTACCTTTCTAATGAATAGCCAGTCACCCATATATTCGTTTAAATTTACAATATCTTGGATCATTGTTTATAGTTTGATTGTGTTTGCTTTAATTCAATTAATTAACATATTTATTGCGTTGTATTTAGGTCTTTGGATTTTAAATCTAATTATTGAACTTACGGAACGATTATTTCTACGATTTGGAAAACGATTAGTAACAGTAGAAGAATAATTATTCTACAAATCCTATTTACACTGCTATATTTTTTTATACGGGAGATTAGCTCAGTCTGGCAGAGCGCTACCTCGACAAGGTAGATGTCACAAGTTCAAATCTTGTATCTCCCACAAATTTATTTTTAAGATTATTATTAAATTGTGAAAAGTTACATTATTATCATTTTTTCTTTAACTATCACATTTTGTAGTGTGGATTCTGATGGTTCTAACATATCTGATGGCACAATTTTATCGGATGAAGAAATTTCAAATGAGTCTTCTTCTGCAACGTCTAATGATGAGCAAAATTCTACAACCTCTCCTCTTGATAATCGTGAAATTAATGATGAGCAAAATTCTACAACCTCTCCTCTTGATAATCGTGAAATTAAATATTTTATTGCAGAATCAGTTTCAAATGAACATCAAGAAATGTTAAAAAAGTGGGTTGCAATATCTGAAGAACTATATTTTACGCAACCAAATGTAGTTATTGAAAATTTATATCCTATTTACCTTGTACAACTTGATCGAGACAATCCTGAATCAGCACTCGCACTAGAGCCTGTATATTGTGAATTTTTAGAAGAAGAGCATAAAAAACTATTTGTTTGGGACGGTTATGACAGTAGTAGATGTGGTGATAATGAAGATGCAAGGGAAGAATATGAACGTAATGGTTTATTTGTTGAGCCTAATGGTGGTGTTGCTCATTCTCAAATAAGTAGCATACCTCAAAGAGATGGATACAATTTATTCGTTAGTAAGACACACGACTTGCCTGAACATGCTTCATCCATGGGATATGTAACATTACATGAAATGTTTCACATATTTCAAACTTCGCATTATTCAACTGATAGTTACGACGAGCAAAGAATGCTCAATGGTAGATTTTCGGGTGATAATCCCGAAGACGATGTTCCATGGTGGAATGAAGGCACGGCTGTTTATTTTAGTTACATTGATTATGCAAGAACAATCAACGATATGAGTTGGTTTAAGGATGAAATGTATTGTACATTACTGTGTGAAAGAGATAGATATGGTAATAAAAGTAGATTAGAGATTTTTAAAGAAACTGGTGTAAAACTAAATAATATAACATTTAGTGGAAACCCTGAACCTATTGATAAACAAATTGCTTATGAAATTGGAGCTTGGTTTGTAGCTTATCTTGTAAATGAACACGGTGAAGATAAAATCTTGGATATTTTTTCTATGTATGAAGAATTTGGGTTTGAAAAATCATTTGAAATGCAATTTGGAAAAGATTACAGGACTTACCTTGAAGAATTTTATGAATTTTTAGAACTTCCTGAAGATCAGTTAATGGGAATTTTATTATCAAAATAACATTTCAAATTTTATTTTGAACTTATTTACCTACTACTAAGAAGCTCTGTAACTTTTTCTCTTCCTTCTATGATTTCTGTTTCATCATATGGAATATTGTATTTTTCTCCATGATCAACATATAGTGCTTTTATATAATCTGAATACGGAGCACTAATAGCAATTGCTACAGCAACGGAAAGTCCAATTTGTGTTTCAAAGCATTTTGCAGATATATCAGCACCTGCATCAAGAAGTATTGTGACAACTTCTGTATGCCCCCAAGCTGCTGCATTACATAGTGGAGTAAAGTTGTCAGCGTTTACTAGGTTTAGATCTGCGCCGGCATTAACAAGAGCATTAGCAATTTCCGTTAATCCATAAATACCTGCAAAATTTAGGGGAGTATTTGAAAACGTACCATCCTGTATGTTTAAGTTTGATCCATAAGCAATATGTTGATTAACAGTATTTAAATCATTATCTTGAACAGAAACTAATAGATCTACAGTAGGTTCTTCAACATTAGTATTTACAGTATTCTCAGTTGTCTCTACAACCTCACCATTATCAGCTTCACCACCACATAGTGAAATAAGCACGACTATGGGTATAAATAAATATTTTTTAATCATATAAGTCGAGTCTAATTTGATGTTTTATGCGATGTCGGATCTATTTATTATTTTGACTTATTTTTAATCAGCATATTTTTCTGCACCCATAAAATGAATGGATACATAGTCTTCATCTCCAACAACCCAACTGTCGTGGGGTGTATTTGATACGTAGAATATATCTCCAGGGCCAATAACTTTTGGCTCTTCATTTTCAAATGCAACAGTGGCATTACCACTAATAACCATACCTAGATGCTCAGTCTCACAAAATTCTGTACCAGAAAGGGGAGATACGTCATCAGACCACTTCCATCCTTTATGGTATGTTGCTTTGCCTATGGTCATATGTGGTAAGTTGACTACCTCATATTTCCCTTTATCAAACTCTCTGACCTCATCAGGGTTTTCGAATCTTTTAATAATGTAATCATCCATCTGCTTATAATAATTCATAATGGTAAAACAGACACAAAATATCATAAATGTATCCTTAACTTTGCTTGCAATATATTTGTATAGTTTTACCGCTAACAATATCGAAACAGAGATTCTTGGTTTTAATTCATTTAAATTTTTAATAAGCATGGCAGTCTTAATTCAATTTTTAATATTTGTACCATCATTCTTATTTCAGACCGAAAAATTTTATGACCTTACAGGAAGTCTTACTTATATATCAGTAACAAGCATTGCGTATTTCTCATTAGATAATCCAACAACAATTGATACGATACTTTATCTCTATGTCGTAGTTTGGGCTGGAAGACTTGGAATATTTCTATTTAGGAGAATTAACAAAGACGGCAAGGATGTGAGATTTGATAAAGCGAAGAAAAAATTCTTTTGGTTCTTACAATATTGGATGGGACAAGCTGCATGGGTAGTCTTTACAGCTGGGGCTTCTATACTTGCTATCCTTTCTCCCGTTGAAGCTGAATTAGAAGTTCTTGCATTTATTGGAATATTTTTATGGTGGTCGGGATTTTTAATTGAAGTTATATCAGATTATCAAAAGAGAAAATTTAGGGAGACCTCAGATCCCAAAACAGAGTTTATATCAACTGGTCTCTGGGCAAGGTCTCGTCATCCCAACTATTTTGGAGAGATTACGCTCTGGGTAGGTATGGCTGTTATATCTCTTAGTTCTTTATCTGGTATTGAATATGTCACAGCAGTAGTATCTCCAGTCTTTGTTTATTTACTCTTAAGAAAAGCAGAGGGTGTTCCCATGTTAGAGCGTATTGCTGATGAACGTTATGGAGAATTATCTGATTATCAAGAATACAAAGCAAACACACCTGTTCTAATGATGAAAATATTTAAATAAGAAAAGAAAATATACATTTTAAAAATATGAGTCAAAATATAGTTGAGACTGAATATCAATCATCATTAACAATTAAGGGAACTTGTCACCAAGATTTTCAGAATGTAGCAGAAACATTTGCAATCAATTTTGATAAATATAATGAAATAGGTTCATCTCTATCCGTAATAGTAGATGGAGAAATAACCGTCGATATATTTGCTGGTCATACAACACAGCAAAAGAATGAAGAATGGAATGAGAATACATTATCTGTAGCATTTTCATGTACAAAAGCTGCTGTTGCTCTATGTGCTCATCTCCTAATTGATAGAGGCCTTCTTAACGCTCAAGATAAAGTGACTAAATATTGGCCTGAATACGGAAAGAATGGAAAACAAGACACGACAGTAGAGATGATTTTAAATCACTCCGCTGGATTACCAGCCCTTAAAACTTATGTCGAAGATGGTGGATTTTTAGATTGGAAATATGTAGTTGAACTATTAGAAAATGAAGAACCATTTTGGACACCAGGTGAAGAGACAGGTTATCACATGATCACAACGGGATGGTTAATAGGTGAATTAATTAGAAGAATATCAGGAAAATCTCTTGGTCATTTTTTTAAAGATGAAATTGCCGAACCGTTAAACCTTGATTATTGGATCGGATTACCTGAAAGCCATCATCATAGAGTTGCAAAAGTTACGCCTTTTACATCAAGCCCCACAGATAAACCAAGTAAATTCGCAAACATATTTAGAAATGATATTACTTCAATGCAAAGATTGTCACTTACTAATACTGGCGCATACGACTATAACTCTACAGATACTTATAGATCTGAATTAGGTGGAGTTGGTGGTATTACTAATTCAAGATCTTTAGCTGCAATGATGACCCCACTTGCTAAGAATGATGAAACTTTACTTTCGAAAGAGGGCGTCAAACGTCTAAGTAAATCCAATATAAGATCAGACATAGACAGCATGCTTTTACTTCCAACAAATTTCTCTGAAGGATTTATGTTAAATATGGACAACAGAGGAAACTTTGAAGGAGAGGGAGGCTCCTTTTTGATCGGCAATAATGCGTTTGGTCATGTTGGTTTTGGCGGAAGTAGTGCAACATTTTCAGATCCTGACTGTAATTTATCTTTTGGTTACCTTGTAAATAAATTAGGCGGAGAATATTTAATTAATGAGAGAGGCCAAAGCTTAATTGATGAAGCATATAAATCATTAATTAATTTGCACTAAAAACCATTTACCAACAGCATTATTATTTTGGTTAGAAGAGTTTCTTATCTAATATCTAGAAGTGGAAAAAATTTTAATTACTGCCCTTATTTCAATATTGCCATTAACTAATATTTCACATCCTCATGAAGAAGATCCTTATACAACATATATTCAGGAAAAACTTATAGATTTGGGTTATCTAGATATAACAACAGGCATAAATGATAAAAACACCCAAGAAGCTATAAAAACATTTCAAGAAAAGGCAGGACTTGTTGTTGATGGAATGGTTGGTGACGAAACATTATCAAAGCTTTTACTCGGAGAGAGTTCATATTTATCTTCTCTAAATACGACTCTTCAGCCAACATCAAGTACTAGTCCATTAAGTCTTGATACAGTATCTCCAGTATGGGATGTTGATTCCTCACCCTATGCTTCGGAGATTGGTACATTATTTAACCTCAATATTCCATCAGTTACTGATAATGTCGGGGTTGTCTCTTATGAGGTTTATATCAATGGTGCTTTATCAACGTATGTAACTATTTCTGACACTCGATTATTAGTGACTCCAAAATATGATATGGCTTGTGCTGATCAACTTATATATGTAATTGCTTTCGATGATGCAGGGAATTCCTCTCAGAGCCCAACATTTACTATCCCTCAATCTGATCCCTGTATATCAACTAATAGTTCCGGTGGAGATGATGGTTCAAGTGGAGGTGGTCAAGGCAGATCAGGAGGTTCCAGTTCTGGTTTTCTAGTAACTTTCGGTCTTAGCGGATTTAATACTGATGCTGCTGGAGTTGCAATTGACTCTTCAGACAATATATATATAACTGGTACTAGTCAAGGTACAAATCTATTTGGTAAAAATGCTACTTCAGGAACTACTGATGATATTTTTGTAGCAAAACTTAATTCCTCTGGAGTGGTCCAATGGGTTTATACCGCTGGAGGTACAGGTCGTGACAGGGGTAGAAAAATAGCGCTTGATTCTTCAGGTAATATTTATGTTGTTGGATACTATCAGAATACAGTTGATTTTGGGGGAGGAAATGTAACATCAAATGGCAGTTGGGATGCTTTTATTCTTAAACTTAATTCATCTGGAACTTTTCAATGGGTTAAGTCGTACGGTGGAAGTACTGGAAACGACCTTGGGAGAGATGTAGTTGTTGATAGCAATGACAATGTAATTATGCTCGGTACTTTTCGTGGCACTGTTAACTTCGATAGCGGTGATGGTGGTGGTGAAGTGAATTATACATCGAATGACTATGATGTTTTCTTAATAAAACTTAATTCCTCTGGAATTTGGCAATTTGTTTGGAGAACAGAGAATTCTGGAAGTGCAGACGCAAGAGCCTTGGCAATTGACTCGAATAATTTCACATACTTGACAGGAAGCTTTTCAGGAACTGTTAAATTTGGAAGTAACACTTATACTGCAGCGAATTCCAATGATTTATTTATTCATAAATTTGATACTGATAACAATGGCTCATCGCAAAGTACCTATACCTCGAATATCGATACAACACAAAAGGCAAAGGGAATATCTGTTGATTCTTCTGGAAATATTTACGCTACAGGCACATTTCAAAATACAGTAAATTTTGGAGGTGGCAATATAACCACATCTGGTAAGGATATATATCTACTTAAACTTAACTCCTCTTTAGCATTTCAATGGGTTAAAAGATTTGCTAGTGATGATGGAGAAGCTGGTCAAGCTTTTGGAACAGCTATAGCTGTTGACGACGATGGAAATGTCTATAGTGTCGGTCAAATTGGGGGTAATTATAATTTAGGAGGGCAGGCTGTATCATCTGCGAGTAATAATGATGCTTACATTGTAAAGCATGATTCCTCTGGGACTTTTCAATGGTCAAAAACATTTGGTGGCGGTGCAGGTGCAGGTATAAACACTTATGATAAGGTGCAAGATATTGTTATTGATTCCAATGATTTTATTATTACAGCAGGTCAAATTTCAGGTAATACGAATTTTAGTACTGTTGGTGGAAATACTATAGATTTTGGATTGGATGCTCATAATTGGGTACTTAAGATAAAACCAGATACTGGTCTTATTGATTAATCATTTTGTTTTGAAAATTTACAATGACAATAACCAAGTTCTGAGCACATACCTTATTTGTTTTTGATATTATATTTTTATGAGTAATGCGGAAGAACTAGCAAAATACAAGAAGCTTTTAGACGATCGTGTTATCACACAGGAAGACTTTGATAAAAAGAAAGAACAACTTTTAAATAGCAATGAGTCAACAGGATTAACAACTGACAACACATGGCTTGTTACTTTGTTATTATGTTTTTTTGCTGGTTTTTTGGGTATACATAGATTTTATGTTGGAAAAATGGGGACTGGTTTTTTACAAATAATTACACTTGGCGGTCTTGGTTTATGGGTACTCCTTGATTTAATAATGATAGTTATAGGAAAATTTACCGATAAAGAAGGCAAGTTTATTACAAGATAATATGAAACAAACTTCATTATTCTTTGTTTTGTTATTAATTACATGTGGGGGAGCAGAAACTGAGAGCATCGTTGTTCAAGATTCTTCTAATGATACAGTTCAGGAGTCTACGACTACTACTGTTGATGAGACAACAACTACTACTACTCAAGAAACTACTACAACTATTCAAGACTCAACTACAACTTCAATTCCAATAAATAAATGTGATGACTGCGAGTATGTAACAATCACTGAATTGATATCAAACATTAATGATGTTCCAAAATATGCATGGAATGATTATCAGCGAATATCTAAAGAAAATAATATTTTCGAAAATGATTCCTTCGAAATCATAATAAATATCGGTCCTTCTACCGATTTATATTTTCAAGATAATGAAAAATATATTCAAAAAGGCATTAGTTTTTGGCAAAACTTTAATCTTCCAGAAAAGTATTACGGATTTTTTTATAACTATGGAGACCTTGATTGGGCTACAAGTGAATTAACTACTACTGGTTTTGAAGGAGGTATGGCAAGAGCTCCATGTCGTGATGGTATTTGTAGCGGAGCAAATTCAGGTATCTATCAAAGACCTCCTCATTTTGGAGTAGGCGTATTTGGTGTTCATAGTGCAGATTCAATTGATGACTATAGATACGGCCCTCTACATGTTCATGAAGTAACACATTCAGTTGTTGCATCTCAGTGGATTGGTAACGTTAGTAATCCACAACAGAGTGCAAACGATGCCTCACCTTGTTGGTTAAATGAAGGAATTGCTCATGCAGCTGGAATATCTCTTGGAGTTGAAACATATGAAGAATACTTAGATATGAGATCAGCACAAGTTAGGGTTAGGCATATTCAAGCTCCATTTAATGACTACTCAGCTTCTACAGTTTTAGATTATTACAATAAAAGTATTCCTGGTCTTTGTATTCAAAATCCTGATTATGTCCTTGGGTATTCAATTGGTTACCTAACCGTTGAAGCTATGAATGCAATGTCTGGTGCTGATTCTGCTATGCATATGTATTCCATAATGGCAACAGGTAAAGAGTTTGAAGATGCTTTCGAGATTATTTACGATATTTCATGGAATGACGCAAAACCTATCTTCGCAGAATATGTAAGCATAGTTATAACAAATCTTTTTAATTCTTAAATTTTAGAAATTTTAGTCCTAATTTTAAAAAATTTAGTGTAATATTTGATTAGGTAATAAGCCTGTTACCTCAAAAAAGAGTTCAGGAAACTGAACTCTTTTTTATTTAGTCTCATATAGACTGTTGAAATGAATTTTATATTTATTGGATATTTTGCTGTATTTTTTACTGTTGTATCTTTTTTACCACAAGCAATTAAAACTTTAAAAACACGAGAAGTAAACGGATTGTCAGCTCTTACTTATTTATTCCTGTTTCTTGGGTCGCTATCTTGGTTTAGTTATGGATTAGTTTTATCTGATATTCCTTTAGTAGTAACTAATTTTCTAACAACTTTTTTTACTGGTTTAATTTTATTCTTAATTATTAAAGAAAAATCAAAAACTAACTAAGGCCACCTTTGTATCCTTTTGATACTGGATTCATAGGTGCGAGACTTTCCATCAACTCATCTGTTACATCACCAAGAACTGTCATTTTCTCTACATTTGCAATATCTCGAAATTTTAAATTAACTGGTGTTCCCATAACTTTTCCAGCTAATTCTTGAAAATTATCTGATTTCTCAAATACTTCGACCAATGTTCCTGTGTTGGAATCTTCATCAACAAACCATTCAAACTTAATCAAACCTTTAGGATCTACACTATCAATAAACTGACATTGCTCATTTAATATGAAATCCATAAACATATTCTTGTCTTCGAATGACACATCAATCATTACTGTTATGTTTCCACTGTTATTATGTAATTGCATTTTTCTCCTTCTTTATCTAATCAATTATAGAACTTGCGGTATCAACTCTTGGGTCATGTGTAGCTTTCCAGCTATCTTCAGTTTTTATTATTGCCGATATAGGTCCATAGCTATTTTGTAATTCTGAAAGTTGATTAACTTTATGCCCTTTGTTAACTAATTCATCAGTAATTTTTTTATCTAACCCAGGTTCAATATTTATTTCAGATACAGATTCTTTTCCAAATTCATCAATATTCCATCTAGGTGACATCATTGCATTTTCTATATCTTCATTTTTAAGAATTTTTAAAATAAAATGACTTAATAGTTGTGGTTGATACCTTCCACCTCTTGTACCTATGACCATATCTAGATTTCCATCTACACTCCACATAGTTGGAGATAATGTATGAAGTGGTTTTCTTCCTGGCTTTAATGAATTTGGATGATTTTGTAATAAATTAAAACCAGCTCCTCTGTTGTGTAGAAAAAATCCATAATCTCCTACACCAATTGTGCTTCCAATTCCGTAATAATTAGATTGAATCAAGGATACTGCATTACCATCTTTGTCCTTTGTGCACATATATGCTGTTCCACCACCAATATCAGAAGGTTTATCAAATTTTGATGAATTATCTAAATCAATTAAGTTAGACAAAGATTTTAAATATTCAGTATCTAAGCCTGGAAATAAATCAATATTATTACCATAATCATATGTTATATCATCACGTTGTGATGCTGCTGCCCTGTATGATTCAATTAACGTGTGCAAATCTATATCTTTAGAACCAATATCTAACATTTCATATATTTTCAATGTAGCCAACGTAAGATAGCTTTGAGTATGAGGGGGAGTAACCCATCCAGTTTTACCATACATTTCTATTGATAAAGGCTCAATCCATTCAGCTTGAAAATTGCTTATATCATCTTTAGTAATGGTATTAAGTAAAGCTATTGATATGGCTTCATTAACTTCACCTTTATAAAAATATTCTGGACCGTTAAAAGATATACTTTCTAAAGTCTTAGCTAACATAGTTCTTTTTATCGTGTCGCCAACATTGGGAACTTTACCGGAAGGATATAATTCCTTTCCTGATTCTTGTATTTTTAGAGTTTCTTCATGACTTTTTAAAGATTGATGAAGCTCTGAGGATACTTTAAATCCTTGTGAGCAGATTTCTATAGCTTGGTTAAAAAGTTGACTTATTTCCAATTTTCCAAATCGTTCATGCATTGCATACCATCCACGAACAGCTCCTGGTACTGTTACTGACATTGGGTGATCTAGTGGAATATCACTATATGAACTTAAACTTGATATATCCACATTAGATCCTGCATAACCTGAGGAATCTAAACAATATGGTTTAGTTTCACCATTTATCCATATTAATGTAAACAAGTCTCCACCAATTCCGCATGTTTCTGGGGAAACTGCGCCTTGCACAATATTGGTAGCAATCGCAGCATCAATAGCATTACCGCCACTTTTTAAGATTTTCATTCCAGTTAATGTAGATAGCCTATGTGGGGATACAACTATATTTGACATGTTATTTTAGTTCATTAATTAACAAATCAAGTTCTCCATCGTTCATTGATATCGTATGTTCATTGTTTGGAAATTTTTTATTATCAACATCATTTTTGAAATTTGCAATAGATTTTGATCTTTCCTTGTTTAATTGTTCTAAAATCTTTTTTCCATCACCCCAAGATTTCGCATGTCTTGGAATTTTAATATCTTTTGTTTCTCCGCAAATATCTTCAAAAAATAGAAATATAACATCACCACCAGATCCAGCTCCAAGAGAATTAAGTACAAGACTAGTATGTTTGCTTATTTCAACTAGCGCATCTTCTGCTACACATTCAACCTCAGCTCCAAATGCTCCAGCATTTTCTAAATCTTTTAAATCTTTAAGTATATTAATTGCTTCTTGAGCAGTTTTTCCAACTGTTCTTATCCCACCAAATAATGTTGCATTTGATGGAACCATGCCAACATGTCCTTGTACGTGTAATCCTTCATTTGAAAGCATTTCGACTATCTCAGGACTTCTTGGTGTTAATACAGAGTCTGCACCTTTCATAGCAACATCAATAGCTCCTTTTAAAATTTCATCTTTTGTTATAAATCTACCTGCAAATAAAGCAGCAGTTATGAATGTGTTTGGAGCACCTTTCCTTACATCATCATATGTATCACTACCTGTGATTATCATATCTATATTCTGATCAGATAATATTTCAGCTTCTTGACTGTTTTGAGCAGTTACCTGTGTCATCTTTACCCTATTTTTTTTGTTTTCAATAATATCTGAAATAGTGATATTTCTTTCGACTTGTTCATGACCGTATGTATAAATTCTTTTCATAGATACATTTTAGAATCATTAGCTGATCAGGTTCAAATTGAATAAATGATGTCAGCTTAAAAGTATTCTTAAAGATAATAAAATTGATACCACAACTAATATTGGCCTGATTAATTTATCGCCAATTTTTATTGCCGATTTTGAACCTAAATAGGCACCAGTAACCCCACCTGCAGCCATAATTATTCCAAGTTCCCAAATTACGTAACCTTGAAATGCAAAAATTAAAAAAGCTGCAAAATTTGAAGCAAAATTTAATAATTTCGATGTTGCTGTTGATTCGAGTAATGTTTGATTTTTAAATATTAGAAATAACATTACAAAAAACGAACCGGTACCTGGACCAAAAAAACCATCATAAAATCCTATAAGAAAAATAAGTGGAGTTAGCAATATGATGTAATTACTTAAATCTTTTTTTACTTGCCTATTTAAAATAAAAAAGGTTGCAACTGATATCAAAAGTATTGGAATTAATGTTCTTAGTATTTCATCTGATAGCCTACTTACCATTAACGTTCCAAATGAGGAGCCAATAAAAGACAAAATAAAATATTTGTTTTTGTTTTTATCAGTAAGGTATCCATTAATAAAATAATTTCGTGTTGAAGTAAAAGTGCTGAATGATGATTGAAACTTATTCGTTCCTAAAACTGTTAATGGATTAATACCTACAAGTAGCATTGATGGAGTAGTCAATAACCCACCACCACCAGCTATTGAATCAATAAATGACGCAAGTATAGAAATGCCAAAAAGAAATAAATATACAGTATTAGTATCTTGTGAAATATCCATAAATAGATTTAAATTGATTCATGTTTATTTGATAATACAACCAGATTTCTAAATTTGTTTGAGTTTGTTCAGAATGAATATAGTTTATGTATTTTTTTTATAACCCTAAACATTAAACCTTATCCTAATAAAAATAGTTATTATTTAACTATGAAATACTTTTTATCAATTGATCAAGGTACTACAAGTACAAGATGTATCTTATTCAATATTGATGGAACTGTTGCATTTTCCCATCAAATTGAGCTCACACAGTATTTCCCAGATAACAATTGTGTTGAACATGATCCCATTGAAATAATTGATTCTGTCAATAAATGCTTAGAAAATGTGGTTAATGATATTGATGTTAATGAAATTATAAGTATAGGAATTACAAACCAGAGAGAAACAACTGTTGCATGGAGTAAATCAACAGGAAAGCCTTTTTACAATGCCATAGTTTGGCAGGATACGAGAACACAGGACATCTGTGATGAATTGATAAAGAATAAAAGATTAACTGAACTTATTAAAAGTACTGGCTTACCTATATCAACATATTTCTCACTTTCAAAAATAATATGGCTTATTGAAAATGTATCAAATATTAAATCTTCTTTATTTGACGACGTATGTTTTGGAACAATTGATAGCTGGATTTTATACAACTTAACAGGAAATTTTTATACAGATGTGACAAATGCATCAAGGACACTTATATATGATTTGTACAACATGGAATGGTCTGATGATATTTTAAATGAACTTAACATTCCAAAGGATTCGCTTCCTGAGGTTAAACCATCATTGTCAAATTTTGGACAAATTGATGGTGTTATTAAGGGCGTACCGATTACTGCAATTTTGGGAGATCAACAGGCAGCACTATTTGGACAAAATTGTACGAACAAAGGAGATGTTAAAAACACTTATGGAACTGGATGCTTTGCTCTTACTAACACAGGAACAGATATTATTGAATCGGAAAATGGACTTTTGACAACAGTGGCTTATCAAATTGAAGGTGAAGAACCCTTTTACGCATTAGAAGGATCAGTACCTATTGCTGGTGCAGCAGTCCAATGGTTAAGAGACAACCTAAACATTATCAAATCGAGTGATGAAATCGAATCCCTTGCAATGGAAGAAAAAAATAATGGTGACGTATATTTTGTTCCAGCATTTTCTGGTTTATTTTCTCCACATTGGGACGAAACTGCGAGAGGTTCCTTATTTGGATTAACAAGATATTCAAACAAATCTCATATAGCAAGATCAGTACTTGAATCCGTAGCATTCCAAAGTTTTGAATTACTTCAGAGTATGGAGAAAGATTTAGGTATTGAATTTCAAAATTTAAAAGTAGACGGAGGGATGGTATCAAATAATTTATTAATGCAATTTCAGTCAGACATTTTAAATAAAACAATTATTTCACAAGAGATTAATGAAATTACAGCTCTTGGAGCGGGTGTAGCTAGTTTTATATTTGCTGAAAATTTAAACATAGAAAATGTAGGTGATTTTATTTCTACTTTTAAAACATGGAATCCTAATATGAGCAATGATTCTCGAGAAAATTTATTAACATCTTGGTTCAAAGCTATAGAAAAATCAAAACATTGGTTATAAAGATAGTTACTTTAGGTTATGTAGGCTTTTTTGTTGTGGCAGGTATAAACCATTTTTTAAATCCAGTTTTCTATGATAGGATCGTTCCTGATTTTATCCCGTTTCCACGTTTCGTTCATTTATTAA
>CACKZW010000004.1 GCA_902604835.1 uncultured Candidatus Actinomarina sp.
TCAATTGACACTTCGCTTACAGGTACACCTTTTATATCTGCTAGTGCCTGCTCAACAGAGATACCTAGTGCTTTAGCCCGTGCTTCAGCAGATCTAAGTAATAAATATTCAGGTATATTTAAAGGTTTTTCTTCACTCATAGTTTTATTTTACTTAATTAGTTTAACCCAGGCGGGGACAATGTAATTTCATTTTTTTGTTGGATTGAACAGTTGTCAACAGTTTCACCATCACAACATTCAGCCTGATTAAGTCCAAACATTGGACAGCTGTTATTGATGCATGCTCCATGTCCATGAAGATAAACCATTTCATTTTTGCACCAAGTGCATTTCAAACTATTCATATTTTATGAATTTATGATATGGCCAATAAAGAAATCTTAGCTTCCAGCAAGTTTCCAATTTAATTGGACCAACTGATAAAGAATCACTTGAAGACATTTCTCTATTATCACCTAATACAAAAACTTCATCTTCTTCTAAAGTTATATTTTCAAAATCGACAACTTCACCATTTCCCCAGGGGTCATTAATTTTTTCATCATTTATATTTATCTGCCCTCCTTTAGAAGAGATTGTTTCTCCAGGTAAACCAATTATTCTTTTTACGATTTCAATATTTTTTGTTTCATATTCGTAAACTACTATGTCTCCACGTGAGGGAGAATCTGTAAATTTTGATGCTAAAACGTAGTCACCCTCATATAGTGAAGGCTCCATACTTTCTTCTTTGATTTCGTAAGTTCTATAAGTTCCATCCTTATTATTTTTGAAAATCAAATAAATAAGTACAACAAAAATGTTTCTTAAGTTAAATATCTGTCCGATGCTTTTAATCATATACTTTTTTTCTTATTAAAATTAATAGTAGATTATTAAAGGAGATTTATGAAGTTATTTAAACCAACTAGAGTTGCATATGCACACTGCGACTTGCCATGCGGAGTTTACGATCCAGCACAAGCAAGAATTAATGCAGAATCAGTTGTTAATGCATCTAAAAAGTATCAAGAATCTGATGATGCAGCATTTAAACAAAGATGTATCACAATAAAAGAAGACATGGCAGAAGAAGTGAAAAAAGACCTTTGGGTACTTTGGACAGACTATTTTAAGCCAGAACATGTAGAAAAATTTCCAAATGTTCATGATCTTTTTTGGAATGCAACAAAAAAAGCTGGAGAGGCTAAAAAAACAGAAGATCCTGCAGTAGGCGAGGAACTTTTAGGTTTGATTAATGAAATAGATGAGGTATTTCAAGCTACAAAAAGCTAATCAAATTTTTTGAAAAGGTGTCCTATGTTTTCTAATGGGGCACCTTTTTTAATTTCATTTATTCCCCAACTATTTTCATCTTCTTTTTGAATAGCATTACTTACTATTTTGGAAGTTGTAGGCATAAATGGTGTAAACATAGTTGCGCAAGCATCAATGGAGGTAATTGCGCAATGTAAAATTCCAGTAGCTCTTTTTTTATCTTCTTTTATTACTTTCCATGGCTCCGTCTCGTTTAAATAAGCATTAATAGAATTCACATAAGCCATTACATTTTGAAGTGAAGATTTCAGTTCTACTTTTTCAATCATTTCTCCTGTTGTTTTAAAACAGTTTTTTGCACCTTCTATAAGTTCTTCATCAATTTTTTCATATTCAAAACTTGTATCTAGATCATCAAAATTATTTATGTACTGTGAAAAAACTCTTTGAACTAAATTTCCCCATGCCGCCACAAGTTCTTCGTTATTTCGTCTAATCATCTCATCTTCAGAGATTTCAGAATCATTTTGCTCTGGCAGAATACTGGCTAGAGCGTATCTTAATGAATCTGGATTCCATTCATCAAGATAATCGTTCAAAGTTTTTCCAACACCTCTACTTGCAGATGCCTTTTCACCTTTTATCAATATGTACTGGTTTGCCGGAACATTTGTTGGTAGGTTCAAATCACCATATGCAAGTAACATGGCAGGCCATATTATTGCATGAAAAGGAACATTATCTTTTCCAACAAAATAATAAGACTCTGCATCCTCATTCATCCAAAAATCTTTCCATGCATCAGGTGTACCATTGTTTATTGCCCACTCTTTAGCTGCAGATAAATAACCAATTACAGCTTCAAACCATACGTATATTTTTTTTCCATCACCTAATTCATTTTCTGGAATGTCGATTCCCCAGTCTAAATCTCTCGTTATAGCTCTATCTTGTAGACCTTCTTCAACAAATGATTTAGAAAAGTTTATAACGTGAGGTCTCCAACCTTCTTTACTATTTAACCAATCAGAAAGTCTGTCATTTAGAGCACTTAACTTTAAAAAATAATGTTCAGTCTCTTTAAATTCTGCTTTGTTTCCAGATATTTTACTTATAGGATTTATTAACTCTTCGGGATCAAGAGTTTTACCACAGCTATCACATTGGTCACCTCTTGCTTCACTATAAGCAACAGGACAAGGACAAGTGCCCTCTACATATCTATCTGGTAAAAACTTTTTTTCTTGTGGATCAAAAGCCTGGATACTTTTATTTTTTTCAATAAAGCCATTCTCTTTTATTTTTAAGAACATTTCCTGGGTAACTTCTTTATGATTATCAGTCATTGTTGTTGTATAGTTATCCCAAGAAATACCAAGTTTTTCCCAATACCCCAAAAATTCATTGTGATATCTATTGACTATTTCTATTGGTTGAACACCTTCTGCATCAGCTCTTACAGTTATTGGGGTACCGTGAACATCGCTTCCTGACACCATTAAAACATTGTTACCAACAGCTCTGTGGTACCTTGCAAAAATATCAGCAGGTAAATATGCTCCACCAATATGTCCGAGATGCCTAGATCCACTGGCATACGGCCAAGCTACTGAAACTAGTATATTTTTTGACATAACCCTTTAAGAATAGTTTTATTTATCATTAACAATCGATATTTGAGAAACAATTAAGAAACAATTCTGTAATAATCATTTAACTTTTGAGAGGTCTCGTAATCTGAGTTCTTAATTATGTTGTTACAAAAGGAGATTTAACAAATGGAAATAGCAACATATGTAGATAGTTTGTGGATTGTTATTGCAGGTATCTTAGTCATGTTCATGCAACCTGGCTTTATGCTTGTGGAAACAGGTTTCACAAGATCTAAAAACTCAGTCAATATTGTTATGAAAAACTTTATGGACTTTTCAGTTGGTGCAGTGTCTTATTGGGCATTTGGATTTGCACTAGCTTATGGAGGAACAACTTTAGGTGGATTTCTCGCTTACGGTAATTTCTTTCTAGAAGGTGACTCAATAACATACTTCTTTCAAGTAGTTTTCGCGGCTACTGCAGCAACAATTGTTTCAGGTGCTGTCGCTGAAAGAACAAAATTTAGCGCATACTTACTTTTTCAACCATTTATCTGTGGCGTAATTTATCCAATCGTTACCCATTGGGTATGGAGCGGCCAAGGATGGTTAGGCGATCTTGGATTTATAGACTTCGCAGGTTCTGGAGTTGTTCACATGGTCGGTGGATTTGCAGCACTCGCAGGAGTCCAAATAGTTGGACCAAGAATTGGAAAATATGATGATGACGGAAATCCTCAAGTAATTCCAGGTAGCTCAATGGTTGCCGGTGCCTTAGGTGTCTTCATATTATGGTTTGGATGGTACGGATTCAATGTTGGATCAGCACTTGCTGCAGTCGATGTTAACTTAGCAGCTATTGCAGTAACAACTACACTTTCTGCAGCTTCCGGATCAATTACCGCAATGTATACTTCCATGATTTCAGGAAAACCTAATGTAGGTATGACTTTGAATGGAGCACTTGCTGGATTAGTCGGTATAACTGCAGGTTGTGCGAACGTAAATAATTTAGGTGCAGTCTTAATCGGTTTAGTATCAGGAGTTTTGGTAGTTTATTCAATAAACTTTCTTGAAAAACGAGGATTTGATGATGCTGTAGGTGCGATTTCAGTTCATGGTATATGTGGTATCTGGGGCGTTCTCGCAGTAGCTATATTCGATACAGCCGATGGTTTAGTCTACGGTGGAGGAACTACTTTATTTGGTCCTCAGTTAATCGGAATCCTTGCAATTGGTGCATGGGCTTATGGAACCTCATTTTTGGTATTTAAAGTAATTGATTCAACAGTTGGGCTCAGAGTTACAGCTGAAGAAGAAATTGCGGGATTAGATGCTTCCGAACATGGAACATCTGCATACGGAGATTTCATTACTAAAAAGTAACAAATAAAAAGATTAAGGAAACCAGCTTATTTAGGTCCCCCCCTAAAGATTTTTAAGGCTGGTTTTCTTATTTCCAATAGCTCATCTTCATAGTAAAATTATGTTTCCATGACATTTAATTTCGAAGAAAAAGATTCCTGTGGTGTAGGTTTTATTGCATCAAGAGGGGTTCCAAGAACCCATGGAATGACCTTAAAAATACTTGAGTGCTTATCAAACCTTGATCACAGAGGTGCTAAATTTGCTGATGGTACAGGTGACGGTGCAGGTGTACTGACAGAAATTCCATTTGAACTCATAGAGGCTGAGATAACAGAACGTGGAATTGTTAGAGATGAAGATTCTAGTCTTGCTTTAATCTCTTGCTTTTTTGATCCAAAAAATGTTACAGAATCGATGGAACTCATCGATAGTAAATTAGAAGAGTTTGATATAGAACTTCTTTATTGGAGAAAAGTTCCAACAGACAAAGAGATCTTGGGAGCAATGGCAAAAAAGTCGAAGCCTGGAATTTATCAAGCAATAATTTGCTCAAGAAAGGAATATAAATATAAATTTGAAAAATACCTCTATCTATTCAGAAAGTCTCTTGAAACCGATTTAGCTAAAAACGAATTTTTAAATATTCACATAAATTCTTGCTCAAGTAAAACAGTGGTATACAAAGGATTATTTACGGCTACTCAAACTGCTGATTTTTACTGGGATCTTAGAAATCCTTTATATAAGACAAGGTATGGTATCTTTCATCAAAGATTTTCAACTAACACAACATCTACTTGGGATAAAGCACAACCCTTAAGAATGCTCGCTCACAATGGAGAAATTAATACTATAAGAGCAAACTATTCTTGGATGAAGGCAAGGGAAGTAGATGCGTCTTCAAATTTATGGAAAGAAGATATAGACACTCTTAAACCTTTCATAGATGAAAATCTTTCAGATTCAGGACAACTCGATAATGCTATTGAATTGCTGGTCCAGTCTGGAAGAAAACTTGCTCATGCACAAGAAATGCTTATTCCTTCAGCATGGGAAAATAATCCAAGATTTACAAAAGATCAACAATCCTATTATCAGTATCATGCTTTTTTGACTGAACCATGGGATGGACCAGCAGCAATTGTAGCCACGGATGGTAAGGATATAATTGCAGGTCTTGATAGAAGCGGTCTACGACCTTTACGCTGGATGATCTCAGATCGATATATTTTAGCTGCATCTGAAGTGGGTATATGTCCATCGGTTGAAGCAGGTGCATATAAAACTGCCCAACTTGAACCCGGACAAACCATTAGATACAGAATTAAAAATGATGAATTGCTGGATGAACAAGAAGTTATTGAAAAACTATCTGAAAAAAACCCATATAAAGAGTGGGTTAAGAATAAACCATTGGTTGCCGATACAGAATTTAGTGACAAGCCAGATGAAATTAAAATAGATTCATTCTCAGAATATTTCCAATACACTCCAGAAGAAGAAAGACTTATTTTACTTCCTATGATTAAAGGAGATATCCCGACAGGATCGATGGGTAATGACTCTCCATTAGCAGTACTTAGTAAGAACAAACCACGACTTAGCCGTTATTTCCATCAAATGTTTGCTCAGGTAACAAACCCTCCAATTGATCCAATAAGAGAGAGATTTGTTATGTCTACCAAAACTTATTTAGGAAAAAGAGGCTCAATCCTAAAAGAAACATCTCAACAAGCAAATCTAATTACTCTGGAATCACCAATTTTAAGTAAAGGTACATATGATTTATTAGTATCTAAAGAATTTTCAAAAGATAGATCCAAAGTTTTTGATGTAAGTTTCAATAAAGCAGATAAAAATCTTGAACAATTTATTGATGAATTATGTGATAAAGTCTACAAAGCTGTCATTAATAAAAAATCATTAATTATTTTGAGTGATAGAGAAGTAGTCAAGGGCAATACGATTGCACCCTCACTACTTGTACTTGGAAGAGTTCATCAACACCTTATTAACAAGGGTGTACGATTAAAAGCTTCTTTAATTATTGTTTCTGGTGAGATACGAGATGCTCATGATCTTGCGTGTCATATTGCTTATGGTGCATCTGCTATATGGCCATATCTTGCACTTGAAAAAGCAAGACAACTATCAATAGAAAATGAGGAATTAAATATTTCACCATCACAAGCTCAAGAAAATTATCGTGAAGCATTAAACAAAGGTCTTTTAAAGATAATGTCCAAGATGGGAATATGTACAGTTTCTTCCTACAGAGGGTCTGAAATATACGAGATAATAGGACTTGATAAAGAAATTACAGACAGTGCTTTTTCAAATTCTTTTACAAGAACTGAGGGTTTGGGATACAAACAAATAGAAGAAAATTTATTAGTTTTTGATAGTGATGAGCCTTTTGATTTAGAAATAGGTGGCTTCTACAAGCATAAAAAAGGGAGTGAGCCACACGTTACATCACCGGTAACAGTGCTCAAGCTACAAAAGGCTGTTCGTTCAGGTGATAGAGATGAGTGGAATAAGTATCTTGCATCCCTTGAAGAAAGAGACAATGTTCAGATAAGAGATTTATTCACACTTCCAGATAACAATAAAATTATTACTTCCAATGACAAAGATATTCCTCTCGAAGACATATATAAAAAATTCACGGTTAGCTCAATGTCTTTAGGAGCATTATCTGAAGAAGCTCATCAAGCTTTGGCTATTGCAATGAATCGTATTGGTGCAAAATCTGGATCAGGCGAGGGTGGAGAAGATCCTGAAAGATATGGAACAGAAAAAAATTCTAAAATTAAACAAATTGCTTCAGGAAGGTTTGGTGTAACTCCAGACTATTTGGCCTCTGCTGAAGAGTTCCAAATTAAAATGGCTCAAGGTTCAAAACCCGGAGAGGGTGGACAGCTTCCTGGATTTAAAGTTGATACACATATTGCAAAATTAAGACATACTGTTGAGGGTATTACATTGATATCACCTCCACCTCATCACGATATTTATTCCATAGAAGACCTTGCTCAACTAATTTATGATTTAAAGACATTTAATCCAGATAATCCTGTGAATGTGAAACTTGTTTCTGAACCAGGTGTTGGAGTCATTGCTGTTGGCGTTGCCAAAGCTGGGGCAGACGTAATTACGATTGCAGGCAGTGATGGAGGCACAGGAGCTAGTCCATGGACAAGTATTAAACATGCCGGATCCCCATGGGAGCTTGGATTGAGTGAAACTCATCAAGCACTAGTCGAGAACAATATGAGGGATAAAGTTCTTCTAGAAGTTGATGGGGGATTAAGATCACCTAAAGATGTAATCATCGCAACTCTATTAGGTGCTGATAGATATGGATTTGGTACCCTTCCACTCTTAGCATTGGGATGCAAAATGGTTCGCCAATGTCACGAGAACACATGTCCAGTTGGAATAGCTACCCAAGATGAGAATCTAAGAGCAAAATTTGTTGGGGCACCAGAGCAGGTTATGCAACTGTTTAAATTTATAGCTGAAGATATTAAGTCATATTTGGATATTTTTAATGTTTCTTCTCTTAATAACCTCATTGGCCATGCTGATTTACTAGGTTTGAAAGTCATGGATAACAACCTTCCAAAAAGCCTTCATAAGCTTCTAAGAAATGCTGTTTCAGACAAAAAAAATCCAGGCTTTATCAGACACGATGAAGGAAGGTTATCTAGACGACTAACTTCTGAGATTATGAAAGGACTTAAATCTCAAGAGTCAACTATTATTCAGTATCCAATTTCAAATGAAGACAGAAGTATAGGTGCAAGAATTTCAGGTGAAGTATCGATGCAAAATCTAGGTAAGGAACTTAAAACCAATCCAACGTACATAAGTCTATCGGGCGCTGCTGGACAAAGTTTTGGTGCATTTATTCGAGACGGCATAAATCTAAAACTTATTGGAAGCGCAAATGATTATGTAGGAAAAGGAATGGGTGGAGGAAGCATAACCATAATTCCTCAAGGTACGAAAAATAAAGGTGCGTATCATGCAGCTGGGAATGCCTTATTGTATGGAGCTACTGGTGGACAACTCTATATTTCAGGAAGAGTTGGTCAAAGATTTGGTGTAAGGAACAGTGGAGGAATAGCGGTAGTTGAAGGTTGTAGTGCCCATGCTGCAGAATATATGACAGGAGGTACTTTAATCATCCTTGGCAGTATCGGATTTAACTTTGGTGCTGGCATGACTGGTGGAAAGGTTACTGTTCTAAAAACACAAAAAAACTTTACACAATATATTTCAAAATCTGCTCCTGAATATCGAGACATGAACGATATTGATACGCTTGAGTTGAGAGCATTTTTAAACAAACATATTGAACAAACTGACTCCGAGTTAGCAAAAGATATCTTGAAAAAAGAAAAAGATTGGTCAAAAATGTTTGCAGTATTTGGTGGAATTGCCAACGTTACTGAGCAGGACATAAACAGAGCCCAAGAGACAATAGAAGCACTAGATTAAAATACTATTTCTTTATACCAAATAAAGTTATACCATTAGGTAATGAGTTCAAAAACATCACTTAAAAACAGTGTTATTGATTGGTCTTCAACTATTGACATGATTGATAATGTCAGAATTGATGAATTAGGGGTAAAAGAACGAACATCTTCACTCGCAACTAGGAGTATAAAAAGAGATTCTAAGCTAGAAGGTCTTATGAAGATTGTTAGCATGTGTGATCTTACAACATTAGAAGGCGAGGATACTGAAGGTAAAATTGCCCAAATGTCATCAAAAGCAATGACACCTGATCCTAGTGATGCTGATGTTCCAAATGCAGCTGCTGTTTGTGTCTATCCCTCTTTAGTTTCAACAGCAAAAAATATAGTTAGAGATTCAAATGTTAAAGTAGCATCTGTATCGTCCTACTTTCCGAGTGGACAGGCACCATTGGAATCTAAAATTGTTGATACTCAGTTCGCAATTAATGAAGGAGCTGATGAGATTGATATTGTTATTAATCGAAAAGCTTTTTTTGAAGGTGATTTTAGAAAAGTTTATGATGAAATTGTTTCTTTAAAAGAGATTTGTGGAGATATTCATTTGAAAACGATATTAGAAGTTGGGGAACTAGAAACTTATGAAAACATTAAAAAAGCAAGCCTTATTGCATTAAGTGCTGGCTCAGACTTTATAAAAACCTCAACAGGAAAAATATCAAGTGGAGCATCAAGAGAAGCATGTCTAGTTATGGCCAGGGCAGTCAGAGAATTTGCCGATAGTGGTTATGGAGTCAAGGGTATAAAGGTTGCTGGAGGAATTAGGGACTCTAAAGATGCGATTCGTTATCTTGTAATTATCAATGAAGAATTAGGAGCTGGATGGTTAACTCCAGAATATTTTAGATTTGGAGCATCGAGTTTATTAGATGATGTATTAAAACAAATAAAAAAATTAAAAACGAATTCATATCAATCAAGTTATTATTTTCCAAGGGGTTAGTTTATGAATAATTGGGAATACTCAGAATCAATTGAATCAGAAAAAATTGTCAATATTGAAAAAAAATATGGAAATTTTATAGACGGAAAATTTGTCACTCCAAAATCAAAACAATATATCGATACTATCTCACCTTCAACAGAGAAAATTTTATCTTCTATTTCAATTGGAAATCAACAAGATGTTGATTACGCAGTAGCTTCAGCAAAAGAAGGGCTGAAAAAGTGGAGTAAAACTAATCCTTCAGAAAGAGCAAAATATTTATTCAAACTTGCCAGATTGATTCAAGAAAGATCAAGAGAATTTGCTGTACTGGAAAGCTTAGATGGAGGTAAGCCTATAAAAGAATCAAGAGACTTTGATCTTCCACAAGTTGCTCAAAACTTTTTTTACTATGCTGGATGGGCTGACAAGCTTGATATTTCCTGGGGTAACGAGCAATACAAACCTTATGGAGTTGTGGGACAAATTATCCCTTGGAACTTCCCACTTTTGATGTTGTCATGGAAAGTAGCTCCAGCTTTAGCAACTGGTAATACAGTTGTTTTAAAGCCAGCTGAGACAACACCTCTGACAGCTTTATTGTTTGCTGAATTATGCGAAGAAGTAGGTCTTCCAGATGGGGTATTTAATTTAGTAACTGGTGATGGGTCTACAGGATCACATCTTGTAAACCATAAAGATATTAAAAAAATTGCTTTTACTGGCTCTACTGGCGTAGGTAAATATATCCAAAAATCTTTGGCTGGTAGAGATGTTGGTTTGACTTTGGAACTTGGCGGAAAAGCAGCAAATATCGTATATAGTGATGCAGCTCTAGATGAAGCAGTCGAGGGAGTTGTTAACGGTATATTTTTTAATCAAGGACATGTTTGTTGTGCAGGAAGTAGATTACTTGTTCAAGAGGATATTGAAGAAAAATTTATTAAAAAACTAGAAAAGAGAATGCAGACATTAAATGTTGGCAATCCATTAGATAAAAATACTGATGTGGGTGCTATAAATTCAAAAGATCAATTAGATAAGATTGAAAAATTGGTAAATGAAGGTGTTGCAGATGGTGGAGATTTATTCCAAATTGAATGTGAACTTCCTAAAAATGGATTTTGGTTTAAGCCAAGTTTATTTACAAGCGTTCAGGCAAATTATAAAATCGCAACTGAAGAGATATTTGGACCTGTTCTTACTACTTTAACTTTTAGAACTCCGGAAGAAGCTGTTGAGATTGCTAACAATACTGAATATGGTCTTTCTGCCGGTATTTGGACAGAAAAAGGTTCAAAAATATTATGGACTGCTGATAGGCTCGAAGCAGGAGTAATTTGGGCAAATACATTTAACAAATTTGATCCAGCATCGCCTTTTGGTGGCTATAAAGAATCAGGCTTTGGTAGGGAAGGAGGAAGACATGGTCTTCTTTCATACTTAAAGGTATCATCATGACAGACATAAAAAAAACGTATAAAAATTATGTTCATGGTAAATTCGTTAGATCCGAATCTGGAAAAGTTTATTCAATTGATTTAAAAGAGGAAAAATATGAGATTCCTTTAACTTCAAAAAAAGATTTAAGGGATGCGGTTACATCTTCTAAAGAAGGATTTAAAAATTGGAACCAATTAACAATGTACAATCGATCTCAAATTCTTTACAGATTATCAGAAATGATTGAGGGAAATAAAGATAGTTATATTTCTTTATTACAAGATCATGGATTATCTAAACTCGATTCAAAAAATGATATCAATAATGCAATAGATACAATCGTTTGGTATGCAGGTCTTGTTGATAAATGGGAGCAATTAACTGGTAATCTGAACCCTGTAGCAGGTGAATATTTCAACATTTCTCATCAGGAAGCTATTGGTGTTACATTTACGCTAAGTCCAAATTCAATGTCACTAGATGAATTAGTAAAATCAATTCTTCCTGCACTAACTGTAGGGTGTTCTGTTATAAATTTTTCAGATGAAAATGCTGTCATTGCATTGAAGTTATCTGAGGACGTTAACAATTCTGACTTTCCATCAGGAAGCCTCAATCTCTTATCAGGTAAATTTGAAAATATTATTGAAGACGTTGGCGGTCATGTTGAGATTAAACATGCAGCAATTTATGAGGATATTTCAAAAAAATCAAAAGAGGTTCTTGGTCAAAAAGGATCGGAATCTGTAAAAAGGATTTCTCTAATACCTTCAACGAGTGGGTTAAGCTCAATCATTCCTTTTATTGAAACAAAAACAGTTTGGCACCCTAAAGGTAAATAAACTGTCTTACCCTCAATGTACTATTTTATTATTACTCATTAACCCTGTTTAAGCTGTCTTGCCTGTCAAGACAGCTTATTCATATAAGTTGTTATTATTACATGATGATCGAAGAGAACCTCGAAGATACTTTAGAAAATGAAGGAATGCCAGTACCAAATGTATGGGTTGAGCTTGAAGGTGAGTTTTTAGATTTTGATAAAGATAATGCAACATTGAAATGTAAATTTCCTGTTCGTGAAAGATACTTCAATCCTTTACCAACAACACTTGGAGGAATTATTGATTCTTGGATAGATATTACGATGGGTCCTCTAACTGTTTTACTTGGTCAGAAAGCAGTTAATAAGAATTTCTCAATAAAATATTTAAAACCTGTTGGACCATCTGTGGAATATGTCACTGCAGTCGCATGGAGAGAGAGTATTGATGGCCGAAATAGTCTATATAAGGGAGAACTTTATTTAGATAATGGTGACCTGGCTGCTGTTGCTGAATCAGAATTTGTAGAAATAAGAAAATCTTAGGTTCTCGAATACAGAAAAGCAGAAGATAATATTACACCCATTCCTACAAACTGAATTGAGTTAGTTATCTCATTTAAAAACTGAAAACCAAAGAAAATAGAAAAAATTGGAATCATATACACAATAAATGAACTAGATATTCTGCCGACGCTCTCTAACAATTTATAATATGTCAGAAATGCGATACCAGTACCACCAATTCCCAATATGAGCATTGGGATCAATGAAACTTCAACAGTTGGTATCTTAAATGATGCAGTTGATCCAAGCATTATAAGTGAGAGAAGTAGCGCATATCTTATTACAATTTTTATAACAATTAATGAATCATATTTTTTTATTAATGGCTCAACCATATTTACTGCAATTCCATATGATATTGAGGCAATCAATGCGTAAAGAAAACCAATATCAAAAGATATATCACTAACGCCTTCGCTTAAAGAAATCAGCCCTACCCCAATAAAACCAGTAAATATATATAGTATTTGGATTTTTGTTACTTTTAATTTGTAAAACACAACGGCAATAAAAGCAACAAAAATTGGAGTTGAACCATTAATTAATCCAGCTAATGAAGATGTTATGGTTTGTTCAGCAATGCCAAACATATAGAAAGGAAGAGCCATCCAAAAAAATGAAATTATAAAAATTTTTATATGGTCTGCTTTTACTATATTTTCTTTGGCCCTAACAAATATATTTATAAATAAAGCTCCAATTAAAATTCTGTAGATAGCTATATCTGATGGATTAAGTTCTTCTAGTGAATACTTAATCATTAAAAATGATGATCCCCAAATTGAAGATGTCACAAGAGCTAATAAAAAATTTTTAAAATTCACAAGCTTTGAAGCTTAACATAGATTCCTTATTAGTTTGGAGCCACCCCCAACAGGGTAGTTGAATAGTGTCAGTGGTTCAGACTTACACAAAAGCGGCTCCAATGTAAGTTTAGATGATAGATATTTTAGATTATTTGATCAGTGACAATTTCTATATTATTTGAAAACTTTTTTAGAGTATTAATTGGTAAATCATTATCAGCATTCACAGATTTAAGAATATCGTTCTTGTTTTCTCCAGTTGCCAAAACAAAAATTTTATCTATTTTTCCAAGCAATTTAAACGTCGCAGTTACTCTCCATTTTGTTTTTATATTTACTTCATTAGCTACATAAAGTGATTCTTTGTCCATTGTTGCTTCTGAATTAGGAAACAAAGAAGCAATGTGACCATCTTGACCTAATCCAAGAATTGCAACATTGAAATTACTTATCATGTCTTTAATTTTTTTTTCATAAATTTCTGCATCCAATTGTGGGCTATCACCCCTGTAGTCGAACTTTAAAACTTCTGCTTCCGTTTGTTCAAAGTAGTTATTTATTAAATTCTGGTTTGATAATTCATCACTAGCATCTACCCACCTATCATCGACCGTCCAAATAATTGTTTGAGATAAGTTATTAAAAGTTTTTGACATTATTGAATATGCAAATCGTGGAGTTTCACCGCCAGACAATCCAAGAGAAAATGCGCCGTCAGAATTTTCAATTAGATCTTTAATTTGATTTACAACATATATTGAAGCACTTTCGTGATTATTTTCTGAATGAATATTTATATCTCGAGCCATAAAAAAATTGTTACACTTTAAACTTCAAGTAATATCAATGATAGTGGAAAAACATATATCAATAGAAGGTAACCATAAATTAAGTGGTGAAATAACAGTAAAAGGTGCAAAAAATGCTGTTTTAAAAGAAATGATTCTTCCAATTCTTTGCGAAGGTGATTATGTCATTAAGAATGTCCCTTTGATTGCTGATGTATCTTACATGCAAGAAGTTCTAAATGTACTTGGTATTAAATCAGAATTTTCAAATAATAATTTATCAATTTCCTCTCCATCACAAATCGGGATAGAAGCCCCATATGAAATAGTCCAAAAAATGCGAGCATCAATAATCATCCTTGGCCCATTATTAGCTAGAGAAGGAGAGGCAAGAATTGCTTTTCCTGGAGGGGACCAGCTTGGACCTAGACCTGTCCAAATGCATTTAGATGCTTTAGAAAAAATGGGAGCAAAGTTTGAACTTGATCATGGTGTCCTAATTGGAAGAACGGAAGGGCTTAAAGGTGTTGAGGTCAATCTTCCTTATGCCTCCGTAGGTGCAACTGAGAACACTTTATTAGCTGCAGTATTAGCTGAAGGAAAGACTGTAATTGAAAATGCAGCAAGAGAACCTGAAATAGTAGATATTGTCAATATGCTAAAAAAAATGGGAGCAAATATTTCAGGTGAGGGGACTAGTGAAATAATAATTGAAGGAGTTAAGAAATTAAATCCTACAGATCACGAAGTAATCGGAGACAGAGTTGCAGCGGGTACATTTTTAGCAACTATTTTTTCTACTAAAGGTTCTGGAAAAGTAAATGGTGTAAATCCAGAACACTTGCCAATGGAATTAAAAAAGTTCCAAGAGATGGGAGCAATAGTTGAATTTGAAGAATCTTCAATTTCAATTGAGTACCAAGATGTAATTAATTCTATAGAAATCGCTACTCTACCTTTTCCAGGTGTTGCAACAGATTTGCAACCTATTTTTGGCTCGGCGTTGCTTATGGCAGAAGGTACATCGATTCTTACTGAAAATGTTTATGATCAAAGGTTTCAATGGATACCAGAAGTTCAAAGAATGGGTGCTAATATTCAAACAGGTTGGCAGCATGCAATGGTAAAAGGAGTAGATAATCTATCTGGAGCTCCTGTACAGGCTACAGATATCAGGACAGGTGCAAGTCTTATTGTTGCTGCATTACAAGCTGACGGAGTATCTTCCATAAGCGGTGTTGACCACATAAATAGGGGCTATGAGGATATAGTGGATTCTTTGAGTTTATTAGGATCAACAATTGAATATAATGATTTACATGGATGATAAAGGTATAAATTTTCCAACATTCAAAGAAAGACCTGAAAAGGTTGATATTGATCTAGATATCTTGAATGACACTATTGAATACATAAGGCCTGCAGTTCAGGCTGACGGTGGCGATATAAAGTTAGCTTCTGTTGAAGATGGTGTTGTAAATATAGAGATGCTTGGTGCATGTCAAGGATGCCCCCTCTCCATAGCTACTTTAAAAAGTGGAATCGAAAGAATAATCATTGATAAAGTTCCAGGTGTTGAACAAGTTATTGCAACTTAAGTTATTTATCCAAATGGTATTCGACTATAAAAGTTAACTCCAATTAATTGATTGTTAACAACTAATGGTTCTATTTCATACTCAATTTCATTTTTAATAGTTACACCTCCATAGTCAGAAGGAATATCAACATCTTCATAAAGACCAATATCCGTCAAAATGATTTCTCTTTCATCCTTGTTAAGAGAGTCATCAGAAATGCTTATTATCATTAAGAAAAATAATTTTGTTTGTTGTGATGTAATTTCATTCGTACTTGTTGGTGCAAAAAATTCAATTGATCTTACTGAGTTATTATCCACGTTTAAATTTAGAACAAAAATATTTTCTTTTGCAGTTGATTTTCCAAATTGATAAACAAGTGTAAGTTCTGCTTCACTAGCCCAATTGACACCATCTGGATTTATTGAAAAGAACAAAATAGTTTCCTCATCATTTGAAATTGAATTGATTAATTTATTCCAATTTGAAACAAATTCTTCAGGAGTATTCCCAATCCCTTTAGACCAGGTTATTTCTTCATTTATAGTTATCGAGGTGTTTGATTGTGTTTCTTCTATGTTTTCATCATTTGAGCAAGCTATAAAACAAATGCTTATGATTATAAAGAAAAGTACCTTTCTCATTTTTCAATTTCCTTTTTCAAGTTTTTAAGGTTTTCTTTCCAAATTAAATTAAAAATTGGCTTTCCAAAAAATTCTCCTATTGGTCCTCCAAGATAAAAAGGAAATACCAAAGTTTCGGCCCAAGAAAATTTTGTGGATGTATCGCTAATTTTTGTAAATTGCATTTCGCCTTTTCCTTTCACTATTCCTACATGATCAACACCGATAGCACTTTTATCTTCCCATTTGGTAAAGGTCATGTAATCATATAATTTTATAGGCCCAATTTTTGTAAGAACTTTTATTTTTGTACCTACGCCAGTTCTAGAATTGGTTTGAAAGTCGATATTTACAGCGTCTTTCATCCAATTTGAATGGTTTTCAATTTTTGAAACTTCATCCCATACCTCATCTAATGGGGCATTTATGATCGTCTCTACAGTAATTGTTTTACTCATTGTGTGTTTTACAATAATAGTTCCTCACTAAAATAATTGAGTATGAAAAATAAAGACTATTTATATTTGGACCATGCAGCATCTACTCCGATGCGTAAAGCAGCTATTACAGAATATGTAAATGCAGAGAGCTTTGGTTTTGCTAATTCTTCAGGAGGTCACAAATTATCCCGAGATTCAAAAAATTTATTGGAGGATTCAAGAGAAAAAATTGCTTCGTTACTAGATGTTGCACCTGGTGAAATTATATTCACAAGTGGCGGAACAGAAGCTGATAATTGGACAATAAAATCGTTATTTACTTCTACTAAACTTGATGAGAACCTTGTGACTTCAAATATTGAACATGAGGCGGTGCTTGCATCAGCAGAATGGGTTTCATCACTCGGTCATAAAGTAAATTATGCAAAATCAAATAATGAAGGATTGGTCGAAGAAGATGAGTTCTTAGATCATGTAAATGAGAAAACAATTGTTGCATCGTTAATGTGGGGAAATAATGAAACGGGAGTAATCCAGCCAATAAGTCAAATATCTAAAGCTCTTAAATCAGCTAATGAATCAACATTATTTCATTCAGATGTTGTTCAAGGAATAATCTCAGAAAATATTAACTTTCATAACTCTGGCATAGAAAGCGCAGCTATATCAGCTCACAAAATTGGAGGACCAAAAGGGGTCGGAGCAATGTTCATCAACAATAAATACAAATTGCCAAGTTTTTTTCATGGTGGTAAACAAGAGCTTGAGCGAAGGGCAGGTACAGTCGATGTTCCAGGTATAGCTTCTTTTGCTGCAGCTTTGGAGGAACAACAAAATAAATTTGATGATGAAGTTGGAATGATGAAAGAAGAAAGAGAAATCTTTGAAGATAAATTAAAGAACTCATTAGAAGTTGTTATTGTTGGAGACTCCATTGACAGGCTTCCTCATATAAGCAATATTCAATTTGCTGATATTAATTCTGAAGTACTTTTAATCGAACTTGACTTAAATGGGCTTGGTGTCTCAAGAGGATCCGCCTGTGCAAGTGGTGCTCAAAAACCTTCTCATGTTCTTGAGGCTATGAATGTAGATGAAAAATTTATAAATAATCATCTAAGGTTTAGCTTTGGTTGGTCAAATCAAAAAGGTGACGGTTCTAAGGCAGCAGATATTGTTATTAAAGCAGTTCAAGGTATGAAGTGAGAATTTTAGTAGCAATGAGCGGGGGTGTTGATTCATCTGTTGTAGCTGCACTTTTAAAAGAACAAGGTCATGAAGTTATTGGTGTAACAATGAAACTTTGGGAGGGACCTGAAGGTGAAATGCCCGAAACAGGATGCTGTACTGCATCTGATAGTGAAGATGCTAGGAAAGTTGCCTCAAAGTTAGATATTCCATATTATGTATTGGACTATACAGAATCTTTCTCCAAAAATGTTGTAGATAATTTTATCGATATGTACGCACAAGGCCTTACACCAAATCCCTGCGTTGAATGCAATAGATCTGTAAAGTTTGACCATTTTTTAAATCAAGCCAAAAAGCTTAATTGTGAAAAAGTTGCAACAGGTCATTATGCAAAAATAATTAAAAATGAAAATTTTTATGAATTACATAAAGCGGATTATCTTGATAAGGATCAGTCTTATGTATTGCATATGTTGAAATCAGATGATTTAGAAAACATATTATTTCCATTAGGTGAAATTACTAAGCCAGAAGTTAGGCAAATTGCAGCGCGGCTCGGTTTGAAAACAGCATTTAAAAAAGACAGTCAAGATATATGTTTTGTTGGAAAGAAAGATTACCGATCATTTGTAGAAAAAAGAATAGACTTAACTTCTGCAGGAGAAATTTTTGATGTCAATGGAAATAAAGTTGGTAATCACAATGGAATTCATGAATTTACAGTTGGTCAAAGAAAAGGTCTCCCTGGGGGGCAAGCTACACCCAGATATGTAACTAAAATAAACGTACAAAATAAAAATGTAATAATTGGTGAGCAAAAAGACCTCTTAGTTGGATCCTTTATCATTGAAGACGTTTCGATCGTTAAAGATATTGAATATGACAATTTGACTGTGCAGACAAGATATAACTCAGAAGACCTAAATTGCAAAATTAACAAAATATCTGACAATGAATTGCTAGTTGAACTAAGAGAGCCAGCTTCAAGCATCGCACCAGGTCAGTTTGGTGTTCTTTTTAGTGGAACCAAGGTTATAGGCGGAGGAAGAATAAGTTCTAAATTAATGGAGTCTGCTTCATGAACCTTAAAGAGGTAAAAGCGTTAATAGATCAATTGTCGAAGGCTGAGCATGCTTATTATGTTTTGAACAATCCAATAATGTCAGATGGTGAATACGATAAATTATTTAATTCACTGAAAAAAATCGAAGAAGATAATCCAGAATTACTTATGGAGGACTCACCAACCCAAAGGGTTACAGAAACTCCAAGTGATGCCTTTGAGTCAGTTGAGCATCAAGGAAGAATGTATAGCTTAGATAATATAGAAAACAGCAAAGAGTTAGAAAAGTGGTTTGAGCGTTTAGAAAAAATAACGGATTCAGCAATATACCCGGTCACGATTGAACCAAAAATTGATGGTCTAGCTATTTCTCTGATTTATGTAGATGGCCTTTTGAAAAGAGGTCTTACAAGAGGTGATGGAGTTGTTGGTGAAGATGTTACCCACAATGTCAAAACAATTAGAAATATTCCGTTAAGACTAAAAGAAAATGTAAAGGGAACAGTTGAAATCAGAGGTGAAGTTTATATGCCTACAGATAGTTTCAATAATCTAAACAAACAAAGAAAAGAGGATTCTGTAACTTTAGATTTACTTAAAGAAAAAAACAAAGCTGATTTATCTGAGGATGAAAAAAATAATTTACAAAGAATTAGAAAAGAAGGCACAAATATTTTTATAAATTCAAGGAATGCGGCTGCTGGATCATTACGTCAGAAAGATGCTTCAATTACTTCAACAAGGGATTTAAGACTTCTTGCATATCAATTAATTTATCATGATAAAGAGGTTCAAAATCAATTCCATTCAAAAAATAATGACTTTATGGGAGTACTTGGATTTGAGACAAACAACATTAAAATTTCTAATTCTCAAAAACAAATTGAGAAAAATATAGATGTTATAAAAGATTCAAGAAACAAATATCTTTATCAAATAGATGGAGCTGTTTTAAAAGTAGATTCTCTACAAACTCAAGACGAATTGGGATTTACTTCAAAATCTCCTAGATGGGCAGTAGCCTTTAAGTTTCCCTCTGAAGAACAAACAACGGTATTAAAAGACATAAAATTACAAACTGGTAGGACAGGGGCCATTACTCCAGTAGCAGTATTAGAACCAGTGATAGTAGGGGGAGCAAAGGTTTCATCTGCCACACTTCATAATCCAGATGAAATAAAAAGAAAAGATTTACGAATAAATGACCATGTAATTGTAAGAAGAGCGGGTGATGTTATTCCAGAAGTTGTTGCCCCTATAAAGGAGAGGCGAGATGGAAATCAGGATATATGGGACTTACCTAAAGAATGTCCTTGTGGAGAGTCAAGTATTGAATACTTTGAAGATGAAAAAGTTCCACGATGCAAAGAAAAATTATCTTGCAATATAGCTCAAAAAGAGTCCATTATTTTTTTTGGTTCTAAATCTGGTCTTGATATCGATGGGCTTGGTAAGGAAACGGTAGATACTTTATTAGAAAAAAAACTCATTAAAGGCATTGGAGACCTCTACAAATTAGATTTTAATGATTTAATTAATTTGCCATCATGGGAAGAGAAAAAAACAACAAACTTACTTTCTGCTTTAAAAAAATCAGTCGAAACGTCTCCTGAAAGTTTACTTACTGCATTAGGAATAAGATTTGTTGGTAAAAGAACTGCTCAGACGTTAATAAAAAACTTCAATTCAATCGATGGTATTTTGGATGCCAAGAGAGACAATATAGAGAATATACATGGTATTTCAAAAAGCGTTTCGGAGTCTATTTTTGAATGGAAATCAAACAAAAACAATATTGAGCTTATAGAGACATTAAAAGACAGTGGATTTAAATTTGATAAAAAAAACACATCGTCCAAAAGTTTTCTTGCTGGTAATACATTTGTAATTACAGGAACGCTTGAGACATATACTAGACAAGAAATTGTGGATTTAATCGAAAATTTAGGGGGGACTGTAACTACCGCAGTTTCAAAAAATACAAATTACTTAATATATGGTTCTAATCCTGGTTCAAAATATGATAAAGCAAATTCCTTAAATATAGATTTGTTAGATGAAGTGAATTTTAATGATTTAATTAGTAAGTATAAAAAATCCAGCTAAATTCTCCCACATCAGGAAGCCCAGTTACCTTTGACCATTGTATTGTTACAGTATGTTTTCCTGCTATCCAAGATTCAAAAGATTTGTTTGGCCCTGGACGCCAAGTAAACATCCCAATAGCATCTTGAAACAGTATCTCTGACTCGGGAATTATATAATTATCTACTATTAATGTAATTTCGTAACCTACTGGTAAATCAACTCTAATGCTTGACTGTTGTGGTACTTGATCATTTGGTAATGGGTATATTTCTTCAACGACTTGAGGTAATTCAACAACTTCTGAGTTATTGATCGAAAATGTAACTCCATAATAAATAACAAAAATTAACAACCCTGTTAATAAAAGAATAATAAATCTATAAGTGTTCTTATTCATACATTAAAATACTATCTAATAACTAAAAAGAGACCAATATGAATATCGAAAAATTTAAAAATAGAGTTGAAAATATAGACCTAGACAATATTACTCAAGATGATGTTGATTTAATTAAGGAAATAATTCAAAAATTAGATAATGGTGAAATAAGAGTTGTTGAAAAAATTGATAATGAGTGGGTAGTTAATGAATGGGTCAAGAAATCAATTTCTTTTTACTTTTCCATCCAGAACTTAAAAGTAATCGAGTCTGGTGATGTAATCTACTTTGATAAACTCGAGCCCAAAAAAAATTATGAAAGTTTAAAAATTAGGGTTGTTCCTCCTGGGATTGTTAGATATGGAGCATTTTGTGAGCCCGGTGTTGTAGTCATGCCAGGTTTTGTAAATATAGGTGCTTATGTCAGTTCTGGAACAATGGTCGATACGTGGGCAACAGTTGGGTCGTGTGCTTATATAGGAAAAAATGTTCATTTATCAGGTGGTGTGGGTATTGGTGGTGTACTAGAACCTCCATCAGCTATGCCAGTAATCATTGAGGACGGAGCATTCATAGGTTCAAGAGCAATTATTGTTGAAGGGGTCAGAATTGGAAAAGGTGCAGTAATCGGTGCTAATGTTACTATCACATCTTCAACACCAATTATTGATGTATCGGGTGAAGAACCAATCGAATATAAAGGAGTAGTTCCAGAAAATTCCGTTGTCATTCCTGGTACGAGACCAAAGACATTTCCGAGTGGTGAATATGATGTTCAATGTGCGTTAATAATTGGAAAAAGAAAAGAATCAACAAATGAAAAGACTTCACTCAATGAAGCACTGAGGACATTTGGAGTAGACGTTTGAATCTAAACGAATTAACTCAAAAATTAATTGATATTGAATCTGTTACTGGAAATGAAAATGAAGTTATAAATTTCATTGAAAAGTATCTAACTGATGAAGGATACGATGGTGAAATATTTAGAAATGAGGGCGGACTAATTGTTTCCTCACCTAACTCAAATCCAAAAATTGCATTAGTTGGACATCTTGATACTGTGCCAATTGATGAGAATCAAAAGGTAGTCTCCGATGAGGAAAATATTTATGGCCGAGGTTCTGTTGATATGAAAGCGGGAGTTGCAGTTATGATGAAAACCCTTCTTGATAAGAATAAGGATGTTATGGGTGTTTTTTATACAGCTGAAGAAGGCTCTTCTGAGCAAAATGGTCTAAATTTTTTGATGGACATACTAAAAAATGACTTTTCCATAGAGCTTGCGATAGTGATGGAACCAAGCAGCTTGGAATGTCAATTAGGCTGTAATGGATCATTAAATGCCAATTTAGATCTCGTTGGTATTTCAAGTCATTCTGCGAGGCCTTGGATGGGTGAAAATCCTTTTTTTAAACTAAATAAAGTTGCAGATTATCTATCTGAAAACGAAATTAAAGACTTTGATATTGATGGATTAATCTATAAACAGGTTGTGACTGTTACAAAAATCCAAGGAGGTGTTGCCAACAACGTAACACCGCCAAAAATCTCAATGAATGTAAATTTTAGATTTGTTCCTACATTTTCTTCAGATGATGCAGAAAATTATATTAAAGATGAACTTGAACAATTTGGTGAAGTCACAATTAAAAATATAGCAACAGGAGCTCTTCCTAATAAAAATTTAGGAATGATATCTGAATTTATTAGTAAAACTGGGCTTGATGTTACACCAAAACAGGGATGGACAGACGTTGCAAGATTTACAGATGAAGGCATCCCAGCTATTAATTTTGGACCCGGTGACCCTTTGTTAGCTCATACTTCTGATGAATTTGTTAATAAAAATGAAATATTAGAATCTTATGAGATATTAAAAAAATTTCTTGAAAGTACATAATGACAAAAGATTTTAACATAGACGATATATCCAATCTCGCATCTATTCATTTAGAAGAAAATGAAAAACTCAAACTTCAAAAGGATTTGGAGATAGTCCTTGAACACGTTGATGCTTTAAAAAATATTGATGTAAAAGATGAGAAAATTGATATTCATCCCTTAAGTAAAATACTTGAGCTAAGAGAGGATGAATCTACACCATCTTTGAGTCATGAAGATGCAATGAAGAACTCTCCTGAAACGAAAGATGGACATTTTGTTGTTCCTCCTTCAATTGAGTAACTGATAATGAATAGAAACATACCTTCAATATCAAAATTAAACAATTTATTTCTAGATAAAGAGTTAAAACCATCTGAATTATTTGAGCAGGTTTATGAGAATGCGTCCTTTACCGAGTCTATCTTGCATGCTCATTTAGAACTTTTTTACGATGAAGGTATGGAAAATTCAAAAAAATCTGATGAAAGATTTTTAAAAGGTGAGAGTATAGGAAAGCTTGATGGAATTCCAATCGCTATCAAAGACAATATAAATGTTTATGGGTATAAAACTACTTGTTCATCAAAAATGCTTTCTAATTATGTATCTCCTTACGACGCGACAGTAATTGGAATGCTAAAAGAAACAGGTTCAACATTTACTGGAAAGACAAATCTTGATGAATTTGCTATGGGCTCGTCAACTGAGAATTCAGCGTATGGTCCTACAAAAAATCCTTGGAATCCAGATTATGTACCTGGAGGGTCCTCAGGAGGATCTGCCGCTGTAGTTTCTGCAGGTTCAGCTGTAGCTTCCTTAGGTAGTGATACAGGTGGATCAATTAGACAACCTGCTTCATTTTGTGGTGTAGTTGGATTTAAGCCGACGTATGGAACAGTATCAAGATTTGGATTAATTGCGTTTGCTTCTTCACTAGATCAAATAGGTCCAATCACAAATACTGTAGATGATGCAAGAATTATATTTGATAACATTCAAGGTTATGACCCTAAAGACGCAACATCCATAAAACCTAAATACACAGAACCCAAAAATAAAAAATTGAAAATAGGAATAATAAAAGAATTAATGCAAGAAGGAGTTTCAGAAGATTCACAAAATGAAGTAAATAAAGTAACTCAGCTTTTAGAAAATAATGGACATGAAGTTGAAGAAACTTCCTTACCACTTACTGAAATGGCTTTAAGTGTTTATTATTTAATTGCTCCAGCTGAATGCTCAGCAAATTTGTCACGATTTGATGGAGTACGTTTTGGATTAAGAGAGCCAGCTTCAGGTAGTTATGAAATGATGAACAAAACTCGTGCCGTAGGCTTTGGTGAAGAGGTAAAGAAGCGAATTTTGTTGGGAACGTATGCATTATCTGCTGGTTATTTTGATGAATACTATGGAAGAGCATTAAAAGTCAGATCAAAGATAATTTCAGATTTTCAAAAAGCTTTTGATGATTTTGATTTTTTGATATCCCCTACAACTCCATCTCCAGCATTTAGATTTGGAGAAAAAACAGAAAATCCGCTTGAAATGTATCTCTCTGATTTATGTACTATTCCAGCAAACTTAGCAGGCCTTCCAGCAATAAGCATTCCAACCGGCTTATCTGATAATAACATGCCTCTTTCTATCCAACTTATGGGAAAACCATGTTCGGATTATTCTTTATTAGATCTTGCAGAGTCAATTGAAGATATGGTTTCATTTAATCATTTACCAAAGATAACAAAAGGTGATAATGAGTCTTAAGCCAACCATAGGTATGGAAACACATGTTGAATTAGATACAGAATCAAAAATGTTTTGTTCTTGTAAAGTTGTTGAAACCGATGAGCCAAATATTAGTTTATGCCCAACATGTCTAGGCTTGCCTGGAGCCCTCCCAGTCCCAAATAAAAAAGCAATTGAATATATTGTAATGCTTTCATTAGGTGCAAATTGTTCAATAACTAAAGAGGGAATGTTTCATAGAAAAAATTATTTTTACCCTGATCTTCCTAAGAACTATCAAATTTCCCAATTTGACTTTCCTGTAGGATTTGAAGGATCGTTAGAAATAGTTATTGAAGATAGCCTTCATACTGTCGCAATTGAGAGAGTACACATGGAAGAGGACACAGGTAAAAGCATTCATTTAGGATCAGGGAGAATAGATTCTGCAACTAGTACTTTACTTGACTTCAATAGATCTGGCGTTCCGCTTGTAGAAGTTGTAACTAAACCAATAATATCTTCAGCAAAAATGGCAGTTGCATATATAGAGGAACTTAGACAATTAGTAATTGATTTGGGGATATCAAAAGGAAAGCTAGAAAAAGGAAATTTACGATTCGACGCAAATATATCTGTTGCTGAAGAAGGTTCTGATGAACTTGGAGTTAAAGTTGAAATAAAAAATATGAACTCTCTAAAGTCACTTGAAAAAGCAATAGATTATGAAATATTAAGACAAACAAAAATGGTACAAGATAAGGAATCAATAATTCAAGAAACACGTCATTGGGACGAGAACAAACAAGTGACGCTGTCAATGAGAACAAAAGAGGGAAGTGCTGACTATAGATATTTTTCAGATCCTGATCTACCAAATATGGTAATTAACGACGAATTTATAGAAATTTCTCAAAATCAGATTAAAGAAACTCCTGAAAAGAAAAGAAAAACACTTCTTGATACAGGGTTATCATTATCAGATTCAAATTATTTAGATAAAGGCCAGAGATGGTTATATGAACTTTATTTGTCAACGGTAAAGGAAACAGGTGATTGTAAATCGACTTTTAATTTCCTTACTGGCGAACTTCAGGGACAAATGAGAAAAGCAGAAATTAGTGAGTTGCCTCAGTGGCTTAATTCAGAAAAACTTGCTAGTTTAATTAATCTCTTTGAAAATAATGAAGTTTCTTTCACATCTGCAAAAGATATTCTCGCAAAATTGTTAATTGAAGATATTGATCCTAAATCTTTTGCATCTGATAATAACCTTATCCAATCTTCTGATAATGATGAAATAAAAGCACTTGTGACTTCGATAATTCATGAGAATCAAGATATTGTTGAAAGATTAGAAAATCCTGAAGATAAACTTGTTGGTTTCTTAGTAGGTCAAGTAATGAAAAGCTCCGAGAGCAAAGTAAATCCTAAATCTGTAAAAGAAGTTCTACTTAAAGAGTTATTTGGATAATTTGGTTCACAACCATAGCTGATATTAATCCAATAAAACCAGCACCCAAATCGTCATATAAAACACCAAATTTTCCTGGAAGCTTTTCAAGTTCCGCAACAAAAGAAGGCTGTTTCATAATGTCACTTAATCTAAAAACTAAAAAACCAGATATTAAGGGCAATAATTCAGCTCCAGCTCCAAGTGTTACAAGACTCATTCCACAAACCTCATCAAGTGTAATCCAACTTGGGTCTGAAGACGCTTCATCATCATCGACAGTTACAAAATAAAAAAGGATAAGAAAAATAAATAAGATAAATAAGTTAAGTGTATTCCAAATCCCATACCAATTGTCGCCGAAGAAGATCACCAATGTAAATAATAAAGAAGCTAAAGTTCCTCCACCTTTTTTACCTTTAAAAAAAGTTTCCCAAAACAGGCCAACTCCAAATCCTGAAGCAATAAAACGTATCACAATTTGAATAATAGTATTTTTCTTGGATAGAATTTTTAAAAGGTGTAGTATTTATTTACTGTGGAAAAATCTGATTTTATATGGTTTGATGGTGAATTTGTAGATTGGGATAGTGCTCAGGTAAATGTAATGACACACACACTGCATTATGGTACAGGAGTTTTTGAAGGAATTAGAGCACGAAATACTGAAAAAGGTGTTTCCATCTTTAGGCTTAATGACCATGTCGATAGGTTATTTGCATCAGCTGAATCATATAATTTAAAAATTCCATATACCAAAGAAGTTATTTTTGAAGCGATTAAAGATGTTGTAAGCAAAAACAAACTTGAATCGGCATACATTAGGCCTTTAGTTTTTTTTGGTGAAGGAGAAATGGGTCTACTTCCAAAAGATGTTCCGGTAAGAGTTTCAATTGCTGCTTGGCTATGGGGAGCTTATTTAGGCGATGATGCAGTCAATGAGGGTGTAAATGTATGTATATCAAAATGGAGAAGGATTAGCCCAACAAGTTTTATTCCATTAGCTAAAGGAGTTGGAGGCTATATGAACTCAACTTTAGCAAAAATTGATGCAGTCGATAATGGTTATGATGATGCAATCATGCTTGGGGATGATGGGACTGTTGCTGAAGGAAGTGGACAAAATATATTTATTGTAAAAAATAATAATGTATCTACTCCTCCAAACTCAACAGGTGCTTTAAATGGAATTACGAGAAGAACAGTAATTGAAATTGCAAAAAGTAAAAACATTTCTATCGAAGAAAAGAATTTGACTGTTGAAGACTTAAAAAATGCTGACGAGGTATTTTTTACCGGAACAGCAACTGGTGTTATCGGTGTAGTAAGTATTGATGGAGATGATATCTCAAATGGGAAAGTTGGAGAGATAACAGCAGATCTAATAAATTCTTATGAAGATGTTGTAAACGCAAAGGATGATAATTTTAAATCGTATATAACATTGATTTAATGCCGCAAGAACCAAAAATAAACCTAGATAACGCAAAAAGAATTAATGAGCCTTCAATGCCTGTGCCTAGAAGATCAAAAAGATATAATGAAAAACTTGATCCAAAAAATCAAGAAATATTTGGAAGTACAGGGCCAGATAGTGGTTTCGCCTTAAAAATTGTAAACAAATATAAAACATTATGGCAACAACATCCCAGGCAAAAACTTGTAACTTCAATCGTGACTAATTTAATGATTAGTAGAGCTTCTCATTTTGGTAGGGCGCCCACTATATATGATTTCCACCACATTTTAGGTATTTTAAGAATCAGTGAAAATAACTTAGGTGATCTCACTGAAGATCTACTTAATAAATGTGCAAAAGATAAAATTAAGGGTCAGTCGCTACTCTCAATAATTAATTTTTACTAAACACTCTATTTTTCCTATGCCTTAATATTGATAGAAGTATGAAAATTGTAAGAGCGAAACATCAAAACGAAATTTTTTATGGTGAACTTATTGATGGCAAAGTTGTACGCTATGAAGGCTCTCCTCTTGTAGTCTGGGAAAGTACTGAAGAAATATATGAACTCGAGGAAATTGAATTACTAGCACCAGTTCTGCCATCAAAAGTAGTTGCAGTAGCAAAAAACTATGCAAAACACGCTGCAGAAATGGGCTTGCCAGGTTATCAATATCAAGCAGATAATCCAGTTTTCTTTATAAAGCCTTCAACATCAGTAATAGGAACAGGTCAAAATATAATTTATCCAAAAATTGGTCAACATGTTGATCATGAAGGAGAATTGGCTTTAGTAATATCAAAAATAAGTAAGAATATTTCAAAAGAAAATTGGACAGATCATGTCCTTGGATTCACAAATGCTAATGATTTATCCGAGAGAGTTCTTCAAGGAAAAACTGGTCATTTTACAAGAGCAAAAGGTTTTGATACTTTTTGTCCACTTGGTCCTTACATTCAAACAGAATTTTCAAGTAATCCAGAGCTAAGTGTTAAAGCATATGTAAATGGAGAATTGAAACAAGATGGCAACACTAGAGATATGATTTTTTCAATTGGTGAAATTCTTGAATTCATTACTTCAATAATGACACTATTACCTGGTGATGTTATTTTGACTGGAACTCCGGAGGGGGTTAGTAAAATTGAACCAGGTGATGAAATAAAGATTGAAATAGAAACTCTTGGAAGTTTAATTAATTTAGTTGAGTAAATTATGAAATTAAGAATTGCACCGTCACCAACTGGTGAACTTCATATTGGCAATGCAAGAACAGCGTTATTTAATTGGTTATATGCAAGAAAGCATAATGGAAAATTCTTATTACGCATTGATGATACCGATGTTGAGAGAAGCACCCCTGAGTTTCAACAAAATATAATTGAAGGTCTTGAATGGTTAGGAATTGATTGGGATGAAGGATTTGATAAAGATTCTTCAATATCCTATAAACAATCAGATAGATTTGAACGATATGAAAAAATTGCTCAAGATTTAGTCGAAGAAGGCTTCGCTTATGAAGACGACGGGGCAATAAGATTCAAAGTTAAGGGTGATCAAAATATCTATTTTGAAGACTATATCCGAGGTGATATGAATTTCAACACAAATGATATTGAGGACTTTGTTATTCTTCGATCAGACAAAACGCCAACATATCATTTAGCCTCAACAGTTGATGATATAGATTATGAGATATCAATTATTGCTAGGGGAGAAGACATACTTTCATCTACTCCAAAACACATCATGATAATGAAAGCACTTGATGCAAAAGTTCCTGACTTCTGTCATTTGCCATTGCTATTTGGACCTGATGGTAAGAAATTAAGCAAAAGACATGGTGATACATCTGTCTCATCATTTAAGGATCAAGGAATATTAGCGAATGCAATGTTTAACTATATGTCAATACTTGGCTGGTCTCCTGGTGAAGATTTAGAGATTTTCGAAAGAGATGTAGCAATAGAAAATTTTGATCTTAAAAATGTTCTTCCAAATCCAGCAATTTTTGACACTGTAAAATTACTTTGGATGAATGGTCAATACATCAGAAATCTTAACAAAGATGAATTTTCAAAAAAAGCTACCGATAATATATCGGCGAGTTTGGGAAGAGAGATATTTAATGAAGAATTAGAAAGAATTAATATAATTCTCCCAGTCGTACAAGAGCGATTGGAGACATTGAATGACATAACAGACCAGATTAAATTTCTTCTAGATGAACCATTCACTGTTAACACTGAACAATGGAATGGTGTTAACAGTGAAAATGTCCAAAATTATCTTAAAAATATTCGAGAAAATTTTAAGTCGATGGAAAAATTTGATTTAGAAAACATTGAAAACATGATGAGAGATGAATTAAAAGAATTAAATATGAAACCCAAAGAGGGATTTCAAGCAACGAGAATTGCAATAACAGGTACAAAAATTAGCCCTCCTTTATTTGAGTCAATCTTTGCTCTAGGAAAACCTGCAACGATCGCAAGACTTGCTGAAGTGATTGAAAATTTGTAACAAATAATAAATAAGTTACTATATTCTTATACAAATACGGCCCCGTCGTCCAGAGGCCTAGGACGCTTGGTTTTCAACCAAGAAACGCCGGTTCGAATCCGGTCGGGGCTGCTACTTTCGGGGATGGTGTAATTGGCAACACAATGGGTTCTGGTCCCATCGTTGAGGGTTCAAATCCTTCTCCCCGAGCAAGGCCCCGTCGTCTAGAGGCCTAGGACGCCGCCCTCTCAAGGCGGAAACGCCGGTTCAAATCCGGTCGGGGCTGCTAAATGCTTACGCCTTTAAACCATCTAGGTGTATTTTTCTGAAATTCTATAAAATCATCTTCGTCATCAATTTCAAAACTAAATTCTTTATTGAACGATATTTTTATATCCAAATTTTTTTCTTGAAACATTTTGATGTGTTTTTCAAAACTGTTTTTTCCATAATATAAATGATGCACCTTTTTACTTCCTCCTAAAAGGGGTGTTCCATTATCTTTACTCGAACAGATGATAATATCCGACTGTTTGCATTGATTTATCCATTCATTAGCAAAAAATTTATTTATGTAAGGCAAATCTGCATGACAAACAGTCCAAAAATCATAATCTTTTGAATTTAAAGCATCTTCTAATTCTTCATTAATTCCTGTTTCTGTTGAAGAAAATATTTTTATATTATTTTTGTTACAAAACTCCTTAACAAGACTGTCCCTACTTACACAAACAATCTCAATATGATCATCTTTAAATGATTCAATAATGTTTATTAACATAGCCTTTGAAAGTTCGATTCTTTTTGATGTTGATAAAATTTTATCCAATCTCGACATTGGATTAATAAAATCCCTGACCGGAATTGCAATTAAAAAATTTTTTGTCATTAAAGTACTTTACATATTTCATCCTATTAAGTTATATATTGAAATGGCAAGAAAAACTAAAATTATTGCAACAATTGGTCCAAGTGTTAATTCTAAAGAACTAGTTGCTGAGATAATTGATGCAGGTGCCAATGTACTTCGACTTAATTTTTCACATGGAACTCATGAAGATCATAAAAAAGTTGTTGAATGGGCAAGATCTTCAAATAAAAAAATTGCAATTATGCAAGACATTCAAGGACCAAAAATAAGAACGGGTGAATTAGAGCAACCTATTTATTTGGAAAGAAATAAAGAAATTCAATTATCAAATGCCATTAAATCAAAAGATAAAGAAACGGTTTTAATAAATTATAAAAATTTATTTAAGGACATTCACGAAGGTGAAAGAGTTTTGATCGATGATGGAAAAATTGTATTAAGAATTTCTAAGAAAACAAAAACTAAATTTACTTCAATTATTGAAGTTGGGGGAGAACTTAGATCTAATCAAGGAGTTGCTTTCCCAGACTCTTCACTTTCACTCGCCACTCTTACGGATAAAGATAAAAATGATATTGAATTTGGTAACCAATTAGATGTTGATTTTGTTGCTGTCTCGTTTGTTAGAGATGCTGATGATATTCTTAATGTCAAAAAGTTAATTAATCCTAACACAATGGTAATTGCCAAGATTGAACTTAAATCTGCTGTTAAAAACCTGAAATCAATAATTGAAGAATCTAATGGTGTTATGGTAGCACGAGGAGACTTGGGTGTTCAATTACCTCTTGAGCGTATACCTTTCATACAAAAGGAAATTTTGAATGAAAGCAACCTACAGGGAAAAATCACGATTACTGCAACTGAAATGCTTACATCAATGATCAGCTCATATCGACCAACAAGAGCAGAGGTTTCTGATATAACCAATGCAATTTTAGATGGTACAGATTCAGTTATGTTATCTGCTGAAACATCAATCGGAGATAATCCAATTCTATCAGTACAAGCAATGGCAAATATCTGTGAAGAGGTAGATGAGACCTCAAATAAAAACTATTTGAACAAAAAAGATATTTCAGTTTCTAACGAACTTACAAATTCACTATCTAAAGCTGCAGTTCAGGTAGCAAATGATTCAAATGCAAAAGCAATTGTTGCTTTTACTGAAACAGGAAGAACTGCACTATTACTATCTAATCACAGACCAGACGCTCCAATATTTACATTCACTACAATCGACAAAACTTATAATCAGTTAAATTTAATGTGGGGAGTAGAGCAAGTAAAAATTAATAGACTAGAAACTACTGACGAAATGTTTTCTATTGCTAATAAGTGGTTAAAGGATGAAATGAATTTTAAGATAAATGATACAGTTGTAATCGTTGCTGGTACACCTCCAAATAAAGAGGCAGCAACTAACCTTATTAGGGTAATGAAGATTGGCGAATTTTAATGGGACAAAAAATTGAACTAAAAACCACTCAATTTGGAAAAAATGTTATTTTTGATTTAAATAGATCATTATCAGGACAAGATGGTGAAACTTATCACAATATTGCACATGCTTCTTTATCAAACGAAATAAGTGCACAATTAGCAATGAAACTATTTCAATATTCAAATGATATTGAAAATATATTTATTCAATCAAATGTAGTCACTGTAAACTTTACAAAAAATATGGGTACAGCAGTTAAAGAGTTTGAAAAACAAATTGAGGACTTTTTTCTATTTTATGGGGATGAAGAGGAATGATTGTTGGAGTTACTGGTGCATCTGGATTTATTGGAAAAAGAGTTGTTAAAAAACTTCAAGATTCAGGTCACGAAGTAAAAAAATTTGTAAGAAGAGAGGCAAAAAATGATGATGAAATCTTCTGGAGTCCTGCTAAAAAAGAAATTGATATTCAAAAATTCCAAGAATTAGACGCAATTATTCATTTAGCAGGTGAAAGCATAGCTCCTTCTGAGATTACTGGTTTCTTACCTTTTGCAGGTGGTAGATGGTCAAAAGAAAAAAAATCAAGAATCTATTGGTCGAGAAAGTGGGCTTCTGATTTATTTATAGATACTTTTAAGTCGGTGGATAAATTTCCACATATATTTATTACAGCTTCTGGAAATAATATATACGGTGATCATAATGATGAAGTGGTAACAGAAACTACCCCATACAACAGGGGAGAATTTCTTCAAATGGTTGCTGAAGAGTGTTGGGAAGAACCTCTTGATGAATTAAAAAAATTAAATGTAAGAATAGTCTGTGGAAGAAAAGGACTAGTTTTGGGAAAAGGGAATATCGCAACAAGTATATTAACACTTGTATCAAAATTAAACCTTTCAGGACCTTTAGGTTCAGGTATACAATACTGGTCTTGGGTTTCTGTTAACGACGTTGCAAACGCTTACCTTTTTTGCTTAGAAAATAATGATATTGACGGTCCTGTAAATATAACTTCACCTGAGCCTCTTCAACAAAAAGAATTTTCAAAAATAGTTGCAAAAATAATGAACAAAGGATTTTTTGCACCACCTGTCCCCAGCTTTGTTATTAAATTAGCACTTGGATGGGAATTGGGTGAATTTCTTGTTCTTGGTGGATTGAGAGCAATACCAGAAAAACTTTTAAGAGCCGGATTTGAGTTTGAATATCCTACACTTGAGTCAATGAAAGATGATTTTATCTAATGAGTAATTACGAAGAGAGAATGTCAAAGAAATATAATTTTTTCTCAAATGAAAAGGATGAAACTGATACGAATGTTAATGAACCAGATGCCATTAATGAAACATTTTCAAATATTGAAAGTGATGAAGAAAATATGATGGTTCCTATTTCTGCATGGAAGAAAGTGTTAGATCAATTAGGTAATTTGCATGAGGCAGATAAGTTAATGGCAGAAGCCAGAGAGAGAGCTGCAAAGGCAGAAGCTGAAAGTGAATTTCTAAGAGAAAAACTAAAAAACACACGTGATGAACTTAATGTATTTAAAAAGAAAAAAAGGTTTTTCTTTTTTTAAAAAAATCTAATTTAATATATTTTCTTCATCAGAAACACCCCTGATGATAAAAAATGAAATTAAAAGTAATAATACAAGTGACAACATTGCTATATTTCTTCCATAATCAAGAGTATTTACTATAAATCCCCACAAAATAGGTCCAACAATAGTTGCAAATCTTCCAACTGTAGAATAAAGTCCATAAAACTCACCAAGGTGTTCTTTCGGACTTAATCTTGTCATGAAAACTCTATCTACTGCAAAAATACCACCAATGTTAAAGCCACCTATTACACCTGTAACATAAATTAACCAATCAATATTAAATTCTGTTGATATCACTGCGATAATCAATGAGACCATCCAACAACCCAAACTAAACAAAGTACATTTTCTTGGTCCATATTTATCGCCTGCTTTGCCATAAACATATCCACCAATAATGGAGATAATTATTGCTAATGCAAGTAAATTTTGACTATCTTCAGCAGTAAGACCAGCTTCTTCAACAAGATACACAGCTAAAAGGCCACTTATTAATGTATTAATTGCATCAGCATAGAAAAATCTTCCAACAAGAAACCTTGTTAAGCCAGTATATTCTCTTGAGTGTTTCCATGATTTGATAACTATGTAAAGAGATTCTCTAAATCTTACTTTGACTTTGTTAATATTAAATTTCTTCTCTTCAATAAATAAAAAAGCTGGGATAGAAAAAATAAGAAATAGAATCGCCACTGACCTGAAGATTTCAACATAACTATAACCAAAACTCTGCAAGAGAGATGCTATACCAAAACCAATAAGTGACCCAATGTATCCAAAAGCAACTCCCATACCTGAAATCTTTCCTCTATTACTTTCGTTACTTACTGAAACAAGAAGTGCATCATAAACAACAGATCCAAGATTGAATCCAATTAATGACAAAATAAACAACATAACTGAAACATTGACATTGAATGTTCCAAGAAAAAAGGTAGCAATTATGCAAATCACGGTTGTAATCAGCAGTAAAGGTTTTTTACCTTGAGCGCCATCACTTCTTGCACCTACCCAGGGACCTGTCAATGCTACAATTACCATCGCTCCAGAAGTTGCAAGCCCTAATGCTTGGTCTGTCCATCCCTGTTCAGACACTAACCAAACGGAGAAATATAATCCAGGAATTACAAATGCATAAACTGTATTTGCAAGATCAAAAAGTAACCAAGAGTATAAACTTTTTTTCTTTACTTCTTCCATTAAATTGAGTCTAGAGCGTCTTTAAGCCTTGTGAGACCTTCCTCAAGATCATTATCACTAAGAGCATAAGAACATCTTAAAAATCCCTCTTTTCCAAACACCTCACCAGGAACAAAAGCTATAAAATACTTTTCAAGCAACCAATCACAAAGTTCAATTGAGGATGAAACGTTTTCGATAAGCCCTTTTGTGTAGTGACTAATATCTGGGAAAACATAGAATGCTCCTGTTGCTTTTGGAACTTTAATGTTATTTATATTATCAAATTGATTCAGAGCGTATTTTCTTCTTTTATTAAATGCTTTTTTCATTTCATTTGTACTATCTAATCCATTTTTTAACGCAGAATAAGCAGCTACTTGAGAAATATTCGCAACATTAGAAGTTGCGTGAGACTGAATTTTTTTAGATAAGCCAATTACCTTTTCATTTCCAAGTATCCAACCAACTCTCCAGCCAGTCATAGAATATGCTTTTGCAACTCCATTGACAATTACAGTCTTTTCAAAATCTTTATCAATAGTTGCTGGTGACGGTGATGTTATGCCTTCATACACTAAATGTTCATATAGTTCATCAGAAAGTATCCAAATATCTCTTTCAAATGCCCAGTTGTATATTTCTAATGCTTCTTCTTTTGAGTAAACTACACCAGTTGGATTTGATGGTGATACCCAGACAAGTACCTTTGTTTTTTCAGTTAATTTATTTTCAAGTTCATCAACAGTTACTTTAAAATCATTTTCAAAACTGGTATCTACAATTACAGGTTGTCCTCCAGAAATTTTTACTGCTTCAGGATATGTAGTCCAGTAGGGGGATGGAATTAAGACTTCGTCACCAGGATCAAGTAGAGACATAAATGTTGTAAGTATTGCTTGTTTTCCACCATTGGTTACTACAACATTATCAGCATCAACTTCAAAATTTGAATATTCAGCAGTTGTTCTTGAAATTTCATCTCTTAATATTTTTAACCCCCCAACAGCAGAATATTTATGATAAGTTGGATTCTCGGATGCAATTTTTACATCTTCTATTACATGTGCCGGGGTAGGAAAATCTGGTTCTCCAGCTCCAAAACCAATTACTGGTTTCCCCTGTTCTTTTAATAGCCTTGCTTTATTTGATATTGCCATAGTTCCTGATGGCGTTATATTTTTGTTTAATTTAGAAATTTCCACATTTATCTCCAATGTCATTTTAACTAAATAATTTATAAACTAACTAAGTGATTTATTAAACTTGGCGTATGTCCAAAATTTTATATGGTAAACCTGTTGCTGAAAATCTCGATATTCAGAGCAAAGATATTTTTAAGGATTACGAATCTAAACATGATAAGCTTCCAAGATTAACGGCCATAACTGTTGGTGACAATCCTGCTTCTTTAATGTATGTATCTGTAAAGGAAAAAAAAGCGCAGGAATTAGGGGTTGAATTCAATTGGATTAAATTAAATGAAGCCATATCAGAAAGTGAACTTCAAGAAGCTATAGTTAAAAATTCTTCTTCTTCACAAGGAATGATTATTCAACTTCCACTGCCTAAACACTTAGAAATTGAAACGATTATTGATTTAATTCCAAGTGATATTGATGTAGATGGACTAACGTCTTTTAATTTAGGAAAGCTTTATTCAGACAACTTTAATGTTATTCCCGCAACTTCATTCGCAATTCTTGAATTATTGTCACATTATCAAATTGATACTGAAGATAAAAATATAGTCATTGCAGGTAGATCAAGGTTAGTAACTTCACCCCTTTCAAAAATTTTAAGTTCTAAACAATATAATGCGAATGTCACAGTAATTCACAGCAGAACTTCTAATCAGAAAGAATTTATCTCAAATGCAGATATTTTTATTTCTGGAGTTGGAAAATCAAAATTGTTCGATAGGTCATATTTTAAAGAAAACTCGTATGTTATTGATGTTGGAATTTCTGTTGTTGACGGTAAATCATATGGTGATATAGATATCTCTGATTTAGATAATTACCTTAGTGGAAGAGCTCCATATCCGGGTGGAGTAGGACCTATCACTGTCTCTGGTTTGTATTCAAATTTAGCTAAATTGATTAGCTAGCTTCCCATTCCTCAGGAGTTATTCTCAGCGTTTCAGGATCTGTTCTAGTTAACAAAATAAAGCCAATTACAAAAACAATAGAAATTACTTGAAGTGAATTTCTTCCTGAACCAGTAGATTGACTTACCCCTGCATATATCAATGGTCCCCACATTGCAGCAAATTTGGAAATAACTGAAAAGAACCCCATGAATTCTGATTGAGCATTATCGGGAATCATCATAGCGTACATACTTCTACTCAATGCTTGAATTCCTCCCATGCCAAGTCCAATTATTGTTCCAAGTCCGATAACTGGTAAAAGCTGTTGTTCAGGTAAAAATGCACCTCCATTACCAGCGAGGAAAAACAAAACTATACAACCCAGAACAGTCTTTTTTGGACCTATAGATTTAGCAACTCTTCCTGCAATGACAGCACCTAAAAATGCTACAAATTGAACAATAACAAAAACAATTAATACATCTTGTGTAGTAAGTTTTAGTACTGAGACGCTGAATACACCTGCCATGTTAATAATTGTTTGTGCACCATCCCAGTAAAACATATAAGCAATTAAGAAGGTCAACAATTGGGGAAATTTTCTTACCTTTTTTAGTGTATCTCTAACACTATTCCATCCTGCATTAAAATAAGTAACTCCAGGCTCGAGGTCTTTTGGTGATTCTTCTACAGTTATTCTAGAAAAACTAAAATATGAAAATCCTGCCCACCAGATTCCTGCTGTTGCGATAGCTATTCTTGTTGCTAGTCCTGTATCAATTCCCAATAAGTCAGGTCCAAATAAAACAATTACAAATGCAAAAATAAGTTGTAGTCCTCCACCAATATAACCAAGAGCGTATCCTCTTGTGGATACTTGATCGATAGTGTCTTCAGTTGTTATATCTCGAAGCAAACCGTCATTGAAAACAAGAGAACCTACAAATCCAAATTGTGCTCCAAGATAAAGAAAAAGTGTAAGCCATACATCTCCTGCAGTTAGAAAAAACATAACTGTTGCGAATACTGATCCACCATATGCAAATATTTTTAGAAATTTCATTTTGGAACCTGACATATCAGCCATTGCACCAAAGATAGGCATAATTAGAAAAAATATAAAAATGACAATACCCGTTGCATATCCCCAAATTTCATCTGCTAAATAGTTCGTTCCACCAAAATTCCATCCATCTTCTCCGACAACCACGGCAGCGAAATAAGCAGGCATGAGGGCTCCAACGGTGGTAGTTGAATAAGCTGAATTAGCCCAATCATACATTGCCCAACCAAAAACGGTTCTTTTATTATTTTTAACTGTCATTTTTCCTCTTAAATATGACTTTAATCAAAATATTTATTGGATGACGCTTTGAAGTTAAAAATAAATAAAAAAGTTAATTATTATCTCAATATAGTTCATCTATTAGGAATAAATTATGGGATTTAAATGTGGAATCGTAGGATTACCAAATGTTGGAAAGTCAACATTATTTAATGCATTAACCCAAGCTGATATAGAGTCAGAAAATTATCCATTTTGTACAATTGAACCAAATGTAGGTATTGTTCCAATTTCAGACGATCGGTTAAATAAATTATCTAAGATTGTAAATCCCAAGAAAGTAATACCAGCAGTTATGGAATTTGTAGATATAGCAGGTTTGGTTGAAGGAGCTTCAAAAGGAGAAGGTTTAGGAAATCAGTTTTTAGCAAATATTCGTGAGACTGAAGCAATAATTCATGTTGTACGTGCTTTTGAAAATGATGATATCGTCCATGTTTCTGGAAAAGTTTCACCAGTCGATGATATTGAAATTATAAATACTGAACTTGTTTTGGCTGATTTAAGCACAGTAGAAAAACTTTATCAAAAATCAATTAAGAATTCAAAATCTGGGGAAAAAGAAGGAATACTTTTAAAGAGCTTATTAGAAAAAATATTGCCTGTCCTTGAGAGAGGAGAGAGCATTAGGCAACTTTCCTTTAATGAGGAGGAATTAAAAATACTGAAAGGTTTTCAACTATTGACTTTAAAACCAGTTTTATACGTAGCAAACATAAGTGAAAGCGGATTCAAGGACAATGTTTTTCTTGATGAGATTATCGAATATGCAAAGAAAGATAATTCTAAAGTAGTAGCTATTTGTGCAGATGTTGAGCAACAAATTTCTAAATTTGACCCCGTGGAAAAAAGTGAGTATTTATTAGAAATGGGCCAGAGCGACTCAGGGCTAGACAGATTAATTAATGCAGGTTACAGACTCTTAGGGTTACAAACATACTTTACAGCTGGTCCTGAGGAAGTAAGAGCATGGACAATTAATATTGGTGATAAAGCACCAAAAGCAGCTGGAAAAATACATGGTGATTTTGAAAAAGGATTTATACGAGCTGAAACTATTGGATTTGATGATTTCATTTCAAACAATGGAGAAAAAGGTGCAAAAGAAGCAGGAAGATTAAGGTCTGAAGGAAAAGATTATATTGTTAAAGATGGGGATGTTTTACATTTTCTTTTTAATAATTAAACGTTAAAAAAAAGGCAAAAATTAAAAAACTCAATAAATTCAAGTTATTTTATACAAGTTTTTAAAAGTAGTCCTTTATCAAAATCGTATATATAGGATAATAAACACGTGAAAGTAATTATCATCGGCGCACACGGAGAAGCGCGTCAATTAATAAACAGAATAAGTACTGGTTGGAGTGTATCCGTAATAGATATGGACCAAGAAAAATTAAGAAATTTCAATCCAAACAGACAAATAGAAAAGTATCAAGGCGATGGTACTTCAACCTTGGTCTTAAAAAAAGCAGGTATAGAAAATGCTAGTGCGATTGTAACTCTTACAAATGATGATGAAGTTAATATTGAAGTTTTAAAAATTGCAAAACAAAATGATATTTTTAGATTATCTTCGATCGTAAATGATCAAAATAATTTACAACAATATAAAGATCTGGATGTAGAAGTTGTTGATCCTGACATATTAATAGGCAGAAGGCTAGAACATATCCTAGAGCCAAGAAGAGTAGTTTCACAAGCTTTTGCAGGTGGAAGAGCAGAAGCAATTGAGTTAGAAATTAATTCAGATAGCCCCGCTAGAGGTAAAAAACTAAAAGATATTGGATCAGACTTTTTTATTGTTGGTGCGCTATTAAGAAAAGGAAATGTTGTGATACCACACGGTGACACCGAACTTGAAACAGGTGATTTAGTGACAATTGTTCTTCAATCTGGAGCTTTCGCAAATGTAATTAACTTATTTTCTGGTTCAGAATCAAGATTTCCTTTAGAGTTTGGAAAAAATGTTGCAGTTTATTTAAACAATGAAGATGAATTAAAAAATCTATCTGAGGCAGAATACTTTATAAGAAATACAAAAGCTGACAAACTTGAAATTTTAACTTCTGGCGATATATTTGCTGATAAAAAAGAGGATCAAGCTGAAACCTATAAAGCGATAATGAAAGATCAAGATTTTGAACTTTATGATGTACAAAAGTCACTCTTAAAGGAGATTGAGGCAAACAAAGAGACCTTTTCAATAGGAACAGTTTTGATTCCCTTTGATGAAAAAGAAATTACAAAATCCAAAATTAAAACCTACATTAATTTTTCAAATAAGAATAAGATTCCATGTCTATTTTCAAGGTCGACTTTTCCATATAAAAAAATTGGAATCCTAGTAAGTAGTGATTTTAGTGATAACAGCCCAGTCAATGTTGCTTTTGATTTGGCCTCTACTCTTTCTGCACAAATTGTGGGTTTAAATATTAAGCAACCAAAATTCTTACAATCCGAAACATCAAATAAATCTGGATTATATTCTGAGAGAATTCAAGATTTGGCATTATCTAATGAAGTTCAATGTGAAATCATTAATGCTGAGGGTAACGAAGCAAAAGTTTTTACATCTTTTACTGATAAGATAGATCTTTCAATTATAAGTCAAACAAGCCAATCAAATTGGCAAGGCAAGAAAATTGCTGAATTTGTTTTACAGAACTCAAAATCTTCAGTTTTATATATACCTAGTTAATGGAAAATTTTGACGCTTTATCTCTAGTAATAATATCTTTAGGTGCATTTCTATTACCTTTACTTGCTGAGAAAATAAATATACCAAGTATTGTTTTAGAAATTGCATATGGAATTTTAGTTGGACCCGTATTTGGTATTGTCAAGATTTCTGAATTTATTTCTGGTCTTGCAATATTTGGATTCATGTTGCTTATGTTCCTTTCTGGTTTTGAAATTGACTTGGATACATTCAGAGAAAAAGGCTTAAAAACTCTATCAGTTCCACTTTCAATATATGTATTGACTGTAGCAACATCATTTTATTTGATAATTACCTTAGATTATCCACTATTCCTTGCACTTGTACTTTGTACAACAAGTGTAGATATTGTTATAACTGTACTTAGAAGTGACGACACAATTAAAACAAATTATGGCCAGACATTATTTATGTCCGCTCTCATTGCTGACATATTTACTTTGATTGGAGTAACAGTTTTTGCTTCTTTACAACATTCAGAAGGTTTCTCTTTATCAAATCTAAATGTAATCTTGTACTTTTTAATCGTTATATTAATCCTTAGAATTATTCGAAGAATAGCATGGTGGAATCCTCAACTTTTTTCAAGAATGTTTGATGGAAGTGATCCAGAGGAAATGGGAATCAGAAGCTCTATTGCATTGATGTTAACTTTAGTTGGTGTTGCAGTGTTATTTGATATTGAATATATTCTTGGAGCATTTTTGGCTGGAACATTATTTGCATTTATATTTCCAAATAGAGGAAGTTTAGAAAATAGCCTTAAGGGCTTTTCATATGGATTTCTGATTCCAATATTTTTTATCAATATTGGGTTGAATTATGATATCGAGGTTTTCAAAAATACTGAGTTTTATGTCGAAGTAATAAGTCTTTTGGGAATAGCTTTGGTTGTTAAGGTTATTCCATCATTCCTTCTAATATTTACAAAGATAAAACTCAGGCAACTTTTCGCTGGAGGATTTCTTCTTGCTGCAAGATTTAGTTTAATTATTGCCATGGCTGAAATTGGTGTTGAGCTTGATCTAATATCCAAATCTTTAGAGCAACAAATCATCCTTCTTGCGGTTCTTACAGCAACAATATCACCTATATTTTATAACTTATTTTCTCCTAAAACATCAGAGGCATAAATTGAAAAAAAGAGTAATTCTTTTTTTAAAAGGCGTTGGAATGGGTGCAGCTGACATAGTTCCTGGTGTATCTGGAGGTACGATCGCCTTAATTACTGGTATTTACGAAGAACTTATTGAATCCATAAGAGGAATCGATTTTTCATTATTTAAAATATTATTTAAAGAGGGTGCAAAAGAATTTTGGTTAAAGCTAAATGGTAACTTTCTATTGACAATTTATTTAGGAATTACTGCAGCAGTTTTTTCATTAGCAAGCATAATTAGTTACCTATTAGAGAATCATGAATATAAAATTTGGGGATTATTTTTTGGTTTAGTTTTATCTTCTGGGGTAATGATCATTAAACAAGTTGAAAACATAAATAACAAAAATATTTTCTTTTTACTAATGGGAGTCTTAATCGCAGGATTAATCTCATTTCTTTCACCAGCATCTACACCCAACACTTCATTATTTATATTTTTGTCAGGATCAATAGCAATTACAGCTACGATACTTCCTGGCATAAGTGGATCATTTATTCTTCTTTTGCTTTCAAAATATGAATTTATAATTAATGCAATAAAAAACTTCGATTTACAGATACTTTTCATTTTTGCTTCTGGATGTATCGTTGGGCTAATTATTTTTAGTAGATTTTTATCATATTTATTTAAAAATTTCAAAAATGAAATTTTGTCACTTCTTTCAGGTTTTTTGATTGGTTCATTAGTAAAGATTTGGCCATTTCGAAATGTTTTAGAATCTCGAATAAATAGTGAAGGAGAGTTGGAAGCAGTCGTGACAAGACCAGAGCTTCCAATTCTAGAAAATGTGGATCAAATATTGTTCTTTATTATTTTTACAATTGTTGGATATGTACTCATTAATTTTTTACAAAAGAAATCTTTCGAGGATAATAAAGAATAAAGTAAGTTAAAATCAAAGTATGAGATTAGGATTACCTGAATTACTTATCATCTTATCAATTTTATTATTGCTTTTCGGAGCCAAAAGATTACCAGGTTTGGCAAGATCATTAGGAAAATCAACTAGAGAGTTTAAAACTGGTTTAGAAGAAGAATAAAAATGAAAAAAGTTCTTTTTTTGTTTCTTTTTTTATTTATTGCATGTGGATCTCAAGAATCAGTTGAGCTGACAACAGGAAAAGAAATATATACGGCTAGATGTTCGGCATGCCATCTAGACGACTTTTCGGGAAGAGTTGGACCGAGTTTAAAAATGAGTAATGTGTTGGATAAACCAGACTCATATTGGCTTCAAACTATTTTAAAAGGCAAAGGATCAATGCCTGCAGTACGAATCACTGAAGAACAAGCTCAATTAGTCATAGACTATATACGAGATAGCAATTAATTTCTATTTGTTGATTGATTTAGAGCATTTAAAGAATCTGTTACACCTTTGAGAGATTCAAAATTATCTAATCTCCAAATCCAATTATTTTCAGATGTACCAGGAATATTAAATCTTGCTTTAGAGTCAAGCTCTAATAAATCTTGAACGGTTGTAATGGCTAATTGACAATTCGACTCCCAAACTAAAGATATAAAATTCCAAACGTCATTATCAAATTTGTTATCTAGAGTCTGGGAGTAGTCTAAAAAATTTTCGTATTTAGATTTATTTACTTCATCAAACCACTCTTTAGTAGTAGGACTGTCATGAGTTCCTGTATAGGCAGCAAGACTAAAATCCCAATCATTAGGATGAGTTTCTTCAAAATAATCATCAGATGCTTCATCAAATAAACTTTCTTTATCAACTACTTCACTGTCTCCTGCGTAAGGAAGATTTTCATCCGAATCTGGAATTCTTTGTTGAAGAACTTTCATTCCTGGAATGTTGTATTCTTCTAATACTTGTTTAGTTTCTTTTAAAATAACACCTAAATCTTCAGCTAATAGTTTTGTTAAATCAACATCCTTGCTAATTTCCTTAAAGAAATCAAATCTTGGGCCTTCTCTCCAGTAACCATTTAATGCTGATTCTCCTTTAGGTATTGACCAGTATTTAAAAAATCCGATAAAATGATCAATCCTTAAATAGTCATATAGATTTAGTGACTTATTTAATTTTTCTTTCCAATACTTAAATTCATCTTCCTTATGTAAATCCCATCTATATAATGCGTTTCCCCAAATTTGACCTTCCATATTAAAACTATCTGGAACTGCACCAGAGACCAACTCCATATTTCCAGTTTCATCAAGCTCAAACATTTCTTTATTCAGCCAAACGTCAGCTGAATCATGGTTTACATATATGGGTATATCTCCAAGAATTTGTACATTTTTATCATTTGCATACTTTTTGAGCGATTCCCATTGATTAAAAAATTCATACTGAGTTAAAACATGAAAGTTAACTAACTCTGTATTCTCTATTATTAATTTATCAAATAAGTCGTCACTATAATCTTGATAAACATTGTCCCATTCATTCCATGATTTTTGATTTAAATCCTTCAAAATTAAAAATGTTATATGTTTTTTTATTAAATCATCATCAAGAAATGATGTAAAAATTTTATCTTGGAGATTTATATTTTTAGATACATTTTTAAAAATATCATCCTTAAATTTATATACATCTCTATATTGAACGAAATCATTTGAAAATTGTGGTGTGACAATATCAATTTTTTCATATTTAGTTAGTTTTTCTATATCAACTAAATATCTATTACCAAGAATTGATGATGGGCTTGAATATGGTGAAAATTCATCAAGACTTGTTAGCCCTAAAGGTAGAACCTGCCATATATTTGTTGATGACTCGTTTAAAAAATCAATAAAATTTCTCGAAGTTTCACCAAAATCTCCAATCCCATACTTACTAGGCAAGGCAGTTGGGTGCATAATTAGACCTGCTGACTTTTTAATATCCAAATCAAACCTTTCAATAGAATTATATAGTAAAATATTCAAATTAGGTTATATGGTAGAAAGTCACTCAGTAGAATTTACAGATAAAGACGAAGCTCAAAAATTAGAGTTTTTCGAAGGTGATGTCCATCTAGGGCATTATGATTTTAGATTTGATATTAATGATAAAAAGTTTTTTTCACCTTCAGAAAAAGGTGATGTAAACCTTAGAATTCACAGCGAACCAAATATTAAAAAAGTTTGGATATTAGTTGAAGACGATGATTTAAGGCCCATTGAACTTGAAATGTATGCCGAAACAGATAGGTTCAAATTTTGGAATATAAACCTTAAGTTTAAAAAAGATATATCAAAATTTAGCTTTGCTGCGCAATCTATGGATGATTTAAATATTTACTACGGCACCAGCGGAGTAGCAAACTTTATTTCCCCATCAGAAAAATGGATTTATAATTCAAAAGAATTTATGAGGCATGATATTCCAGATTGGGTCTTTGGATCAGTTATGTATCAAATTTTTCCTGAAAGATTTAGAAACGGAAATGATGATCTGACACCTGAAAATGCTTTGCCCTGGGAAAGTGAACCGACAAGATTGGGCTTTCACGGAGGTGATATTTATGGTGTCACAGAGAAGCTTGATTATATAAAAAGCCTTGGAGTAAATATTCTTTATTTCAATCCTATTTTTCAATCTTCTAGTACCCATAAATATGATGCTTGGGATCATTTTAAAGTGGATGAAAGTCTAGGCGGAGACGAAGCATTTAAGGAACTAATTGAAGAGGCCCATAAAAAAAATATGAAAGTTGTATTGGATTGTTCCCTTAACCATGTTCATCCAAGACACTATGCCTTTCAAGATTTAGTTGAAAAAGGTGAAAAATCTGAATACAAGGATTGGTTTACTGTGTTTGATTATCCAGTTCGATTTATACACAGACCTCATTTGTACTCAAACACCTACAAAGTTGGTTGGGATGGTAATCAAGAAGAATATAAGGCATATTTAGAAAAGACATTTAAAGAAACTAAAGTTCCAGTAGAGATTAAAGAGGATGAGGGTCCCATTGTAGAACCAACATTTAAGGCATGGTGGGGAGTTCCTGATATGCCAAAAATGAATCTGAAAAATGACGGAGCGCGAAAATGGGCTTTAGATGTAACCGAATATTGGATCAAAAATTTTGATATTGACGGTTGGAGAATGGATGTAGCGAAAGAATTAGATTTTTCTTTTTGGAAAGACTTTAGAGATATTGCACTAAATGCAAAAAAAGATGTAGTACTTATTTCAGAAATATTTGGAGATACATCACAATGGCTTCAGGGAGATAGGTTTGACGGGACAATGAACTATTCATTCAGAGAAACTATGATAGATTTTTTTGCTACAAAACGAATTAATAACAAAGAATTTGCAAATTCATTATCTAACTTATTTTCGATGTATTCATTTGAAGCTTTATCTTCATGCCAAAACTTACTGAGCTCTCACGATGTCAGGCGTTTTTTGAATCAATGTGAATCTAACACTGATGGAATATATGGAGCAGTATTCTTGCAAGCAACATTTCCTGGAATTGCTGGAATTTATTATGGTGACGAGATAGGTCTTGGAGGCGGAGGGGATCCCTTTAATAGAGAGCCTTTCCCATGGGATTCTGAAGATAAATGGAATAAAGAATTAATGGAGTTTACAACTGATTTAATGAATATCAAACTAAGTGAGCCAATCTTAAAATATGGTCATTTTCAAATGGTTAATTTTGATGATGATTATGTCATATTTAGAAGAAAATTAAATAATGAATCACTTTTATGTATTGTTAATCGTGATAAACGAAAAAGAGATATTGAAATAGAGACTAAAGCAGAAAATGTCGAACTGATATATGGAGAATGTTCAATAGAGCTAAATTCAGGAAAACTAATTTTAAAAGACTTAGCAGATAATTTTGGCTTCATAATTAGAGAGGTTTAAATCTTTCAATCAATTAGAAATTTTTCTAATTAAAAATTATACTTTATGATTATTCAATTTTTGAATATACGTATATTAAGAAAGGGAGTGTATGAGTAATACTAAATTGCGCTTTGGTGTAATTTTATTAATTCTTTCTCTGGTCTTAGTCGCATGCGGAGGATCAACTGAGGAAACAGTTGAAGAACCTGCGGTCGAAGAAGCACCAGCAGAAACACTTGCAGCCCCCGCAACTACTTCTCCACCACCGGAAAAGTTAGTTATATGGGCTGAAGAAAAAATCGCTACAGCTTTAGATCCACTTGTTGGTGCTTATGAATCAGCAGCAGGAGTGGATGTTGAAGTAGTTATTTATGATTTCGGAGCAATAAAGAATGATGTTCTTACTGCAGGACCTGCAGGAGAAGGACCAGATTTATTTGTTGGTCCACATGATATGGTTGGTGAAATAGTTGCCAATGGTGTTGTAGCACCTCTTGACTTAGGCTCTATTGCGTCTGACATTTTTGATGTTGGTATTGCAGGGTTTAGTTATAACGGTGAAGTGTATGGTTTCCCATATGCGACAGAAGCTATTGCAATGTTTTATAATTCTGATTTAGTTGATGGAGTTCCAACAACCTGGGCAGAAGTCAAAGCAGCATGTGATGCAGCAGGAACAGAATTGTGTGTTGGTGCACCTGGCGGCGGTGGAGGCGGAGACGCTTATCACAACATTCCGTTCGTTCAATCAGATGGTGGTTATATCTTTAAATTTGATGGAGGATTTGATCCTTCTGATGTCGGTTTAGATAATGCCAGTGCATTAGCATCAGCTGAATACCTTGACTCACTTGTCAAAGATGGAACTGTCGCTTCTACAGACTATGGAGCATCTATGTCGGCTTTCCAAGAAGGAAGATCCTTATTTTGGATGACTGGACCATGGGCTAGAAATGATGCGGCTGCTGTTAATTATGGAGTTGGTTTAATTCCAACATTTGATGGCAACCCTGCAACACCTTTTGTTGGTGTTAGGGGAATGTTTGTTTCAGCATTCAGCGAAAACAAAGTGTTAGCACAAAGTTTTATTTTGGACTTTTTCTCAACAGTTGAAGTTCAAGCAGCTATGTATGCAGAAGATCCAAGACTTCCAGCAACAAAATCATTATTTGCTGTTGTTGAAGCAGAAGATCCAATCGCAGCTCAGTTTGCAGCTAGTGCATCTAACGGTATCCCAATGCCTAACATTCCAGAAATGGGAAATGTATGGGGACCTGTTGGAGACGCAATGTTAATTATTAGAGATCAAAATTATGGTACTAACGAGGAAACAGGAGTAACTGTTAACTCAGCTTCTGACGCTATGAAATTAGCAGCTCAGCAAGTTCGTGATGCCATTTCTGGTGGATAATTAATATCTAAATTTATAATCGGGGCTCTTAAATAGAGCCCCGATTTTTTATATGATATATTTGGGTATGAAGATTTCTACTGCAATAAGGTACTTTTTTTTAGCAATTTATAATGCTGCTGCCTTTTACGTCATACCATTAGCAATATCATTTGAATCTTGGTTTCTTTTATTAATAATTGGTTTAATAACTCTTTTAATAAACTTCACTTATTTCTCTCAAAGATTTCAGGCTTTAAAATGGATAACTCCTGGATTTATTTTTCTTATAGCATTTGTTTTGTTTCCAGCTGGTTACAGTTTTTACGTATCTTTCACAAATTGGTCAACTGGTCATATTCTTACTAAACAGCAGGCAATTGAAAGGTTGGAAGATCTATCATATTCAACTGATGATCAGAAAGGTGTTGAATTTGATTTATACGTGCTTCAGGATCAAGATCTTAACTTTTACTACGTAGCTGATTTAGATGATGAAAATTTATTATTTGGTCGAGCCATTAATGATGATCAATATGACGATAAATTTTTTGCTACTCATGAACCATCTCTTAAAAATTCAAATGGAGAAATTATAATTCCAGACACTTACTATCAACTATCAGGGAAAGAACAAATTGCAAATTCAAGCCAACTTCAAGAGTTAGCATTACTCATTGATAAAAACACAAGAATCAAGTTATATAACATTTCAGTTTTTGGGGCATCCAGTGGAAGATTATCATCATCGCAACAAAAATATTCTTACGATGATGTTACAGATACTCTTTATGACAATTCACAAAATGTCGAATGTACATTAGGTTTAAGAGGAAACTTTGTATGCGATGGAGAAAGCGTTGATCCTGGTTGGAGAATTAATGTTGGAACAGAAAATTATCAGAGAATAGTAAATGATCAAAGATTAAGAGGCCCACTTAGCATTGTTACATCATGGACTTTTCAATTTGCTTTATTATCAGTTTCTTTAGCTTTTTTTGTAGGCCTATTACTTGCTGTTACTTTAAATAACGATAAAGTTAAGTTTCAAAAAATTTATAGATCTATTTACATTCTTCCTTATGCAATACCTGCATTTATTTCAATAATAGTTTTTAAAGGTCTTCTCAACCCTGATTACGGTGTTATAAATGAATGGTTTGCTCCACTTTATGAATTATTTAACATTGAGCCAATAAATTGGTTCAGAACAAAAGGAAGTTCTAGAGCAGCAGTATTGTTAGTTAATACATGGTTAGGTTTTCCATACATGTTCTTAATTGTCACGGGCGCATTACAGTCTATACCAAAAGAATTATTAGAAGCTGCAAAAGTTGATGGAGCTACTCCTCGCCAATCCTTTTGGAGAATTACATTTCCCTTACTGCTGGTCTCAATTTCGCCATTATTAATAGGTGCCTTTGCCTTTAATTTCAATAATTTCACTCTTATCTTTCTTCTTACAAGCGGTGGACCACCAATAGTAGGTGCTGATGTTGCTGTAGGGTACACAGACATATTAATCTCATTTACATATGATTTAGCTATTGCAGGTGGACGAGGATATCAATTTGGATTAGCAGCAAGCGTTACCACAATAATATTTTTTATAGTCCTAATTATTTCAGCAATTTCTTTTAGATATTCAAAAAGATTGGAGCGAGTTTATGGAAATCTCTAGATTAATTTCTTGGTTTAGGATGTATGGGTGGAGACATCTGGTTGGAATAATTTTTGTAGTTATATCTTTGTATCCAATTTTATTTGTGATCACTAACTCTTTTGCTGATTTTCCTAATTTAGCAAATTCAAAGCTCATTCCAGACGGCTTCACTCTTAAACATTACGAGAGTTTATCTGGAAGCCCATTGATTCCATATTTTAGATGGCTATTTAATACGTATAAAATTGCCAGTATTGCAGGTCTTCTGAATGTGCTTCTAGGTACGTTTGCTGCATTTGCATTTGCTAGATTGCAATTTAAAGGGAGGAGAGTTGGTTTAATAACTCTTGTCCTAATACAGATGTTTCCAGCATTTTTAGCATTTGTAGCAATATATTTACTTTTTTTTCAAATTGGAGATGTAGCGCCATTTATGGGGTTAGGAACACATATTGGTTTAATCATGGTTTATTTAGGTGGATCAATAGGATTTAACTCGTGGTTAATAAAAGGATTTATGGACACAATTCCAATATCTCTAGATGAAGCCGCTAAAGTTGATGGTGCTTCATACTCTCAAATATTTTTTAGAATCGTTGCTCCATTAGCTAGGCCAATACTTGTTGTATTGTTTGTAATAACATTTATTGGCATTTATTCAGACTATATACTTGCAGCTATTTTTTTAAAAGATACAAATCTATACACAGTAGCGCTTGGTATTAATATTGTCTTCATGGATGACTTTAGTAACGAATGGGGTAGTATCGCTGCTGCATCAGTAATAGCAGCTACTCCAATTGCAGTTCTGTTTATTTTCTTTCAAAAGCAAATAACCGGTGGTCTCACAGCAGGATCTATAAAAGGGTGAGCAAAAGAGCACTTTTTATTGCTGGTGGCTGGGATGGACATGAGCCTCTTGAAACCTCTAATTTTATGATTGAAGAAATCAAAAAGTTCAATATAGAAAGTGAAATTGTTCAAGATCTAGAAGTTTTAGCCGATTTAAAATATCTTCAAGACTTTGACATCATTCTTCCTGTATGGACAATGGGAAAAATTGATGACAACAATTGGGAAATTAAAAATTCAAAAATTGGAAATTTACAAGAAGCAGTTGAGTCTGGTATTGGTCTTGCAGGATGGCATGGAGGAATGTCTGACGCATTTAGAGACAATACAAACTATCAATTTCTTGTCGGCAGTCAATTTGTTTGCCATCCAGGAAATTTTGTAGATTACAAGGTAGAAATTATTCAAAAAGAACATGAAGTTGTCAAAGGAATAAATGACTTTAACGTCCATTCTGAACAATATTTTTTACATATTGACCCATCAATAAACGTAATTGCATCAACAAAATTTAATAAAAAATACCATGATTGGATTGATGGTGTAGAAATGCCAATTGCATACACAAAAAAATGGGGAAAAGGAAAAGTATTTCATTGTTCTATAGGTCATTACTTAAAAGATTTTGAAAATTTCAATGTTGTTAAATTAATTACCCAAGGAATCAATTGGGCAACAAAATAATATGAACATAGGAATAATTGGATGCGGTGCAATTTCAGATCAGTATATGATTGGTTTGAACAAGAACCAAGAAATTTTAAAAGTTGTCGCTTGTGCAGATTTAGATTCTAACAAGTCAGATGTATTCTCTAAAAAACACAAAATTGATATGTTATCTGTCGAGGAGATATTTGTTAATAATGATATTGATCTTATTGTAAATCTTACACCCCCATCCTCTCATTTTGAGATTTCAATGAAATCTCTTGAAAATGGAAAACATGTCTTTTCTGAAAAACCCGTCTCTTTATCAATAGATGAAGGGAAAAAACTATATACAACAATGAAAGAGAATAATGTTTATTTATTTGCTGCCCCTGACACATATCTTGGACCAGCATTCAAAAAAGGGACTGAGTTTCTAAATTCCAAACAGATTGGAAAAATTATTGGCGGGTCTGCCAGTTTTATCACTCATGGTGTGGAGGGGTGGCATCCTAATCCTGAATTTTATTATAAGAAAGGGGGAGGACCTTTATTCGATATGGGACCGTATTATTTAACAGCTTTAGTTAAATTACTTGGCCCTGTAACTCAAGTTAGTTCTTACTCAGAGAAGAATTTCAATAAGCGTCTTGTAGATAATCCAGAAGTAAAATATGAAGAAATCGAAGTAGAGGTTGATACCCATTTTGTTTCATTATTGAAATTCAAATCGGGAGTTGTTGTCGACTTCCAAGTTAGTTTTGATATATGGAAACCATATGATGGAAAATTGGAAATATATGGGGAAAACTCATCTTTAAAATTTGCAGATCCAAATAACTACGACGGTGAAATTTCTATGTTTAATAAAGACACTTATCAATGGGAAAACATATATACCTCAAAAGACAGTGAAAATAATTACTACAGAGGCTTAGGTGTTGTTGAAATGGTAAATTCTATAAAAGAAAATAATGTATCTGAAGATGACCTATTTCTACCATTTCATGTATTAAATATCATGTGTACTTTAGAGTCTTATGATTTAGATGGGAATTGGGCAAAGATTTCAGAACAATTTTAAACAATGGATTAGAGAATTTTGACTTTGGACATTAAAATTGTCCTAAGAGAGTGGAGATAAAATGAGCAAAATACAAGAATTCCTTAAAAACCAAGAAAAATCAGTTATGAATATTGTTGAAGGTAAAACAATTATTGATTATTTAAATAATAATGCAGAAGAGGCACCTGATTACCCTGCTTTAAATACCCCAATCAATAATGAATATACAGGATGGGATTCAACTTCTTGGTCAGAATATCAAGAAACAGTTCACAATCTTGCTTCAGGACTTATTGATATTGGCATTCAAGTTGAGGATAATGCTTTTATTGTTGCAAATAATGTAAAAGAGCATTTTATTTCAGATCTTGGAATCATGCATGCAGGTGCAGTTCCCTCTACAATTTATAAACAACTTAAATCAGGACAAATCGAATACATTTCTAATCTACTTGAAGCAAAAGTAGCTTTTGTTGGTGATGCAGAACTATTTACTGAAGTCAATAAAGCAAAAGATAACTGTCCAGACATGAAGTACATCATAATGATTGAAGATTTTGATCAATATAAAGATTTAGATTACGTATTAAGTTATCAAGACCTTATTGAAAAGGGTAAAAAAATTAATGCAGAAAGTAAATCAGAATTAGAGGCAAGAATGGACTCTGTAAAACCAGATTCACTTGCATGTTTAATTTTTACATCAGGTACTACTGGAAATCCTAAGGGCGTGATGCTTACCCATGAAAATATATTGTTTACGCTTCAGAGCTTGATAGAACAATCAGTGAGTTTAGGAACTAATCCCAGAATTGTCTCTTACTTGCCTATGGCCCACATTGCAGCAAGATTGACAGATCATTATCAATCAATTTTTAGAAAAGGTCAATTATTTCCAGTCCCAGTTCTTGAGGATATGGCTACTGCCTTACCAACTATTAAACCAACTCTCTTTTTCGCAGTTCCTCGGGTTTGGGAAAGATTTCAATCAGGCTTAATTAATAAAATAAACGAATCTGATAAAAAAGATTTAGCTTTAAGAGCCATTGATAATGGATTAGAAAGAGTTGAATATGAGCAAAGAGGAGAGACACCACCCTTAGGAATAAGAATTAAAGATGCAATATTTAACAAGCTTGTTTTTGAACGATCATTTAAAGTTGGACTGGGCCTTGATAATTCGGAGGTATTTATTACTGCTGCTGCACCAATGAATCCAGACGTTCAAAAATGGTTTCATGCAATTCATATTGATGTCGCAGAAGTATATGGGATGACAGAAGATACAGGACCTGCAACATTTTGTGTTCCAAATTTTGCAAATAATTACTTCCAAAATCTTATGAAAGCTAACGATTTACCTATTCCAAATGTAATGAATCCAATTGGTAAAGTTGGTATGCCGATTATGGGTACAGAAATAAAAGTTCTAGATGATGGTGAGTTGTGTATTAAAGGTAAGCATGTAGCAAAAGGATATTATAAAGCAGAAGAGGAAACAAAAGCTGCATTTGACAATGATGGATGGCTTCATACAGGAGATTTAGCAGAGATTGACGAAAATGGTTTTGCAAAAATAATTGGAAGAAAAAAAGAAATTATTATTACCTCTGGTGGCAAAAACATCGCGCCTGTTGAATTAGAAAATCTAATTAAGACACATGAGTTGATAGGCCAAATCTGTATGGTAGGAGATGGAAAGAAATTTTTGAGTGCTCTAATTGTCCTTGATGGCGATGGTGGTGCTGAAAAATGGGCTAATGAAAATGGAGTTGATTACAACATTGAGTCTATGTCAAAAAATGAAAAAGTGTTATCAGCTATACAAGAGCATGTTGATCAGTCAAATAGTAAGGTTGCAAATGTACAACAAATTAAAAAATTTACTCTACTGTCAAATGAATGGACTGACAGTAGTGGAGAGTTAACACCATCTCTTAAATTGAAAAGACATGTTGTAACTGAAAGATATAATGATGAAATTGAATCCATGTATGAGGAGGTCTAAAGATGGGTAATGTAAGTTTCGAAAACAAAACAGTTGTTGTTACTGGTGCAGGAAATGGACTCGGAAAAGCATATGCACTCGAATTTGCAAATAGGGGTGCAAATGTTGTTGTAAATGATATTGGAGGTTCAGTAAGTGGCGAAGGCTCAGAAAATACACCTGCAGATATTGTTGTAAAAGAAATCATAGATAATGGAGGTAGTGCAGTCCCAAATTATGACTCAGTAGCAACAAAAAGCGGAGGCGAATCAATAATTCAATCTGCTTTAAGCGAGTTTGGTGGTATCCATGCAGTTGTAAACAATGCTGGGATACTAAGAGATAAAAGTTTTGCAAAAATGGAAGAAGAGGACCTTAATGCAATTATCGATGTTCATTTAAAAGGTACGTTCTTTGTTTGCCAGCCAGCTTTTGTTCAGATGAAAGAACAAGGCTTTGGTAGGTTTGTAAACGTTTCTTCACCCTCTGGCCTTTTTGGTAACTTTGGTCAATTAAATTATGGCGCAGCAAAAATGGGAATTGTTGGACTTACCAATGTTCTTGCGATTGAAGGTGCAAAATATAACATAAAAGCAAATGTCATTGCTCCAAATGCAGCAACAAGAATGACAGAGTCTTTATTTGGTGAGGATATGGCAAATATGTTAACGGTTGATAATATAACTCCTCTTGTTGTATTTTTAGCCTCTGAGCAATGTGACATTACCCATGAGATTTTTTCAGCTGGGGGAGGAAGATTTTCAAGAGTAGGTATATCAACTGATGTTGGTTACTTTAATCCTAAGGCAAGTGCAGAAGATATTTTTGAAAATATTGAAAAAATTAGGGATTTATCCAACTCAATATACCCGACTAGTTTAGCTGATGAATTACCATTATTTACTGAGGCTATGAAACAAGGAGAATAACTTTGTCAGATACAAAAACAGATATTAGCAATCCAGAAGTTTTAGTACGTGAAAAACTTGATGAACTCATATCATTCAGAAAAGATAATGATTCTAAGACTGACTTCTGGGCAAAACAATTTGATTTAGGACTTGCTTGGGTACATTTTCCAGAAGGATCTGGCGGTTTAAATGTGAATCCTAAGTTTCAGCTGTTAGTAAATGACACTTTAAGAAAAGAAGGTATTTCAACAAACAACAGAATAGCAAATCTCTTAGGAATTGGAATGGGAGCACCGACTATTGTCGAATATGGAACAAAAGATCAGATTGATAAATACTTGAAGCCAATGTTTACTGCTGAAGAAATTTGGTGCCAATTATTTTCTGAACCTGGTTCTGGTTCAGATCTAGCAAGCCTTTCAACCAAAGCTGTTGATGATGGAGATGGTTATATTGTGAATGGACAAAAAGTTTGGACTACTCTTGGGCATCTTTCGAAATGGGGATTACTTGTTACAAGAACTGACCCAGATGTACCAAAACACAGAGGATTAACATTTTTTATCGTTGATATGGAATCTGAAGGTGTCGAAGTAAGACCTTTAAGACAAATAACTGGTGAGGCAGAATTTAACGAAGTTTATTTTACGGATGTAAAAATTCCTAAAGAGAATGTTCTTGGAGAAGTAGGTGATGGATGGCGAGTTTCTCTAGCAATTTTAATGAATGAAAGAGTTGCTATTGGAGGTAATGTAAGACCTAGAGGAAGTGGTGCACCAGGACATTTAGTTCAATTATGGAAAGATCGCGAACTAGATGATCCTGTTACTAAAGATAAACTTATGGAATTATGGATACAACAAGAAGCTGTAAGGTTAACTAATTTAAGAGCATCTGAACTTAGAGAAAAAGGAACACCTGGTCCAGAGGGTTCGACAAGCAAACTTCATGAAGCTGAAATAAATAAGGCATCTTATGCTTTTGGTATGGAGATGTTAGGAAATGATGGATTATTATTTCCAAGAGGATATGAGCTATCTCAACCTGAATTAAATTTTGATAATGATTCTTATGGTTTTACAGATACACAAAGTTTATTTTTAAGATCTCGAGCCAACTCTATTGAAGGCGGTACATCAGAAATCATGAGAAACATTATTGCAGAAAGAGTTTTAGGTCTTCCAAGTGAACCAAAATTAGATAAAGATAAAGCTTGGAAAGATTTGCCAAGATCTTAGTTGTTATAAATTAAGCAGAACTTTCCATCATCAACCGAAACTTCTATATCATTATCGATTGATATATTTCTTAGAGTGAGAGATTTACCAAATTCAATATTTTCATTATCAAGGTTCCATTGCGCTCCAGATATATTTAAATTTTTCAAATTTGTAAATGGAAGGATACTAAATTCAACATTATTTCCAATTGCAATTTTTTTTGTATTAGGAATAAGTACTGACTGATCCTTATGTATCCACAAAATTTGTTGGTCTTCTTGAAAGCTAATAATTACAGTTAAAACACTAAACAAATGGTCAATTTCTCCATATTCTCCACCAATTATTGTTATATCTTTAATTTCTTCACCTATTACATGTTTTAAAGCAAGTTCAAAATCTGTTTCATTTTTATTAGTTTCATATTTTAAAATTTGAATTTCATCTTTTTCTGCTCTTTTAATTGTTTTTTCATCTATTGAATCAAGATCACCAATAATTAGATCTGGTTTTAAAAATAGTTTGTAAGCTTGTTCTGTTCCTGAATCTACAGCAACTATAAGATCATAATTTCCCAGCTGGTCTCTTTTTGTACTATTAAGACCACCATTTACTATTAATGCATTTTTCATTTTCATTTGAAGATTATCATAAATTATTTAATAATCGGCATTGAAGTGTTCATTGCATTTTTTAATGCATTCAAAACTAAAGCTTTCTCGTTTGCTTGCGAAAACACAAAACCTAAATATTTATCACCATAAGGTGGTTCCAACAGATTTGAGTTCTCGAAAACACTTATTTCAACTGCCGATACATTATCAATATTTTCCAATTCATCTTGATTAATTGAGACAAATTTTCCAGTTTTAGGAGTTGGTAGCATGAGTACACCAACATAATTACTAAGGAGTTCAACAGGTTTTAATTCATCATATAAAAAGGCATGTAATGTTATTTCTTCAAGAGAGACTTTAAACAACCCAAAACTTAAACATTTTGAACAAAGACCACCTATCATTCTTGGATTAATTTCAATAATGAAAATATCTCCATCAAGTATCTTAAATTCAACATGTACGGGCCCATTCTCAAGACCAATTTTTTTACAAGCATTATCAATCAATTCAACTATTTCATTTTGTAATTTTTCAGATAGTTCGCTTGGAGTTATATAGATAGATTCTTCAAAGTAAGGTTCTTTGTATTCAATTGGCTTATCGAAAATTGTTATTTTATTTAAATTAGAATTTATTAAGTTACCTTCCAATGCATATTCTTTACCATCTATATGTTGCTCAATAACCATTTCCTGATCTTCACAATCGTTCATTAAATTAATGATGTAGTCTTTGTTTTTATTAAAATTATCTATTTTTAAAACACTTTTGCTTGCTGATCCAAAGTTTGGTTTTAAAACTGATGTACCATGTTTTTCTACAAACATTGCAATGTCTTCAAGACTTTTTATAACCATATTTTCTGCTTTTATATTCGATATTGAATTAAAAGTATTTCTTGAATTAAACTTATTCATTGAATGCTTTATTGCAAATAATTTATTTCCTTTAGCATCTAATAAATCAACTAGATAACCAGCAAATTTTAATGCACTATGGTCAATCGGAAGTACGTGAGTTATTTTATCAAGTTTTATTAATGTTTCATCGCTTATTTTTTCAGTAAAATTTTGAATAATTACAGTGTCACCAAATTGACTTGATACTTGATCGCTGTCTGTAATTACCAAAAAATCGATACCTAATCTTTCTGCAGTTAGTACAAAATCATTGGATTTATAGCTATTTTCTGGGATTACTAACAATAGTTTATTCATATTTATTTACACATATCTTGAGCTTACTAATATTAAGTATATGACTGATAAGTTTAAATTCAATATTGGAGACAGTGCTGTTAGTAAGATTCTTGAGTTAAAAGAACAAGAACCTGGAGACAAAGATTATGCTCTATTCTTACAGATTGACGGTGTACAAGGAAATCAATATACATATGATCTTAGTTTTTTAGATCTTGAACAGGCTAGACCAGATGATAAACGACTTGATTTTGGTGATTTATCTGTAATTATAGCCAGTAAAGATGTTGATAACTTTAATGGTGCAGAATTAGAAATATCAGATGATCCAAATGCACCAGGACTCACAATGGACAACCCAAATACTCCAAGTCCTGCAATGGTAGGTAACCCTGAAGATTTACCTGAACTAACTGGTGAGCTTGCAGAGAAGGTACAAACAGTTCTTGAAAGCCAAATTAATCCAGCAATAGCATCTCACGGAGGAAAGGCATCTTTAGTTGGTATTGAAGGTCAAGATGTTTATCTTAGACTTGGTGGGGGCTGTCAAGGATGTGGAATGGCTCAAGTAACACTTACTCAAGGAATAGAAACAGCTTTACGAGATGCTGTACCTGAAATAGGAAATATTATTGATGCAACTGATCACGCTTCAGGAAATAATCCGTATTTCGAATCGTCTAAAAAATAATTAAAAACTGATTACTGTTTTCCCAATATTTTTTCTAGATAGAAAGTTTTCAAGTGCTAAAGAAGTCTCTTCTATTGGATGAATATTTTTTGGTTGGATCACTAGTTCATCCTTTTCAATAAATTCAATTAATTCTTTAAAGTCTTCAGCTGTCTCTTCAGGAGAAGTTGTAGTCCATCTTCCCCACCAAACTCCAATTATTGAGACTCCCTTAACAAGAGTTAAATTTAATGGAATTTTTGGTATGTTGCCATCTGTAAAACCTATTACAAGCAACCTTCCATTCCATGCTGTTGCTCTCAATGCTTGTTCTGTTACATCTCCTCCAACAGGATCCATAACAACATCTACTCCTTTTCCATCAGTAAGTTCTTTTACTGTTTCCTTTAGTTCAACTTGATCATATCGAATAATTTCATCTGCCCCCAATGACTTAACATATTCTGCTTTTTCATCACTGCCAACTGCACATATAGTTTTGACTCCCATTATTTTCGCTAATTGTATCGTCGCCGTCCCTATACCCCCTGACGCACCAAGAACAAGAAGAGACTCATTCTTTTGAATATTTGCTCTTCTTTTGAGTGCGTAATAACAAGTTCCATAATTTATAGGCAAGCTTGCCCCAGCCTTTGAATCGACTTTTTCTGATACAGGTATAACAAGATTCTTATCTACAGAAACATATTCAGAAAAACCTCCTATTGGCGGCAAAGCTATTACTTTGGTTCCAATCTTAAGATCAACATCATCTCCAGTTTCTTCAACATATCCACAAACTTCATTACCAGGAGTAAAAGGTGGGTCCATTACTATTTGATATTTACCTTGAACCATTAAAGCATCTGGAAAATTCACACCTGCTGCTTGTACTTTTACTAGTACTTCATTTTTACTTGGCTTAGGTGTTTCAATATCTTTAATCTCAAGTAGATTAGGATCACCTATTTTTGTACAAACAACAGCTTTCATCAATCTTCTCTTTCGATTATTCCAGAGAGTTTCTTTGCAAAGTTTTTCTTTTCTTCAATATCTACTTTTCTAGAAATTTGTATTCTTTGAGCTTGTGGTGATCCAGCACCATGCATTGATTCAGTTAAATAAGCAACAGCATTTCTTCCTAATGTCATATTTTCAATAAGTCGTAACATGCTTACACGATCTTCGGTATTTACATCTTCTTTGCCTTTCAAGTATTTCAATAAGTTTGGTGACATCTCACTTTCATTTATGTCAATACCTGAAGGCATGGATGCAACTAGTCCACCAGCTAAATCTTGTGCCAACCTTCCTATCTCATAAGTTTCTTTTGTAACATGCTGCTTGCAGACATTTGCTAATAAATCGTCATTTATATAATTTCCACTCTTTGTTTTTTTTCCTTGCAAAGATGAAGCAATTCCCGTCGCATAAATAGTTTCATTTAATTTATTCATTTCAATCAATTTTTCTTTAATATGTGATTTATCTTCAACACCGTTATATTCGGCAATACTTGCTGCTGCCCCTATCATTACATCCCCAACACCTGATTTACAAACATACGACCTTCGATGATAACATGTAAATCTTTCGACAAGCATTGCAGCAAAATCATATTCACCATTCATAAATATAAATTCGTTTGGAATGAACACATTATCAAAAATAACCATTGCTTCTTGACCAGCAAAATATTTATTTCCAACATCATATTCACCTGGCTCCATACTTCTGGTGTCACAGGATTGTCGTCCATAGATGTATGTAATACCATCTGTCTCAATAGGCAACGCTCCTACAATTGCATAATCTTTATCATTTTCAGTAAGCCTTAAAGTTGGCATAACAACCATCCAATGAGAATTTATACATCCTGTTTGATGAGCTTTAGCTCCTGAGACATAAACACCATTATCATCTCTATTAACAACTCTCAAATATAAATCTTGATCCGCTTGTTGGTGAGGAGGTTTTGATCTATCACCTTTAACATCAGTCATAGCTCCACCAATCACAAAATTACCCTCGTGCATTTTTGTTAAAAAATTGATAAATTTGTCATGGTAATTTGTCTTATATTTTTCATCAATCTCATATGTCACGGAATGGAGGGCATTGAATGCATCCATTCCCACACATCTTTGGAAACACGTACCAGTTAACTGACCAAGTTTCCTTTGCATTTCATTTTGCATAAATAAATCTTCACTGCTGTTCGCAATATGTAAAAATCGATTAATTGGCTCATTAGTATAAGGTGAAATAGTTGTAGCCAAATCAGGGTCTCTATCTGCTAATGCATAAGTTTCAGCCATAGCTTCAATACTTGGTTTGATAATAGGATGAGTGAGAGGATCTTTTACCAGTTCACCCATGAGATAGATAGTTAGATTTCTATTTTTCAGAGAGTTAATATAATCTTGTTTTGTACGAATTTTGTTCATACATCATTATAAATTGTAAGATTGTGATTTAAAATCTAGTTAGAAATTTATAATTTAAATAACTTCAAATAACCCTGCTGCACCCATGCCACCACCAACACACATTGTTACAACTACGAATTTTGCGTTTCTTCTCTTACCTTCCATTAAAGCGTGCATTGTCATTCTTGCACCAGTCATTCCATATGGATGGCCTATTGAGATTGAGCCGCCATTGACATTGTAAATACTGTTATCGATACCAAGTTCGTCTCTACAGTATAAAGTTTGAACAGCAAACGCTTCATTTAGCTCCCAAAGGTCTATATCTTCAATTTTCAAATTGAATTTATTCAATAAATCTGGAACCGCATACACAGGACCTATTCCCATTTCCTCTGGTGCTAATGCTGATACAGTCATACCTCTGTAATATCCAAGTGGTTCTAGGCTTCTTTTTTCTGCTTCGCTAGCTTCCATTAGGACAACTGAAGCTGAGCCATCTGATAACTGAGAAGCATTGCCAGCTGTGATAAACTTTCCTTCTCCGTAAACCGGAGGAAGTGAAGATAAACCGTCTAAATTTGTCTCTGGTCTATTTCCCTCATCTTTTGTTAATTCAACCTCTTCATCAGTAACTTCACCAGTTTCTTTATTTTTGACACTCTTAGTTGTAGTTGTTGAAATGATTTCGTCATCAAACTTATTACTCTCTTGAGCTGCTGCAGTTCTTTGTTGGCTTTGTAATGAATATTCATCTTGATATTCTCTTGAGATATTATATTTTTCAGCAACAAAATCAGCAGTTTCGATCATAGGCATGTAAGCGTTATCTGCAAGTTTTACAACATTTGGATCTGGAGCAAATCTTAACTCAGCAGTTTGAACTAATGATATAGATTCAACACCGCCAGCAACAACAACATTCATATTATCTGTCATTATTTGTTTTGCACCTGTAGCGATGGCCATAAGGCCAGAAGAACATTGTCTATCTATAGTCATTCCTGGAACAGTAATTGGTAATCCTGCTGCAATTCCACTTAATCTTCCAATGTTTAGTGCTTGTGAACCTTGTTGTTGAGCACATCCCATAATGACATCTTCAATCTCATTTGGATCAACTTTTGCTCTTTCGACAGCTTCTTTAATTGAATAAGAACCTAATGTTGGAGCATCTGTTTTGTTATAAGCTCCACGATAAGCTTTTCCAATAGGTGTTCTTGCTGCTGATACAATCACTGCTTCTCTCATTTTTATTCTTCTTTCTTCTATTCTGTAACTATAAATAAAGTTAAAGGTTCAGCAATTGCTGCTGGTTTATCTTTACCTTCTATTTCAATTGTAGCAGTATGCTTTACTAACCATCTACCGGCTTTTTTGTACTGAACATCTGACAAAACAAATCTTCCTCTTATTTTGCTGTTTACTGGTACAGCTTCCATGAAACGGACTTTATCAAGACCATAATTTATCGCCATTTGGATATTTTCTGGCATAACAGTGTTGTCCACAGATAAATGAGTTACCATACTCAATGTCAAGAATCCATGAGCTATTGTTGATCCCCATGGTGTACTTTTAGCCATTTCTTCATCAACATGAATAAATTGATGATCATTAGTACCTTCTGCAAATTGATTTATTCTTTCTTGATTTATTTCAAACCAGTCAGAAACACCAACCTCTTCACCTATATATTTTTCCATCTCATCTGCAGGAACGATTGTCATATTATCTCCTCTAATAAATTTTTATTCGCAGCTTTATTTGCAAACTTTATTGTACTGTTCTTAAATGATTCTATTTCATTTTCATTTGTTTTTCCATACGATCCCATTGAATATCTGATGTAAACTCCTTCCATTATCATTGCATGTTTCCAAAAAGATAATCTTGCGTAAAATTCAATATCACTTAAATCTAGATCTGAATTATTTAAATATAACTCTATCACATCCTTACGTGTTGGAAATCCACCAGATAGGGTAGGAGAATAAATAAAAGGCGAGTCTTTTTCCTGTTTTGTATTCCAAGATGCTATCACTGTACCCATGTCCGCAAGTGGATCTCCTAGAGTACAAAGTTCCCAATCTAGAACGGCAGCTACTTGATTATCCTTCACTCGTACATTATCTAATCTGTAATCTCCATGAACTATTCCAACAGTTTGTTGAGAGGGAATATTATCTAGTAATAATTTTGTAGCACTTTCTAATTCATTTATTTCTCTAACTTTTTGCGATTGAAATTGTTTATTCCATCTGTTTATTTGACGCTCAACATAGTCCTCATGTTTTCCTAAGTCATTTAATTCTGAACTTATCACGTTAAAATTGTGTATTTCTGAAAGAGCTTTAATAAACGATTTAGTAATTGTATTTTTTTGAATTTCATTAAATTCATCAGCTATTTGGTTATTTGCTATTGTCTCACCTTCAATAAATTCCATAATATAAAAATCATCTACGGATAATTCTTTCTTGTTGTACAAATACATCGGTTTTGGGACCCTTAAGCCATTTTCACTCAGAACTTTTAATATTTTGTATTCCCTACCCATATTGTGTGCAGATTCTAACTTAAGTCCAAATGGGGGCCTTCTCAATACAAATGAGTTTGCATCATCGAAAATTTTGAACGTAATATTTGATCTTCCTACTTTAAACTGTTCAAAGTTAAAATCTTCTGAAATGTCTACAACTGAAGAGATATATTTTTTAAGTTTTTCACTAAAAAAGTCCATTTAAGAACATATTAATGAAAGTTTTTTGGTTCAGTTGTTTAAATTGATACAATAAGAATGATGGATTTTAATTTTTCTAAGGAATCACTTGAATTACAAGATAAGCTAAAAACTTTTTTTGTAGATCATATTTATCCGAATGAAGACCATTACGAGAATGCAATTATTGACTCAGGTGATCCATTGCATATTCCAGAAATTCTAAATGAACTCAAATCAAAAGCTAAAAAGGAAAATTTATGGAATTTATTTCTCCCTGATAACGAATATGGATATGGATTATCAAATGTTGATTACGCACCATTGGCTGAGATTACTGGTCATAATTGGTGGGCTCCAGAAGTATTTAATTGTTCTGCACCTGATACAGGAAACATGGAAATTTTAGCTGAGTTTGGTACATCAGAACAAAAAAAACAATGGCTTGAGCCACTTCTTGAAGGCGAAATAAGATCATGCTTTGCAATGACAGAGCCAAATGTAGCTTCCTCAGATGCTACCAATATAGGAAGCTCAATTGTCAGTGACGGAGATAATTATGTCATCAATGGGCGAAAATGGTGGACTTCAAATGCTATAAATCCAAATGCAAAAATATGTATCTTTATGGGTGTTACTAATCCTGATAGCCCTCCATATCAGAGGCAAAGTCAGGTATTAGTTCCTATGGATAGCGAAGGACTTTCAATAATCAGACCAATGCAAGTATTCGGATATGATGATGGATATACAGGACACCCCGAGCTTTTATTCGATAATGTTGTTGTTCCAAAATCTAACATTATCGGGGGAGAAGGAATGGGATTTAAAATAGCTCAAGCAAGACTTGGACCTGGAAGAATACATCATTGCATGAGAGCTATAGGAATGGCAGAGAGGGCATTATCTCTGATGATTGATCGCTCACTTGAAAGAGAAACATTTGGTCAAAAATTGGCTGAACAGGGTGTTATTCAAGATTGGATTGCTCGTTCAAGGATCAAAATAGAAGAAGCAAGGTTACTTACATTAAAGACTGCTTGGCTTATTGATACTGTTGGTAAAGAAGAAGCAAAAATTGAAATTTCATCTATAAAAGTATCTGTAGTCGAAGCAGCCTCCTATGTAATTGATAAAGCTATACAAACACATGGTGCAATGGGATTATCCCAAGATACTCCTTTGGCAAGAATGTCTGCAGGAGCACGTGTATTAAGAATTGCAGATGGTCCCGATGAAGTTCATTTGAGATCAATTGCGAGAAGAGAAATTAATAAACATAGGTAATCATGGAAAAAGTTGCTGTTATCGGTGGTGGACAAATGGGAAGTCAGATTGCTGCTTTATCGGCAATGTCTGGTCATGAAACTAGTATTTTTGATAACAATAAAGAATATTTAGATAACAAATTAATTTTTACAAAACAAAATATAGAAAACTTAGTTTCAAAAGACTTAATTCAGAAGGAAAGCTTAGACAATTTTAATAAAAATCTTAAAGTCTATGACTCACTCGAATCAGTTGTAAAAGATAAAACATTTGTAATTGAAGCTGTTGTTGAAAGATTTGATGTAAAAAAAGATATCTTTGAAACTATTTCTAACATACTTGATAAAGATGTCGTTCTCGCAACAAATAGTTCATTTATAGCTGCATCAGAAATTGCCCAGCATTGCAAATACCCAGAAAGATTTCTAAACATGCATTTCTTTTACCCGCCTTTGAGAATGGATCTTATTGAAATTTCATTCCCAGAATCTACAAAAAAAGAAGTAGTTGATAGGACAAAAGAGCTAAGCAATTTGATGGGAAGAACAGTTGTAACTTTGAATAAAGAGACACCAGGTTTTATCGTAAACAGAATGCTAGGCGCTTTAGTGGACGAGGCTTACGAACTATATGATGAAGGAATTGCTGACTTCAAAGATATCGACTTGGCTATTAAAAAAGGTTTAAATCATCCACTAGGACCTTTTGAACTAACTGATTACTCAGGCTTAGATATTAGTTATTATTCAAAACTTAAAATTTACAATGAGACAAAAAATCCAAAAGATAAACCCAAAAAATTTCTAGAAGAAAAAGTTAAAGATGGAAAATTAGGTGTAAAAACAGGAGAGGGTTTTTACAATTACGATAAACCTTCAAAATCTTGATCTTTAAGATTAAAAAAGAATTCCCTCTCAGCTTTTATTTTTAAAACTATTCTTTCAGATTGAATTTCAAATGGATAAGGTTTATCCCAATACTTATGAGATAAATCGTTAATATTTTTAAAAGCGTCTTCACCTGTAATTTCACCAACTACGACACCTCTAATTTCAACAAATTTAAACTCATTATCATGTTTCCAGATCATAACATTCACTCTTGGGTCATCTTTTACATTTAAATATTTTCTTCGGTGAATTTCTGTGTTTATTAATATATTTTCACCGTCTGTATCAACCCACATAACATGTGTCTGAGGAGCACCACTTTTAAAAAGAGTTGTTAAAGTCGCATAATTTGGTTCTTTTGCCATTGCAATCGTTTTTTTATCTAATCCCATATAATTATCATAGAATATTATGAAAGTTGTTTTACAAAGAGTTGCATCTGCTTCTGTAAATGTTGATAAAAATCTCATATCTAAAATCGATCACGGATTATTGCTTTTATGGGGTATTGAAAAAGGAGACACTTTTGAGGATATTGAAACATTAACAAAAAAAATATTAAAACTTAGAATTTTTGCAGATGAAGATGGAAAAATGAACAAGTCAATTATCGATGTTTCTGGTGAAATATTACTTGTGAGTCAATTTACATTAAATGGAGATATTTCTAAAGGTAATAGGCCATCTTTTGTAAATTCTGAAGATCCTGAAATAGCAAAACAAATGATTGAAGACGTTAAAAATGAATTTTCGAATTATTTAAACGTTAAAGAGGGTTCTTTTGGGGCATTAATGGAAGTTTCTCTCGTCAATGACGGTCCTTTAACGATGTATATTCAATCTAAAAATGGAACTATGATTACTTAAGCTGACTGTAATTTTATATTCTTTTTACCCTCAGCCTCACTAAGTTTTTTATCTAGATAATATTCTTCACCAGCCCAAAGATGTAAACCTAATCCAACTTTCATAGCACATCTTTTGAATGCATCAGATTCTGCATGTTTAGCATTCATACCATCGCTTCCTTGATCATGCTCTACATCTCCAATTGAAGTAATTGTTACAGATTTTCCATCGATGAGAGTTGTTAGTTTACCAAAACAACCTACAACTTTTCCACTATTTTCTTGTCTGATAAGCTCCACAACTTCCCAATTGAATGGTCCACATACTTCCAATAATCTTTGTGTTATTACTGAGTGAGGAATGTAATTGCCAAATTTTCCCTTTGGAGCAGGCTTTATCCATTCATCTGGAAATTGTCTAGATAGTTCGTATAATTGATTCATTTTTTCCTTTCTTTATGACCTAATTCTTTTGCCCATTTTGGAGCTGAAGTATTATTTGTATTGATTGCCTTTAATTCTGATTTCTCTCTCCACTCTTTATAGAGAAAAGTGTCTCGAATCATTTCTGGATTAATATCCCTTGAATTTGAAAATGCATCCAATCCTTTTAGCTTTGGCACAAATGTTTGTCCCATAATTGCTAATAAAGAATCAACAAGGTCGTCGTTATCTTTTGACTTTTCAACTACCCATTGAATAAATTTTTTTAAATCGTGTACCTTCCAGCTATAAGATTTATTAAAAACAAAAACTTCATCTCCAAGTCTGACTGGACCATTTTGATTTATGTTATTAGCTATATTTTGATCATTGAAATTTTTGATATTTGATGAAGCATTTTTTACAGTAGTTGAAGTATTTCTTGCAACCCATAAAAATTCAATATCATCTGTTTCTGATAATTTTTCACCATATTCTGTGACAGTAATGTCTATATCTTCACTATCTTGAAAAGATATTTCTTTCGTTAAAGACAGTATCTCGTCTAAATTATTACTCATTTTTCTCCTAAACTATGCAGCTTTTCTATAATCTTCGTGACATCCACAATTGTCTGAATGTTGATTACATATGACAATAGCTTCTAATCCACTTGATTTAAGAATATCTTCTAAATTAATTTTTTTCATAAACATACAATAGAAAACAGGTGTGACAAAAAATTTTAAATACCTAGACCTATAGATAGTTTCGCAATAATATAGCAATGTAATGACTAATACTGATTTATTTGAATCAAATATGTATAAAGAAGTCATCAAGCAATATGACGAAGTCTCAGAATTCATTAATTTGGATTCAAACATCAGAGAAAGATTGAAATTACCCCAAAGAGCTTTAACTGTAACGTTCCCATTTAGACGAGATGAATATGATGAAGTAGAAACAGTTGTTGGTTTTCGCGTACAGCATGTCTTATCAATGGGACCAACTAAAGGTGGAATCAGATATGATGCGGATGTTAACTTGGGTGAAGTCACAGCTCTCGCAATTCTAATGTCATGGAAGTCAGCTATTGTTGGCTTACCTTACGGAGGAGCTAAAGGAGGGGTGGCTATTGATCCTAACCCTTTATCTCGAACAGAAAAACAAAGAGTCACAAGGAGATACACTGCTGAATTGCTTCCTGTCATAGGTGTTGATAAGGATATACCAGGTCCTGATCTAGGAACTGATGAACAAACTATGGCTTGGATAATGGATACGTATAGTAATTTTGTAGGATCACCACAACCGGGTATTGTGACCGGTAAACCAGCATCATTGGGTGGATCAATAACAAGAAGAGAAGCTACAGGTAGAGGCGCTGTTGCAATAGCTAATGCAGCATTAGAAAAACAAGGTAAAGAGTATAAAAACTCATCAATAGTAATTCAGGGCTTTGGAAATGTCGGAAGATATGCGGCATTAGATTCCTATGAAAGAGGAGCCAAAGTTATTGCTGTAAATGATCTTGGTGGCGCTATCTACAACAAAGATGGAATAAATATACCTGAGCTATTTAAATATATTGCAAAGAACAAATCTGTAGGAGGATTTGAAGGAGCAGACAAACTAGATAATGATATTCTCGAACTTGATTGTGATATATTGATTCCTGCGGCAGTTGGGGGTGTAATAACATCTAAAAATGCTGAGAATATAAAAGCAAAAGTAATTGTCGAAGGAGCAAATTCTCCAACGACACTAAGTGCTGATAAAATTCTTAAAGAAAATAATGTAATGATAATTCCGGACATTCTTGCAAATGCTGGTGGCGTTACAGCCAGTTATTTTGAATGGGTACAAAATACACAAAATTATTTATGGAAAGAAAAGGAACTACACGAACGTTTGATTGATGTATTGACTTCTGCATTTGAAGAAATATGGATAATTTCTGAGAAAAATCAGGTAGATTTAAGAA